>NZ_SDLS01000025.1:0-150123 GCF_004522315.1 Amycolatopsis sp. CFH S0740 | reverse complement strand
GGCGGGCGAACTCGCGGCAGCGCCGGCGGCGGGCGGCGGGGCGGCGTTCCCGCCGGAGCCGGAGCCGGAGCAGGCGGTGCACGCGAGCGCGGCGGCGGCCGCTACGGCGCCCCAGCGCAGGAGGAGACGGTTCGAGACCGGGCGAATCATGCGGTTTCCGTTCGGGACAGGCCCAGGACGCCCCCGGGCACATCCGGTTATTCGCCCGGCTCAGGCTTTCGTTACCGCTTGTCCGGTTTCGTCACGTATCTGTGACTCACGGCCTGGTCCACAGTGGACGAACCAGGCTCAGCTGGCGGCGCGAGTGGCGGCGAAACCGGGATGCGGCAGCCGCTGCGGGCGGCCGTCCGGGTGGTACTCGAAATGCCACCATTCGTTGTCGTACACGCGATACAGGCCGAACCGTCCGCCGTGGGCTTCGAGCCACTGCGCGCCTTCGTAGGGCCGCACGTCGAGCGCGACGCCCCGCACGTGCTGCGATTGCGCGGGCGGGAGCGTGAGGTGCAGGGCGAGTTCGTGCGAACCGGCGCGCTGGACTTCGGCATGGAACAGGTCGGCCTGCGTCGCGGCGTCCCGGTGACCGGAAGTCAGGCCGAGCAGGATTCCGTGCCGCCACAACGCTTCGGTGCGCGCCGCGGTGAATGCGGCGTGCGTGCCGGGGGTGAGCCCGGCGAGGTTTTCGGCCGGATAGCGGGCCCCCAGCGCCCACTGGCACGCGACGTGCCGTGCCCGGCCCCGCGCGACCACCCACGCGACCGGCACGAAAAGCACCGCGAGCACGTGGGTGACCACCCGGTAGATTCCGGTCACTGCAACGCCTTCACGACCGCGGCGGCGGCCTGCGCGATCAGCTTGTCGTCGGTCTTCGCGTCCTTCTGCGGGCGATCGGACAGCACAGTGAGCACGATCGGCGCGCGGTGCGGCGGCCAGAGCACGGCGATGTCGTTGCGCGTGCCGTAATCGGCGGACCCGGTCTTGTCCGCGACCTGCCAGTCCGCGGGCACGCCGGCGCGGATCACGTGCGCGCCGGTGGTGTTGGCGCGCATGATCTTGGTCAGCACGGCCTGTTTGTCCGCCGGGAGTCCCGAGTCGAGCGCGACGGCGCGCAGGTCCTTGGCCCAGACTCGCGGGGTGGTCGTGTCCCGGACGTCACCAGGGCTCGTCTCGTTGAGAGCGGGCTCGATGCGGTCCACGTGGGTGACCGTATCCTCCAGCCGGCGCAGCTCCGCAGCCAGCCCGGCGGGACCCCCGATTTCGCGGAACATGAGGTTATCCGCCGTGTTGTCGCTGTAACGCAGCGCAGCGTCGAGGACGCTCTGTAACGACATTTGCTCCCCGATGTGCTTCTCCGTAATCGGGGAATTGGGCACGAGATCGCTTTGCCGAATCGTGACCGTGCGGGTCAGATCATCCCCGCGGTGCAGGATCGCTGCCGCGTTGAACACCTTGTGCGTGGAAGCGTAGGCAAACCGGTCGTCCGCGTGATAGGCGACCTCGCGGCCGTCGCCGGTGTCGATCGCGTAGACGCCGAGCCGGGCGCCGAAAGCCTTCTCCAGCGCGGCGAAATCCGGCTGCGCGACTGTCTTGGCCGCCGCCGGCGCGGCGGACTGCGCGGAACTCGCCGGGGCGACCGGTGTTGCTGGTGTGGCACATGAGGCTAGCGCGACCAATGCGAACGCGGCCAGGGTCAGCCTGCGGAACACGGGGTTCTCCCTCCGAAGTCGATCAACTCCCCAGCAGCGTGCCCGCGTCCGGTTCATGCGGTCCAAGACACTTCCGTGCGACATCATGCGAATCTGGCATAAGCTCTGTTCGTGGACTTGGTCGGCTGCTGCAAAGCGTTCGTGAGCGTGACCGAAGCGGGGAGCTTCACCGGCGGCGCGGTGGTCGCGCGGATCCCGCAGCCGGTGGCGAGCCGCCGGATCGCCGCGCTCGAGAAGCACCTGGGGGAGCGGCTGTTCGACCGGTCGACCCGGCGGGCGCGGCTCACGCCGTTCGGCCGGGACCTGCTGCCGTCCGCGCAACGCCTGGTCCGGCTCGCCGAGGCGATGGAATCGGACGCGCAGCGCGCGCGTCGGCGGCCGTTGCGGCTGGCGGTCCCGGACACGTCGACCACCCGCGACCTCGCCGAACTCGAAGCGCAGGCGCGGACGGTGGAGGTCTTTCTGGAGTTCCGCGTCGCCGGGCCTGCCGAGCGGGCCGAACTGGTGCGGACGCAGGAGGTGCGGGCCGCGCTGGTCGCGGTGCCGCCGGAGGACGGGGTGTGGACGGTGCCGCTCGGGCTCGCGAGCGAGGCCGAGCCGGACGAAGCCGTGGTGCACCTGGAAACCCTGCGCGCGGGCCGGTCGCCCGGAGCGCGCCGCCGGGTGTGGGTGCAGCCGGAGGACGACGTGCCGCATGTCCGCGACCGCGTGTTCCGCGCCCGCGACGCGGCCGGGCTGCTGCCCGCGCAGGTCGAGGTCGCCGGGACGCTGACGACGGCCGCGGCGAGCGTGATCGGGTCGGCGGATCTGCTGTTGTGCTCAGCGGATCAGGCGCGGGAACTGGGGCTGGCGTGGCGTCCGGTGGGCGGCGTCCGGCTCGCGCGGGGATACGACGTGGCGGCGGGGCTGGGCGACGACGTCGACCGGGTGCGGACGCCGTTGCGTGCCGCGATCGCGCGGTGCCTGGGGGCGGAGGTCGCGACGGGGGAGCGCGCGCGCCGTCCGGACCCGGGCGGTGCGGCAGACTGGCGCCGTGAACACTGAGGCGCTGCTGGCACGGCTGCGGGACGAACTCGACGAGGGCGGGCTGCGAGGCTCGTTCCTCGTCCGCGATCTCGGGTCCGGCCGCGAGATCGGGATCGAACCCGACCTGGAGTTCGCGACCGCGTCGCTGGTCAAGGTCCCGCTCGTCGCGGTGACGCAGGACCGGATCCGGCGCGGCGAACTGGACGGCGCGCGGCAGGTGGAGGTCGAACCCGGCCGCGCCGAGAGCGCGGGGCCGACCGGGCTGGCGCGGTTCCGGCATCCGGCGCGGGTTTCGGTCGAGGACCTGATGTACCTGGCCTCCGCGATCAGCGACAGCGCGGCGGCCGACGAACTGTTCGCGCTCACCTCGCCCGCGGAGGTCACCCGGACGGTGCGGGACTGGGGCATCACCGGCATCTCGGTGCGGCATTCGCTGAGCGAGCTGAGCGACACGCCGGTGGAACGGTTCGACGCGGCCGAGGTGCACCTCGCGCATTCGCTGGCGATCGGCGCGGTGACCGAGGGGCAGGGACATCCGGTGCGGCAGCTGGACGTTTCGCGCGCGAGTTCCGGTTCGGCGCGCGCGTTCACCGATTTGCTGACCGCGCTGTGGACGCCGTCGAAAATCGACCCGGACGTGTCCGCGCGGGTGCGGCAGCTGATGGGCGAAAACCTGCTGCGCCAACGGCTGGCCCCGGATTTCGCGTCCGATTCCGCGAAGTGGTCCTCGAAAACCGGGACGCTGGTGAACCTGCGGCACGAGATCGGGGTGGTGGAGCACTCGGACGGCCAGGCGTTCGCGGTCGCCGCGCTCACCGAATCCCGGGTGCCCGCGGCGATCCAGCCGGAAGCGGAGATCTTGATGGCGCGGGTCGCGCGGGCGTTGCGGGACCACCTGCGGGCCCGCGGATAGGCCGGATCCGCCCTCGCGGCGAATCCGGCCGTTCCGCGTCAGGCCAGGCCCAGCAGCGTGAGGATGAGAACGATTCCGTGCGTCTGCATTTTCCCGCACCTCCCTCCCGGATCCAGGCACGGAAAACCCCCGCCGTGAAATAGTGCTCTTTCGCGGCTGACCGGGTTTCCGTGATTCTCGGCGAACCGCCCGGAACGAGCGGCGTGCACCCAGAATGCGATCCGGGAACGGGTGCGGACAAGGCGTTTCCTGTTTCCTCGAAAGCAGGAAACGCGCGCCTAGCGCAGCGTCGGGTTTCCCCAGGCCAGCGCGGCCGGCCGGGTCGTGCGGGCAGCCGGGCCCGCCGCGGGACGGCGGATCTCGAGCCGCAGCCGCCGGACGCCGGTGACGTCGAGTTCGGTGTGCCGCGGGCTGCCGGAGGCGGAATGGTCGAGGTGCCGGATTTCGCCGTCGAGCCGGACGCAGAACTGCCCGATCTGGAAATCCGCGTCCTCGACGTCGTCGAGCACTCCGGCGACCGCGGTGAAATGCGCGTAGGAGCCGCCGAGGTCGATTTCCGCGAACGCCCACGCTCCGAAGGTCGGCCCGGCGGTGCGGAAAACGACGCTGTGCTCGTAGCTGATCCCGTCGATCCGCGCTGAGCCGGCGGTGATGTCCGCGCTCTTGTCGCGCCACGGCAGTTCGGTCGCCAGTACCGGCCCAGGCGCGGAATCCGTTGCCCCGCGCCAGATCCCGCGCACCGGCCGCTCGTTCTGGCTGCGCCCGGTGATCGCGGAGATCAGCCCGGCGACGCCGTCGTCGGTGAATTCGGGAATCCGGAAATGCGTGGTCGAATACGGGGTGAGAAACGCCGGGATGTCTTCGACCGAAGCGCCGGGCAGCACCACCGGCAGGATGCGGCTGGTCTCGCGCTCCAGGTCGCGGGTGAGCGCGTCGCGCATGATCCGCGCCTCGAACTGGGAGCCGCGGCCCTCGTCGAAGGGCGCCTCGCCGTCCGCGCGCCGCCGGTAGTTCGGCGAGGCGATCACCAGCACGAAATCGGCGGCGTGGATGTTCCGGATCGCCCAGGCCGACCAGTCGATCCGGGACGCGTCGTCCCATTGGTCCAGCCGGACGTCGAGGCCGATCTTGGCGCGGAGGAAGGTGGCGAAGGTCCCGACCTGCCGGTAGTGCTCGGCGGCGGTGTCGTGGGCGTAGCTGATGAAGATCCGGGGTGCGGCGGGGGCGGACATCGGGCTCCTCGAATTCCGGCGGCGGCGACCGGTCCAGTCTCGGGTCCGGCCGGCGGCAGCGGGTTTTCGGCCACAAAGTGTCCAGAATCTGTCCCTTGCCGGGGTCTTCGCCAAAGGTATCGTCGTGGTCCGAGGACGGGATCGCCAGGACGCGGAAATCGACGGGGGAGCGCTGCCCAGGTGTACCACTACGACGTTTTCATCAGTTACGAACGGTGCGCCGAGGCCATCTCCAAATGGGTCCGCAACCATTTCCACCCGCGGCTGTGCGAACTGCTCGACGGCAACCTCGACCGGGACGTCCAGGTGTTCTTCGACGGGTCGGTGCGGGTCGGCGGCAAGTGGCCGGACGAACTGCGCTCCGCGTTGCGGCACACCAGGATCCTGGTCCCGGTGTGCTCGCCGAAGTACTTCTACAACGAGTGGTGCCTCGCCGAATGGGCCTCGATGGAACGCCGCGAAGAACTCGCCGGACGGGACCGTCCGGCGACCCTGATCTACCCGGTCATCTACTGCGATTCGAAAAACTTCCCGCCGTACGCGCACCAGCGCCGGATGAAGAACCTGACCGAGTGGAATCATCCGTACGAGCAATTCCAGGTCTCGGCCAAATACATCGGTTTCCACGACGAGATGAACCGCATCGCGACCGAGGTCGAAGAACTGCTCAGCGCGGCCCCGGCGTGGCGGCCGGACTGGCCGGTGCTGACTCCGCGGCCGGACGTCCCGCCCGCTTCCCGGTTCCCGAGGCTCTGAGCGATGACGGGCGTCGTGATCACTTTCTATTCCTACAAGGGCGGCGTCGGCCGCAGCTTCACGCTGGCCAACATCGCGGTGCTGCTGGCCCGCTGGGGACACCGCGTGCTGTGCATCGACTGGGACCTCGAAGCACCGGGTCTGCACGAGTACTTCCGGCCGAAGCTGGACCACGATCCGCAAGGCGGCGTAGTCGATCTCGTCGCCGATTTCCGGGCGGGCACCGTCCGGCCGAACCGGCACGTCCTTCCGGTCCGCCTGGACAACGTGGCCGGCGCGCTGGACTTCCTCGCCGCGGGCGGCGACGGCCCCGAGTATCCGGCACAGGTGCAGGGAATCGACTGGGAAGGCCTGTACGACGAGGAATTCGGCGAGTATCTCGAACGCTGCCGGGAAGCCTGGACCTCGGAGTACGACTACGTCCTGCTCGACAGCCGCACGGGAATCTCCGACGTCGGCAGCATCTGCACCGCGCACCTGCCGGACCGGCTGGTCGTCCTCTACACCGCGAACATGCAGAGTGTGCGCGGCGCGGTCGACGTCGCGCGCCGGGCGAATGTCGCGCGGAACGCCCTGCCGTACGACCGTCCGCAGCTTCCCGTGCTGCCGGTGCTCTCGCGGTTCGACACGCGCGAGGAGTACGACCGGTCGGAAAGCTGGCGGGAGATCTGCCTCAAGGAGACGCGGAGCCTGTTCGACAGCTGGCTGGACCAGGACGTTCCGCCCGCGGTGATCGCGCGCCACCTCACCTTGCCTTACGTCTCGTACTGGACCTTCGGCGAGCAACTGCCGGTGCTGCTGGAGAAAAGCCCGGGTGCGGACCAGATCGGGTTCGCGCTCGAGACCGTCGCCGCGGTGATCGCGCATTCCTTCGACCGGACCGAGCTGCTGGCCGAAAACCGCGACGCGTACGTGGCGGCGGTGCGCACCCGGACGCAGAGTTTCGCCTACGACATCCAGGTCAGCATGCCGCGGTCGAACCTCGACGTCTCCCGGGAGCTGGTGGCGGAACTGGAGACTCTCGGCATCCGGGTGGGCCGTTCGCTGTCGGGCGACCGTTCTTGGCTCGGCCGCGCGGAAACCGACGCCCGGCACCTGTGCCTGGTGATCGACGGCAAGGCGAGCCGGTGGCAGCTGGCGGAGGTCGAGTTGTTCCTGCACCGCACGCTCGGCCAGGACCGCAGGCTGATCCCGGTGCTCACCGAGGGAACCGACTCGCGCGAGCTGTCCGGCTACCTCGGCAACCTGCGGCATCTGCGCCTCAGCGCGCTGAACGGCCCGGCGAAGGTCGCGCGGACCCTCGCCGACGAGATCGGCGCCGGACGGGCACTGGTCGACACCGGTCAAGCGGACCTGGTTTCCCTGCTGCGGCAAGCCGAACACGTCCGGCTGCGTCCGGAACTGTGGGACCTCGTGGGCGAGTTCGCCAGCGAACTGCCCGCTGTCGTCGGGGCCGGGGACAGCGTGCGCGCGCAGGAGCTCGGCGCGGACCTGGCCGTGGTGCTGCGCCCGCGTCACGACAACGGCGCGATACCGCCGCCGCTGCCGGTCCAGAAGGCCCTGGCGTGGGCCCAGCAAGTGCTCGACGTGCGGGTGAACGGCAACTAGCCGCACCTGCCAGACACCCGCCCGCGCCCGCGGCCGGGATGCCCCGAGGAAGGACGGCGGATGCACGAACGACTGAGCCACAAGCAGTCCGCGGCGATGATCGCGCTGATGGTGCACGGCAAGGAGATGACGAATCCGGAACTGCGCGAAGCCGCGGGCTTCGCGCTCGACGGGAAGGACCGGGTCAAGCTCAACCAGCGCTACGTCAGCAGCAGGAAATCCGGCCGCGCGTTCGCGCATCAGCTCACCGACGCCGGCTGGGACTGGTGCGCGGAGGAACTGGCCGCGCTGTCCCCGCCGCAACCGGTGCGGAGCACGCTGACCGTGGTGGCTTACCTGGCGCTGAACAAGTTCTTCGAGTACCTGCGGCTGCACAACGTTTCGCTCAAGGAGGTTTTCGGCGGCGCGGAGGGCAACGCGCCGCAGGCGGTCAACCTCAAGGAAATGATCGTCAAGGCCTATCGCGAACTCGCTCGCGAGCCCCGGGGGTGGGTGGGGCTGGCCGATCTGCGGTCGTCGCTCGGCCACGCCGAGACCGCCGAGGTCGACGCGGTGCTCAAGGAGCTGAGCCGTACCGGGCAAGCGAAACTGGTGCCGGAATCCAACCGCAAGGTGCTGACCGCGGCGGACCGGGCGGCGGCTGTGCGCATCGGCGGTGAAGAGAACCACATGCTGTCCATCGAGGCGTCATGATCGAACATCTGGCCGTGCTGGCGACTTTGCGGTTCGACTGGGCCGACACGCCCGACCACGTATGGCGCGATTCGCCGTACCACGTCGACGGGCTGCATGCGGACGTGATCGCCGCGATCGACGTCGGCATCCGCGACGCGGCGGCGAGCGAGGGGCCGAGCCCGATCGGCCTGGTCATGCAGGGGATGAAGGGCGTCGGCAAGACCCATCTCCTCGGAATGGTCCGGCGGGCGGCGCACCGCGCGGGCGGGTACTTCTTCCTCGACGACCTCACCGCGGGCGACGCTTTCTGGGAGAACACGGCCGACGCGCTGCGCCGCGGTCTGCTGCGCACCGACGACTCCGGCGAGACGCAGCTGCGCAGTTTCGTGCGCCGGGTCTGCGAACGCGGCGACGTGTCCTGGGAAGCGACTTCGGCGTTGCTGGGCACGGGCGCGCTGACTCGCGCGCACCTCGACGCGTTCGTGCTGGGGCTGCGCAAGCTCGACCGCCAGGTCGCCGTGGAATGCGCGGACACGGCCCGCGCGCTGGTGCTGTACGCCGCGGAAGACCTGACCCAGAACGAGATCGGCGACGAGTACCTCGGCAGTTCCGAGGAGTCGAAATCCGGCGTCCGCCGGAAGTGGGGCATCCGGGCGAAGGCGAAGTCCGCGCTGGGGCAGGTGCACGACATCACGCGGCTGCTCGCGCTCACCGGTCCGCTCGTGATCGGGGTCGACCAGCTCGACACGCTCATCGCCCGGTCTTCGTTGCAGGCTCGCGAAATCGGGCATCGCGGCGAGGAAGACTTCCTCGTCGCCCAGATCGCCGACGGCCTGATGGAACTGCGCGAGGTCACCCGGCGGACGTTGACCGTGCTCGCCTGCCTCCCGACGACGTGGATGCTGATCAAGGACAAGGCCTCGGACACCGTGCCGGACCGCTTCCGCGAAACGCTGACGCTCGGCCGGGTGCTCGACGCCGAGGTCGGACGGCGGCTGGTGGAGCGGCGGCTCGGAGTGGCTTACGCCGCGATGGACTTCACCCCGCCGCATTCGACCTGGCCGGTCGCGCCTTCCGCGTTCGACGGGCCGTGGGAGGAGTACACCCCGCGCGAACTGCTGAAGCGGATCGGCGCGCACATCGACGCCTGCGTCCGCGCGGAGCGGGTGCAGGAGCTGACCAGCTTCGACACCGACGCCCCACCGGTGCTTTCGGCCCGCGCGGAACCGAAGCCGGACCGCTTCGCCGAACTCGACGCCTGGTTCGAGCAGTTGCGCGCGGCCGCGGATCCGTCGGCGCTGCTCGACCACAAAGTGGAAGACGAGGTGATGCCCCGGCTGCTGTCGGCCGCGCTGCGCGGCTGGATCACCGAGGTCGGCGACGACGAAATGGAGTGGGACGCCCGCGGCAGCGAGGACGAACTGCACGCGTGGCTCACCCACACCCTCGACGAGGACTCCGATCTGGAGGAGCACTGGGCGTTCCGGGCGATCTCCGTGCGGCATCCGCTCGCGGTGCTCAACCGGTTCCGCAAGGCGCGCTCGGCCGCGGGACTGCGGCCCGGGGCGGACAACCGCCACCTCGTCCTGATCCGGAACTCCTCGTGGTCCAAAGGGGAAAAGACGCAGGCCGAGATCCGGGCGTTCGAAGCCGCCGGAGGGAAGCGGCTCAAGATGTCCGAAGCGGACGTCCGCACGTTCTGGGCGCTGGACGAGATGTTCGCCAAGGGCGGCCCGGACGTCCACGAATGGCTCATCGACCGCAGGCCCGCGCGGCGCTCCCAGCTGCTGTCCGGAGTCCTGCCTGACGCGGCGGTGCGCTCCGGCGGCCCCGCGAACCCAGCCCCGCTGCCAGTAGAGAAGCGACCCGTGCACCCGGCACCCGCCGCTCAGCCCTCCCTCTTCACCCAGACCGCGCGCTCAAGCCGCAACGGAACCGCCCAAGCCCCGCGTTCGGACGGGACCCACCCGCCGCCCGACGGCGCCCTCACCCTCGGCACCGAAACCGGTTCCGGCAAACCCATCCGCATCGAACTCTCCGCCCTGCGCAAGCACGCCGCCGTCTTCGCCGGTTCCGGGTCGGGGAAAACGGTGCTCCTGCGCCGGATCATCGAGGAATGCGCGCTGCTCGGCGTGTCGTCCATCGTGCTGGACCCGAACAACGACCTCGCCCGCCTCGGCGACGCGTGGCCGAGTCCGCCGAGCGGCTGGGGTCCGGAAGACGCCCAGCTCGCCGAGCGCTACTTCGAGGAAACCGACGTAGTCGTCTGGACGCCGGGCCGCGCCACCGGGCGGCCGCTCGGGTTCGAGCCGTTGCCGGACTTCGCCGGGGTGCTCGACGACGAGGACGAGTTCTCCGCGGCAGTCGAGGTGGCGGTCGCGGCACTCGCGCCGCAGGCTCGGCTCACCGGCAGCACCGCGAAGGCGGACATCGGACTGGCCGTGCTGCGGCAGACGATCGTGCACCACGCCCGCGCCGGGTCGCGGAGCCTGCCGGAGCTGATCGAGGTCCTCGAGGACCTCCCCGAAGGCGTCACGAATCTCAACGGCGGCCGGAAAATCGCCGCTGAGGTCGCGGAGCTGCTCAAGGCCGCGATGGTGAACGACCCGCTGTTCGCCGGAGCAGGCACCCCAGCCGACCCGGCGGTGCTGCTCACCCCGGCGGACGGCAAGCGGGCGCGGATCTCGGTGATCAGCTTCGCCGGGCTGCCCGCCGAGGCGCAGCGGCAGAGCTTCGTGAACCAGCTGCAGATGGAGCTGTTCGCGTGGATCAAGCGGAATCCGGCGGGGGACCGGCCGCTGGGCGCGCTGTTCGTGATGGACGAGGCGCAGACGCTCGCGGCGTCCGGGTCGCTCACCGCGAGCACGCGCAGCACGATCGTGCTCGCCGCGCAGGCCCGGAAGTACGGGCTGGGGCTGCTGTTCGCGACGCAAGCGCCGAAGGGCCTGCACAACCAGATCGCCGGCAACGCGATGACGCAGTTCTTCGGGCGGCTCAACAGCCCAGCGCAGATCGCCGCGGCGAACGAGATGGCGCGGGCGAAGGGGAGTCCGGTGGCGGACATCTCGCGGCTGGAGCGGGCCCAGTTCTACGTGTCCGGCGAGGCGTTCGGGTTCCGGCGGGTGTCGACGCCGCTGTGCCTGAGCCACCACCCGGCGAGCCCGCTGCGGCCGGAGGAGGTGCTCGCGCGGGCCAGGGACGGGGAGGGGTGAAACAAGCGGCCCGGACCCGGGGATCCGTCCGGGTCCGGGCCGCCCGCGATCACACGCCCGCGACCGACTGGATCCAGTCGCGGTACTGGGTGACGTTGATGTAGGCGGTGTAGGACTGGCGGTCGCTGGTGGAGGCGACGCCGACCTGCTTGCCGTTCGCGTACATCGGGCCGCCGGAGTCGCCGCCTGCGGTGATGCCGTCGCCGCGGTTGGCGCACACCGAGACGCCGGCCGCGCCGTCCGGGCAGTCGACCGAGGTGACCTGGACGTTCGCCACCTTCAGCACCTGCGACTGGCAGTTGATCTCCGGCTGGTCGGTGCAGGTCGCGCCCCAGCCGTAGACCTGCGCGGTGTCGCCGACGTTGACGTCGCTCGCGGTGCCGAGCGGCGCGTACTCGGTCTGGACCTTCTGGTCGATCTGGACCAGCGAGATGTCGGCGTCGGGGGAGTCGTGCACGGACGTCGCGGAGACCTCGGTGCCCTGGGTCTGGTCGAGGCTGCCGACGTGGAAGGTGATCTGCTTGCCGCCCGCGCCCTGCGTGCAGTGCCGGGCGGTGAGGATCCAGTCGGGAGCGATGATCGTGGCCGAGCAGAGCTCCTGGCCGCCGGCGAACATCCGGGCGGCGGCGTGCAGGGAGTCGGCCGTGCTGCCGTCGATGATGGCGGGCTGGGCGGGGGCGGCGGTGGCCGGGGCCGCCGCGGCGACGGCGGCGAAGGCCAGGCCGGACAGGACTGCGGCGGTACGCGCGATTCGCACTGGTGATCATCTCCGGTGGGTACGGGGAGTGTGGTCAGGTACTGACCCACCGTCGTGAATGTCGGTAAATGACGGAACCCGCCGAAGGTCGGGCCGGTTCAGTTCCCGACTTTCGTCGTGGGACAAGCGGAGCAGCGCGCGTTGACGAGCCGCCGACAAGGACTGTGAGCGCGGTCACCGTGCCCGGAGGTCCAGAATGGTGTCGGGTGGACGAGCGGGCGCGACGGGCCCCGCCTGGACAGGGAGTGCTGCACGCGGATGGAAGCCGGCTCACAGGGATCGGCACGGCTGAAGTCGTCGTACCGCTACGACGACCTCGACGTGCTCACGCTGCTGCTGGCGGGGGAACTCGACGCCGGCACCGCGCTGGTGGTGGTGCGGGCGGTGACGTTCGCGCTGGCCAAGCGCCCGATGGCGCTGGTGCTGGACCTGACCGGGCTGACCGAATTGAGCGACGCGGGCGTGCACGTCCTGCGGGCCGCGCAGGACCGCGCGGCCGCCGAGGGCGTGGTGCTGCGGCTGCTCGCGCATCCCTCGGGCGCGGCGGGCCGCAGGCTGGCCGAAACCGGGATGACCGGCGTGTTCGACATCTACCCGGACCGCACGGCGGTCCGCGTGGAGACCGACCGGATCGCGTTCCTGCGCCGGATGAAACGGCGGCTCGACGCGGGCTGAGCCGGTCCGGACCCGGGCGTTCCGGGCCCGCCCGCGCCGCCGAAGTGGCCCGAGCGGGTGAACTTCGGGGATTTTTTCTCCAGTGGTCCGGACCAGTTCCGGCGATGTTGCGAGTTCACGCCAGCAGCGCTTCGGCGAGTCCCTGCTCCTGGATCGAGTCCCGCAGTTTCGCCAGCGCGCGGCATTGCGTCACCCGGACGTTGCCCGGTGACATCCCCAGCGCCTTCGCCGTCTCGGCCGAGGTGAGGCCGACGACGACGCGCAGCGTCAGGATTTCCTGCTGCAGCTTCGGCATCCCGGCCATCAGCCTGCCCAGCGAAGCGCCGAGGTCGGCCGTCATCGTGTGCGATTCGGGACCGTCGCCCAGATCGGGGTTCTCCGGGACGTCGGACACCGGCCGCGAGCGGTCGCGCGACACCGCGCGGAACGCGTCGGCCACCTTGTTCGCCGCGATCGCGCGCACCAGGTGCAGGAACGATCCGCCGCGGTCCTCGTAGCCCGGGACGGCCTGCAGGACCGCGATGCACACCTCCTGCGCGACGTCGTCGGCCGACAGGTACGACAGGTCGCGTCCGCCGATGCGGGCGCGGCAGTAGCGCGCGATCACCGGTTTCAGCAGCGCCAGCAGTTCCGGAGCCGCGCCGGGGACCTTGTCGCGGGCCGCGCGGACCACGGTTTCGAGCCGCTGCGCCAGCTCGGACGGACGCGGCAGCGCGGACAGCGGGACGTAGCCTTCGACCGGTTCGGGCACGGTGGCGGTGGGCATAGGGGTCGTTCCTTTCGTACGGGCGGCCGCGGTGGTCTCGCCCGCTCGATCCGGGAATCGGCCGCCCGGGCGCCGGTGTTGCGCCCGCGCAGGTGTTGTCCAGCTTCTGTCCGTTGCGCGGCAACGGAATCCGCACGGACCTGGACAGATCTTGGACAGGTTCCGCCGGCGGGTAGCGCGGCGCGGCGCGGCGGCGATCCCGGTGCGGTCGGAGAAATCCCGATCGGGAAGGGGAATCGCGATGATCACGCACTGACCGGCGCCGGGCCCGGCCGGGGAGGTTCAGCCGGCCGGGCTCCACCGGATGCCGTAGGCGAACCCGGGCGCGAGCCGGTCGAACCGCAGGTGCACCTCGCCCGAGCCGTCCGGGCTCACCACGTCGCCGCGCGCGCCCAGATCGCGTGCGTCGTCCTGGAACACGCGGTCCAGCCGCACGATTTCGGTCGGCGGCGCGGCCGGGAAGCGCACGTGCAGGTCGAACCGGTCGACCGGATGCCGCGGCACGCACACGTAGTGCGGATGCCGGAACTCCGCGCGGAACCGCAGCGCGAGGTCGTGCGTTTTCCCGCGCGGCAACGGGTCGGCCAGCTGCAGCGCCAGCCCGACCCGGTCGTTCGACTCCATCGCGCGGCGGACCAGCGTGCCGCCGTGGAAGACGTCGACGTCCAGATCGCTTTCCCGCACCGGCCCGGACGCCGTGGACGTGGTGGTGAGGGTGAGCGCGAGGTCCAGCTCGGCGAGGTCGTCGGCGTCGGCGACGATCCGCCGGAACTCGAACACCTCGGGCCGCTCCTGGTCCAGGGCAAGGGACACGCGCAGCAGTTCGGTGTGCCAGCTGCCCTCGGGTGCGGGCCGCCCGCCGCCCTCGCGCGGGCCGGCGAGCGCGAGGTGCGCGACGTGCTCGATGCCCTCGTCGATGCGCCGCCGGATCGTGCGGTCGTCGCGGTCGAGCTCGCGCGCGGCCCAGTGCACCCGCTCCTGGTAGAACGGCTTGCGCGCCGGTTCGTGCATCGCGAACGCCGCGAGCACGGCGATCCGGAGGTCGTCCGGGAGCGTCTTGGCCAGCGGTTCCAGCACGTGCGCGAGCCGGTCGCGGATCTCGACGTTTTCCGCGTTGTCGGGAATCCCGCACACCTCGCGCAGGACCGGGCCGACCCGAATCCCGAGCGGAGTGGTGAAAACGCCGCGCCCCTTCCGGAGCACTTTCAATTCCGCGACCAAGTCCGCCGCGTTCGGTTCCACCCGTTCCTCCCTCGCGTCTCCCCGCCCGCAGCCACTGTTCCGCAATGCGGGCGCGGATGTCCAGCCTCGCCCGGGCCCGGCGCACGGACTGTGACCGGAATGATTTCCCATTCCCGCGTCCGGCTGGTGCGACCGGGTTTATCCGGGCGGAAATTCGCTCGGATGGCTCCTTCCCGAAACGGCGGGTGACTGTTCCAGTCAGGGACGGCTGCGCCGCTTTCGATCCCGCGACCGGGCTGGCGTGCGGGCTGGCGCCCTGCTCATCAGAGCGGAATGCCTTTCGCCGCGGCGTTGCCTCCGGTTCCCCGTTCACGCGATTAAGGTGGAAACGGGAAACTCCTTCCCCGATTGCCGCGCGCTCCCGCATTCTCGGGACAAGCCGCTGATCAGGCAGGCGGAAATCCTCGGAAGGAGCTTGTCGTGAAGGTCGTCTGTTCGTTTTCTCTGCTGGTGCGCGCCGCGTTGTGGCTCGCCGCGGCCGCGCTCGTGTCCGGAGTCGCGCTCGGCCATCCGGGCGGACCGGCTCCGGTCGCGCCGCCGGTGTCGGTGCGGACCGCGCCGTGACGAAACCCCGTCCCGGCGTCTGCCGGACAGTCATACTGGGAGCGAGAAGAAGGTGGGGGCGGATGACAGCGCGCGCGACGTTCGGGGCGGAACTGCGGCGGCTGCGCACCTCGGCCGGGCTGTCGCTCGCCGAACTGGCCGGACGGGTGCATTACAGCAAGGGGTACCTGAGCAAGGTCGAAACCGGCCTCGCTGCCCCGAATTCCACACTCGCGGCATTGTGCGAATCCGAATTCGGCACTCCAGGAGCCCTTACCGCACTGGTTCCCGCGGAAACCGGAAAACGCCGGACTCGTCCGGACGTCCGCCCGTCCGGCCTCCCTCCGGTAACCGCCGACTTCACCGGCCGCGATGCCGAATCCCAGACCGTGCGCGAGATCCTGGAGTCCGACGGCGGAGTCTGCGTCATTTCCGGCATGGGAGGAGCCGGCAAGACGGCACTGGCGGTGCGGTGCGCGTACCGGCTGGAGGCGTCCTTCGCCGACGGCAGCCTCTTTCTCGATCTCCGCGGCACCTCCGACGAACCGGTCACGCCCGCCGACGCGCACGACCGTCTGCTGCGGATCCTCGAGGTGCCCGCCGACCGGATCCCGGCCGATCCCGACGACCGCGCGGCGCTCTTCCGGACTTGCCTGCGCGGCCGGAGTTTCCTGCTGGTGCTGGACAACGCGGGCAGCACCGGGCAAGTGCGCCCACTGCTGCCCGCGGAACCGAAATGCCGGGTCGTGATCACCAGCCGCAGCCGCCTGCCCGCATTGGACGAAGCCGAGCACGTCTCGCTGGGCGTCCTCCCGTCCGCTTCCGCCGCCGCCCTGGTCGCCACTCTGACCGGGGCGCCCCCGGATGCTGCCCTGCGCATCGCAGACCGCTGCGGCCGCCTTCCGCTGGCGATCCGGATCGCCGCCGCCCGCCTGCGCGCCCACCCAGCATGGGATGTCGCGGAGTTGGAACGCCGCCTGGCCGACGAAACCCGCCGCCTGGGCGAGCTCGACGACGGCGAACGAAGCCTCGCCGCCGCCTTCCGGTTGTCAGTCCGCCAATTGGAGCAGCCGGAAGCGCGGCTGTTCGGGTTGCTGGCCCTGCACCCCGGCGTCGACTTCGACGTCACCGCGGCGCAAGCGCTCGGTTCCCTGGACGCGGTGGCGGCTGAGCGTCTGCTGGACCGCCTGCACCAGGCGTACCTGCTCACCCAGCCGGAACTGGGCCGGTACGGTTTCCACGACCTGGTAAGGGTTTTCGCCGCCTCCGACGTGCCCGGCGAGGATGCGCTCCGCCGCTTGGCCGATTTCTCGGTCGCGACCGCGGAACGCGCCGACCGAGCGCTGAGCGGCCCACGGTACCGCCCGGAGGTGACCTACCCGCCCGGGCTGCCCGAGGTGGAATTCCCGGATCAGGACAGCGCGATCGCGTGGTTCCGCGCCGAATGGCCGAACCTGGTCGCACTCTGCCGCCGGACCGGGGAGTCCGAGCGATGCTGGCAGCTGGCGTTCTTCCTGCGGGGCTTCTTCTACCTGACCAAACTGTGGGACCCGTGGATCGCGACGCACCGCTGGGCCCGCGCCGCCGCCGAAGCTGTCGGCAACCGTTGGGCCGCCGCGACGACCACCGCGAACCTGGGAATCGCGTACGTCGACCGCGGCGATCTGGACGAGGCGTCCCGGTGCTACCGCCAGGCCCTGCGGGAGTACCGGGAAATCGGCGACCGCCACGGCGAAGCGACCGCCCTGGCGCATGCCGCGTGGGCCGAGCACTATCGGGGCAACCACGAACAAGCCCTGCGGGACCTGCGCTCCGCAGCCGATTTCTACGCCCTGACCGGCAACCGACGCAGCGGCGCCATTACGACGCGAGGTGTCGCCCTGGTCCTGACCGCGCTGGGACGGCCTGCCGAAGCTGCCCGCCTGGTCGAGGAAACGCTGACGGTTTTTGAGGAACTGGGGCTGGAACTGGACATCGTGATGGGACTGAACTGCCTAGGCTGGGCACGATTCCGCGCCGGTGATCATCCGGGTGCTGAGTCGGCGTACCGGGAAGCGGCCACCCGCGCGGAGACCTGCGGCAGCACCCACGAGGCGGCGCGGGCTTGCCTGGGATTGGGAAATGTCGCTGCGGCGCAGGGAATTGCGGATGAGGCTGCGACGCAGTGGGAACGGGCCGAGGCGACCCACCCGGATCTCGACCAAGTGACGGTGGGGGAGGCGGCTGCGCGGGCAGAGTTCCGGTGAACGGCGGAGGCGGCTGGCTTCTCCGGGGCGGCTGGGCTGAGGTCGGTGCGGCGGGTTTGTCGAGTTCAGGCCGGGGCGGTTGAGTAAACGCCGGTCGCTGATCTTGCTCGGGAGGTTCGCGGACCTGGGTGTGCCGGTCGAAGCGGTGAGAAGCGATCGCTGTTCTGCGAGCGTTGGCCGTCGCCTGACCGGGCCTGACAATCCGTGTGCGATAGCGGAGTCTCTGCTGGCTCCGGATTCGCCTGGGATGAGGGCGGTGCGGCGGGTCTGTCGAGTTCAGGTCTGGCTCATGAGGGATGCGGGCCGGAGCATCGGTCGAAGAGAGCGAGAAGTGACCGCCGCTCGGCGGGCAGCGGACGAGTACGGCGGCTCGATCGTCGCGAAACGAGAGCGCGCTGCTGCGATGCACGAGGGCTGGCGTGGTGCACGAGCGACGGGCCGCATTCGGCGGGGTTGGCCGTGGTTTCTGTCCGCCGGAATTAGTTGGGGGGCGGCGGGCTGGCGTGACGGCTGTGTTCGCGGGGCTGGTGGTTGTCTTCTGCTCGCAGGGGTTAGCCAGCGGAGCTTGAGGGCTGGGTGTCGCGGTTGGTTGGCGTGACGGCTGTGTTCGCCGGGCTGGCGGTCGTCCTCTGCCCGCGGGGTTCGTGAGCAGAGCCCGAGGGCTGGGGGTGAGCGGCGAGGCGGGGGACAGCCGCGTTGGGTGGGCCGGGCAGTGTCTCTCCGTCCGCAGGCCAGGCGTTTCGGTTGCGGAGCAAACCCGGCATCGGGAGTGTGCCCGCGGTCTCTGCCAGCCGTGGCCGGGCTTTCCGGGTGGGTGGCGTCGTGTTGGGATGGGCGGATGGAGTCGCCCGAGCCGGTTGAGCAGTTGCCTCGCGTGGCGGGTTTTCGGGCGCTGATGTTCGCCTTGCCGCCGGTCGGGCGGAGGTGGTCGGCGGGGTTGCGGGCAGCGGCGGCGGTGGCCGTTCCGGGGATCGCGCTGGTGTTGGCGGGGGCCTCGGCCTCGGCGTTGTTTGTCACGCTGGGGACGTTCGCGGTCTTGTACGGCGAAGGACGGCCGTACCGGGTTCGGGCGGGTGTCGTGGCTACTGCTGGCGCCGGGTTGCTCGCGGCGGCTGCGCTGGGGGCTTCGGTGGGGACCGTGGTGCCGCCGGGGCCGGTGTCGGTGCTGGTGGTCTCTGTGGTGGCGGTGCTGGCGACCTACGTCGTCGACGCGTTGCGGCTCGGACCGCCGGGGCCGTTGTTCTTCGCGCTCGTGTGCGCGGGTGCGCAGGCGGCGGTCGAGGCTGGTGCCCGGCCGTGGGTGGTGCTGGGGTGCGCTGCGGCGGGGGTCGGATCGTCGGTTGTGGTGTCGATGGCCGGGGTGCTGGTTGACCGGACCAAGCCGGAGCGGACGGCTGTCGAGCGTGCGGTGCGGGCTGTCGACGCGTTCATCTCGGCCGAGCGGAAGACGGCGGAGGCTCGGCACGCGGCCGGTGCCGCGGTGTCTGCGGCGTGGACTTCCCTGCATGACGCGGGACATCCGCGCCGGGGCACGCAACCGGACCTGGTGGCGGCGTTGCTTGCTGCCCATCGGCGGTTCGCGGACGCTTCGCCGGGCGAGTCCGTCGAGCTGCCGCCGGGGAAGCTGCCGTTGCCGCGACCGAACCTCGGGTACCGGCTGCGGCGGGCGGTTCCGTTGCGGTCGCATGCCGCTTTGACGGCGTTGCGCGTCGGTGCCGGTTGCGTGGTCGCCGGGGAACTGGCGGTGGCGGTCGGGTTTGGACGGCCGCACTGGGCGGTGCTGAGTGCGTTGGTGGTGCTGCAGCAGGGGTTGGACCGGCGGCGGGCGAATGTCCGTGCGCTGCACCGGTTTGTCGGGACCGCGGCCGGGCTTGTGCTGTTCGGGCTGGTGATGATGGTCGCGCCGTCCGGGGTGGTGCTGATTTTGATTCTGGCGGTGTTGCAGTTCTGCGTGGAGCTGGTGGTGCCGCGGAATTACGCGGTGGCGACAGTCGTCATCACGCCGCTCGCCCTGCTGGCTGCCGGGGTGGCGAGCCAGCCGGGGCCGGTGTGGCCCGCGGTGGCGGACCGTTTCGCGCAGACGGCGATCGGGGTCGTGGTGGCGGTGGCTGTGCAGTATGCGGTGGCGCCGCGTGCGCACCGGAAGACGTTGGACTGGACCGGGTCTCGAGTGCGCGCCGCCGCGCGGGCGGTGCTGGCCGGTGCGCCGGTTCCGCGTGCGGCTGCGCGCCGGGACCTCCAGTTCGAGCTGGAAGGCGCGACCCGGGCCGGGGTGGATTCGGTGCACAACGAGCCCGGATGGGCTGCCGAGCGCTGGCCCGCCCACGCCGCCCTGGTCCACGACGGCTACGACCTGCTCCAAGCCTGCTGGTCCGCGCCGGACGGCAGGGTGCGGGACGTCGAACGGTGGGAGCGCGCTTTCCGCCGCTGAGACCGAAACGCCCGCCCCGGGACTGGGGCCAGGGCCAGGGCCGTGAGGGGAACCCTGAGGGAATCAGATTCCCTCAGGGTTCCCCTCACGGCACCTATGCCGTAAACCGGACAGGATCATGCATCAGCAGGTCGGCCCGCAGCCGGTCATCGAGGACGCAGGGCTGCCTCGACCTCCTCCTGCTCCGCCGCGCCGGGGACGATCGTCAGCGGGCCCGCGACGTCCAGCAGGCCTGGATGCCGGACGGTCCAGTTCAGCACCGGCAGCGAGTCCTTCGTGAGGTCGTGTGCGGACGTCACGGTGACCCCGGGCGTCGGGCCGCAGGTGACGACGTCTGCGGACGGGCCGCGGCCGTCGCTGTGGCAGAAGGCGGCTCGGCCGTCGGCGGATAGGGCCAGCAGCGCCGGGGTGCCGTCGGCGGTGGTGGCTGGCAGGACGTGGTCGTAGCCTGCCAACCGGCGCGTGATCAGGCGGTGGACGCGTCGGCCGCGGATGCTGGTCATCGGCGCGGTGTAGGTGCGGGCTACGGCGTCGAGCCGCTCTGAGTCCACGGGATCAGGCCTCCTCCGGTTGTTCCGGGCGGGGCGACCGGACGAACCAGGCTCCGATCACCGCGGCCACACCGATGCAGCCAGCGACGAGGAACGCCATGTGCAGGCCGTCGGCATCGGGGCTTACTGCCGCGTGTTCGGCGCTGCTCAGGGTCGCGACGCTGATGAACACGGCGGTGCCCAGGGCACCGGCGACCTGTTGGAGCGTCGAGAGGATCGCGCTGCCGTGCGAGTAGAGGTGGTCGGGCAGCGCTGCCAGCGATTCGGTCATCAGCGGCGTCATCATCAGGCCGAGACCGGCCATCAGGACGATGTGGATGCCGATCACCGCGATCAGCGGCGAACCCGGGCCCAGCAACGAGAACAGCCACAGCGAGACCGCCATCGCGAGCGCGCCGGGCAGGACCAGCGGGCGCGCGCCGACCCGGTCGAACAGGGCGCCGACCGGACGGCCGAGCAGGCCCAGCACCAGACCTCCGGGCAGGACGGCCAGGCCGCTGACGAAGGTGGACTTGTGCAGGACGGTCTGCAGGTACAGCGGCAGCAGGATCGCGCCCGCGCCGATCAGGCACATGAACAGCAACGCGCTGAGCCCCAGCGCGACGACGAAACTGCGGTGGGTGAACGGTCGCAGGTCGAGCAGGGCGCGGTCGCGTTGCTGCAGGCGAAGCTGCCGCCAGCCGAACACCGCCAGCGAAACCACGCCGACGACGATCGGCAGCCACGGCGGCACCAGCGCGGTCTCGGCGGATTCGCCCGCGGACGACAGGCCGTACAGGACTCCACCGAAACCGATCGCCGACAGGACGACCGAGAGCACGTCGAGCGGGACCGCGCGGGTTTCGCTGTCGATCCGCAGCTGCAGCATCCCCGTGACCAGCGCGGCCAGCGACAGCGGCAGCACGATGAAGAACATCCACCGCCAGCCGAGCGACGACAGCACCGCGCCGCCGATCGTGGGGCCGATCGCGGGCGCGACCGCGATGACGATGCTGATCGTGCCCATCGTCGCGCCGCGGCGCTGTGCGGGCACGAGCCGCATGACGGTGGTCATCAGCAGCGGGATCATCACCGCGGTGCCGCACGCCTGCACGACGCGGCCCGCCATCAGCAGGCCGAAACCGGGCGCGACGCCGCACAGCAGCGTGCCGAGGCTGAACGAGGCGAGCGAGAAGACGAACACCTGCCGCGGCGTGAACCGTTCGAGCAGGAACCCCGTCGTCGGGATCACCACCGCCATGGTGAGCAGGAAACCGCTGGTGAGCCACTGGATCGTGGTGGTCGGGACGGCCAGGTCGACGGTGAGGTCGCGCAGCGCGACGCTCAGGATGGTCTCGTTGAGGATCATCACGAACGCCGACAGCACGAGCACGCTGATCAGCAGGCCGGGCTTGGCGGCCGGGCGCTCCAGTGCTTCCGTGGCGGGGGAGGAGACGCCGCTCATCGGCGCACCTCGCTGACCGAGGCGAGGGCGCTCGCGAAGGCGGCGGGCACGAGGTCGGCGGCGCGAACGAAGCGGGCGCCGGCCGACGGAAGGCTGCCGGGGAAAGCTCTGCGCGCGGCTTCACCGGCCGCTGCGGACGGGGTTGGGGACTGCTGGATCTTCACCTGGCCAGGATACGGAGAAGCACCGACAAAACCGGCGGCCTTTTCCTCCCGCGGACCGCGGCGGCGGCCCGCGAAGAGCCTCGGGAAGCGGCGGAAAAAGCGGCTCGACCAGCGGTCGGTCACCAGCCGCGGCAACGATAAGCGAATCGGGAATCTCGTCTGCGGGCTCGGCGTGACAGGATCGCCGGGCGGCTCTTCTCCCGCCGAGGTCCGTGAGGGGCTCCTTCACGGACTTGGATTCCCGCAAGGCGTCCTTCACGGCCCTCGCCACCGCGCGCGAAGCGGTCAGCAGAAGCTCCATTGTGGAGCGTTCCGCCAGCACACCGTCACGGATTCATCGCCAGCACCAGGAATCCCGCCAGCAACACCAGATGCACCCCGCCCTGAAGCCGCGTAGCCCGCCCCGGCACCACCGTCAGCACACTGACCACCACTGTGAGCGCCAGCAGCACGATGTGCGTCGGCCCGAGACCGAGCAGCAACGGGCCCTTCAGCCACACCGATGCGAGCGCGATGACCGGAATCGTCAGGCCGATGCTGGCGATCGCGGAGCCGTACGCGAGGTTGAGGCTGATCTGCATCCGGTCGCGCCGTGCCGCGCGGACCGCCGCGAGCGTTTCCGGGGCCAGGATCAGCAGGGCGATCACCACGCCCACGAAGGACTGCGGCAGCCCGGCCGCGCGCACGCCGGCCTCGATCGCCGGGGACTCGACCTTCGCCAGACCGACCACGGTGACCAGCGCGATCAGCAGCAGAACGAGGCTCACCAAGGTCTTCTGGGCGCTCGGCGGTTCCGCGTGCTCCTCCTCGCGGGTCTCGCCGTCATGGTCGACGGGAAGGAAGAAATCGCGGTGGCGGACGGTCTGCGTCATCACGAAAGTGGCGTAGAGAACCAAGGACGCACCGGCCGCGAAAGCCAGCTGCGGCCCGGAAAAGGCCGGTCCGGGCGTGCTCGCGGTGAACGTCGGCAGGACGAGGCTCAGCGTCGCCAGCGTGCCGACCGTCGCCAGGGCCGCGCCGCTGCCTTCGGGGTGGAAGCGCGTTTCCCCGTACCGGCGCGCACCCACGAGAAGCGACAGCCCGACGATGCCGTTGGTGGTGATCATCACCGCGGCGAACACCGTGTCGCGCGCCAGGGTTTCGGCCTTGTCGCCGCCGGAAGCCATCATCGTGACGATCAGCGCGACTTCGATCACGGTCACCGCGACCGCGAGCACCAGCGAGCCGTACGGTTCGCCGACCCGGTGCGCCACGACCTCGGCGTGGTGGACCGCGGCGAGAACCGTGCCCGCCAGCGCGATCGCGACCAGCGCGACCGGCACCGGACCCAGCGTGCGTCCCCAAGTGAGCGCCAGCAGGACCAGGGCGAGCAGCGGCAGCAAAGTGGTCCAGGACAACAGATAACCGCGGACGCTCGCCATGCGCACACCCTGGCATATCGGACCCCTGGTCGCCGGGCATCCGGCCCGCGCGGGGGAGTGTCGCGTCCGAAATGGACACTGCCCGTTGCCCGGCCGGGCACGAAATTCACTCGTTCGGCCTAGCGAATGCAGGGTTCCGCAGGTCGGCGGCGGGGTACGCGCGGCGGACAGGGGTGGTCGGCGCGGAAAGGAGCCGAGGATGACCCGGGAAATGAAGATGGCCGACCGCGCGATGCCGGCAGGCGGCGACGGCGCGGAGTATTCCTTCTGGCGCGAGCACACGCACATCAATCTCAGTCCGGTGGCCGCACCGTCGATCCTGGGACTCGCCGGGTTCGCGGTGTCCACGTTCATGGTGGCGGCCAACATGGCCGGCTGGTTCGGCGACAGCACGACGACGCCCCTGCTGCTCGCCCCCTTCGCGTTCGCCTTCGGCGGCGTCGCGCAGTTCCTCGCCGGGATGTGGTCCTACCGGGCCCGGGACGCGCTCGCCACGGTGATCCACGGGGCGTGGGGCGCGTTCTGGATCGGCTTCGGCGTCTACCAGCTGTTCGTCGGCCTCGGCGGGCTGCCGTCGACGGCGGCGAGCCCGGTCGCGGCGGCCGCGATCGGCTTCTGGTTCATCGGGCTCGCGGCGATCACCTGGACCGGCGCGCTCGCCGCGCTGGCGGAAAGCCTCGTGCTCTGCGCGCTGCTCGCGGTCCTCGCCGCCGCGTCGACGCTGCTGGCGATCGGCCTGATCGGCGACGTCGGCGTCGTGCGCACCATCGCCGCCTACTTCCTGCTCGTGTCCGCGGTGCTGGCCTGGTACGCGTGCAGCGCGATGGTCCTCGAAGCGGCGCACCACCGGGTGGTCCTGCCGATGGGCCTGCGCGTCCCGCGCTCCGCCCGGACCACGACGGTGCCGTTGCACCAGGCGATCCAGTTCGATCACGGCGAACCGGGAATCAAGGCCGGGCAGTAGCCCCGGCGAGGAGGTGACCACCGGATGAAGATGAGCATGGCGCTCACCGCGTTCACGCCGCGGGACCGGAAGCTGCGGGAAAGCAGGCTGCCGCTGACCGCCGAGTTCCTGGCCGGGGCGTGGCTGGTGTTCGCGGCGTTCGCGTACAGCTACTCGTTCACGCTGTCCGCGACGGCCGGGTTCTGGAACAGCCTCGCGTGCGGGATCGCCGTGGCGGCGGTCGCGCTGGTCCGGTTCGGCCTGCCGGAACGCGCGCGCTGGCTGGGACTGGTCAACGTCGCGATCGGGTTCTGGCTCATCGCCGCGCCGTTCGCGTTCGGCTACCCGGTCGACGGGCACCGCGACGCGATCCGCACGAATTCGCTGATCGTCGGCGTGCTGCTGGCGATCTTCTCGGTGATCTCGGTGACTGTCGCCTATCGCAGGCACAGCGGCGAGTTCCGGGAGTGAGGAGGGTGTACTGGCCGGTGCTGGCGGTGCTCGCGATCGGCGTGCTCGCTTTGGGCAGCGCGGGATTGCGTGCGCGCAAGGCGACGCCGCCGGCCCGGAAAGAGGCGCTCGTCGGGGCCTGGCTGGTGGCCGCGTCGGGCGTGGTGTGGTGGGCGTCCGCGCCCGCCGCCGGAGCGGTGCTGCTGGTGGTCGGCGCGGCCGTCGTGTTCGGTGCGGCGCTGACGAACGGGCAGTTGCCGTATCACCGGGACAGCTGACACAAGCCGGGGTTTGCCGCGGGTCCCGGCCGGTTACCCGCCCCGGGTGAGGCCGGGCGGCCGCGGGCTGCCCGGCGATCGTCGGGTGCGCGGGAGGTCGGTCATGACACAGCTGAAGCCCCGGCCAGTGGTGATCGCCGCCGCGCCGCGCCGGGGCAAGAAGGGCTCGGTGCTGCTGGGCATCCTGCGCACCACCGACCACAAGCAGATCGGGCTGCTCTACCTCGGCACGTCGTTCGCGTTCTTCCTGGTCGGCGGCGCGATGGCGCTGCTGATGCGCGGCGAACTGGCCCAGCCGGGACTGCAATTCCTGTCGCAGGAGCAGTACAACCAGCTGTTCACCATGCACGGCACGATCATGCTGCTGCTGTACGCGACGCCGAATGTGTTCGGTTTCGCCAATTTCGTGCTGCCGCTGCAGATCGGCTCTCCGGATGTCGCGTTTCCGCGATTGAACGCGTTTTCCTACTGGTTGTACCTTTTCGGCGGATTGATCGTCCTGAGCGCGTTCCTCACGCCGGCCGGGGCTCCGGACTTCGGCTGGACCGCTTACACGCCGCTGTCCGACGCCGTCCACAGTCCCGGTGTCGGCGGCGACCTGTGGATCATGGGCCTGATCGTGTCCGGTCTGGGAACCATTCTCGGCGCGGTCAACATGACCACCACGATCCTGTGCCTGCGGGCTCCGGGAATGACGATGTTCCGGATGCCGCTTTTCACCTGGAACATTTTCTTCACCGCGATTCTCGTGCTGATCGCGTTCCCGATCCTCACCGCCGCGCTGTTCGCGCTGGAGGCGGACCGAAGGCTCGGCGCGCACGTTTTCGACCCGGCGAACGGCGGGGCGATCCTCTGGCAGCACCTGTTCTGGTTCTTCGGCCATCCCGAGGTGTACATCGTCGCGCTGCCGTATTTCGGGATCGTCACCGAGATCATCCCGGTGTTCAGCCGGAAACCGCTCTACGGCTACCGGCTGATGGTGTTCGCGACGGTCGGCATCACCGGGCTTTCCGCGACGGTGTGGGCGCACCACATGTTCGCCACCGGCGCGGTGCTGCTGCCGTTCTTCTCGATCATGACCTTCCTGATCGCGGTGCCGACCGGGCTGAAGTTCTTCAACTGGATCGGCACGATGTGGAAGGGGACGCTGTCGTTCGAATCGCCGATGCTGTGGTCGGTCGGATTCCTCGTCACGTTCCTGCTCGGCGGCCTGACCGGGGTGCTGCTGGCCGCGCCCGCGCTGGACTTCCACATCACCGACACCTATTTCGTCGTCGCGCACTTCCACTACGTGCTGTTCGGCACGATCGTGTTCGCCACGTTCGCCGGGATCTACTTCTGGTTCCCGAAGATGACCGGACGGATGCTCGACGAATCGCTCGCCAAATGGCACTTCTGGACCACGTTCATCGGCTTCCACACGACGTTCCTGGTGCAGCACTGGCTCGGCGCGGAAGGAATGCCGCGACGGTACGCGGACTACCTCCGCAGCGACGGGTTCACCGTGCTGAACACCATTTCGACGATCGGCGCGTTCATTTTGGGCGCTTCGGTGCTGCCGTTCATCTGGAACGTGGTGAAGAGCTACCGCTACGGCGAGAAGGTCAACGTGGACGACCCGTGGGGCTTCGGCAATTCCCTGGAATGGGCCACGTCGAGCCCGCCGCCGCGGCACAATTTCACCGAACTGCCGCGGATCCGCTCCGAACGGCCCGCTTTCGAACTGCACTATCCCGACATGGTCGAGCGGATGCGGGAGGAGCAGCACATCCATTGGGGCAAGCGCGCGAAGGCGGAATCGGACGCCTGATCAGGCCAGCCACATCAGCGGACGCCCGGATCTCGGACGCGCACAAGGTACGCACCTGAGCCCGGCCGAGAGCCCTTGCGCGATCAGCCCTGCTGACGGCGGAACTCGTCCAGCACCCGGCGCTCCCGCTTCGTCGGACGGCCCGCGCCGCGCTCGCGGCGGGCGACCGGGATCGCGGCTTCCGGCGGCGGCTTCGGGGTGCGGTCGATGAGACAGGTGGCCGCGACGGCCGCGCCGACCCGTTTCTGGATCACCTGCACGACCTCGACCACGCGGGTCGTCGTCCCGATCCGGGCACGGACCTCGTCGCCGGGCACGACCGTGGTCGCGGGTTTCGCCGGGCGGTCGTTCACGCGCACGTGCCCGCCGCGGCAGGCGGCCGCGGCGTCGGCGCGCGTCTTGGTCAGCCGGACCGCCCAGAGCCAGCGGTCGATCCGCGTCGATTCCATGGGTCCATCATGGCGGGTCCCACTGCCAGCGCAGGCCGAGGATCCCCGGAGTGACCTCGGCCGACACGACGTGCGCGGGAAGGCCTTCGGTGATCGGCAGTTCGGCGACGGTCGTCTCCGGCCCGGCGGGGGAGTCGAGGCGGTAGGCGTGGCAGGCCCGCGGTTCGAAGCCGGGCGCGAAGTGCAGTTCGAGCAGGTGTTCGTGCACGGCGTTGCGGAACCGGCGTTCGTAGGACCAGTCCGGGCGGTCGTCGGTGAACTCGAACTCGTACTCGGCGATCGCGGTTTCGCCCCGGTCCAGCCCGCGGCCGAGGACGAGTTCGCACACGGTGAACCCTTCTTCGGCGAGGGTTTCCGTGCGCCCTGGCGAGCAGTAGCGGGTGCGCACCAGCCGCGGCGGGCAGCCGGGGCCGACGCCGTGCGCGGTGACCAGCCGGATGTGCGTGTCGTCCTCGGTCGCGCGGACGACCTCGCGCACTTCCAGCCGGTGCAGCCGCCGGTCCGGGCCCACGTGCACGGCCTCGTGGAGGCTGACGACCACCAGCGACGTCCGGTACGCCGTTTCGAACGAGTTCAGCACGCGCAGCACGGCGTTCCGGCGTCCCCACAGCCGTTCCCAGCGCACGACCGGGACCGGCGGCGGTTCCGGATCGCGTTCGATCAGCCCGGTCAGCGAGCCAGGCGGCAGGTCGAGCACGCCCTCGAGAATCCGCACGGCGACGCGCGAACGGGCGCGGGCGGGCACGGTGCGGCCGGTCCGCCAATAGCTGAGAGTCGTGGTGCTGACCGCCGCTCCCGCCGCGGCGAGCCGGTCGCGCAGCCGGTCGAGACCGAGCCCGCTGCGGTCGATGGCCAGGGTCAGGGCACGGCTGAACGGCCCGTCCGCCAGCGCGTCGGCGAGCCGGTCCGGCTGGGTGCCGGGACCTGTCGAGAACACCTGCGTCCTCCTCGGGTCGTCCCCACCCATTCGCGTCCGGAACGAGCGGCGGCGCAACCCGTCGAAGGTCGGGTCTTGGCCGGTCAGCGCGGTTCCTCGACGAACGGCTCGCACAGTTCGACGACCCATTCGCTCTCGTCGCCGGAAGTGTGGAGGTAGACCTCGCAGGGGAAGCCGTGCGCGCGGAACCCGTGCTCGTCGGTCCACCGGGCGAGCCGCTGGTAGCCGGCGAGGAATCCGCTCGCCGGCCCTCGGTGGACCAGCGTCGCGGCGCGGGCGGCGGGCAGTTCGGCCGCCTCGAGGCCGTTCGGCCGGGCGACGGCCCCGGACACCGGGAGCGCCGCGTGCACGACGACGGGATCGTCTTCGCCCGCTGGCTTTTCGTAGTAGCAGGTCAACGGCCCGGCCGGGGCGGCGTCGGATCCTTCGAGGCGGCGGCCGAGTTCCGCGCACAGCGGGCGCAGGACCGGGCTGATCGCTTCGGGAGAGAAGCTTTCGACGGTCGCGGTGAGCCGCACGACGCGCGCGGCGGGGAGGTCCTTGACGATGATTTCGGTGTCCGGCATGGCGTGCTCGCTTTCCAGCGTGCGGAGTCTCGCCTCGACCTCGGCCAGCCGGAGCCGGTCGGCGGCGACGCGTTCGGCCAGCTCGGCCCGGCGCAGGGCCAGCATGCCGCGGACCTGGTCGAGCGGGATCTGCTCGTCCAGCAGCGCGGCGACCTCGCCGAGCCCGAAGCCGAGCTCCTTGAGCGCGACGATCCGGTTCAGCGCGGCCAGCTGCCCGGCGGTGTAGCGCCGGTAGCCGGTGCACGGGTCGACCTCGGCGGGCCGGAGCAGGCCGAGCGCGTCGTAGTGCCGCAGCATGCGAACCGAAACCCGGCCGTGGCGGGCGAATTCTCCGATGGTGAACATGACCTCCCCAGCACACGCTCTGACACGGTGTGAGAGTCAAGTGTCCCCGCCGGACCGGGAACGGGCCGGCCCCCTGCGCCGACCCGCCCCGGCGGCCCCCTCGTCCCCCGACGAACGAGGGGACCTCGCCGGTCCGCCGCCCTCCACAGGACGGACCGGCGCCGGTCGCGGCTCCCGCGAACGGAACAGCGCAGGTCCGCCTTCGTGACGGCAGTCGCCCGCAAAGCCACCCGATCGGGTGAGGATCCGCAGGTCCGTAGGCTGGCCGGGTGAATCGCACGGACCGGCTGTACGCACTTGTCGAGGAGCTCCGGGCGGTCGCGCCGCGCACCCGGACCGCGGCGTGGCTGGCGTCCCGGTTCGAGGTCAGCGTGCGCACGGTCGAGCGCGACCTCGGCGCGTTGCGCGAGGCAGGCGTCCCGATCTGGACCGAAACCGGCCGGACCGGCGGCTACGGGCTCGACCGCGAACGGACCCTGCCGCCGCTCACGCTCACGCCGGAGGAAGCCATCGCGATCACCGTCGCGCTGCGTTCGGCCGCCGGTTCGCCTTTCGCGGGCGCGGCGGAGTCGGCGGCGCGCAAGGTGCTCGCGCGGCTGCCGTCCGACGTCCGCGACGCCGAACAGCACCTCGCCGCGCGGCTGCACCGGGTCGGCGAGCCCGAACCGCCCGCCGTCCACAGCGGACTGATCCTGACCGCTCTCGCCGCGCGGCGCGTCCTCCGGCTGTCGTATGTGGACGCCCAAGGCCAGGAGACCGAACGCGACGTCGAGCCGCTGGGCCTGCTGTGGGGCCCGGCGGGCTGGTACGTGCTCGGCTGGTGCCGCCTGCGCGACGCGGTCCGCGGCTTCCTGCTGGACCGGATCCGCGCCCTCGCACTGACCGGCGACCGCGTCGAGCGCCGCGAGGTCGACCTCGACGCCGAACTCGCGCGGATCTCCGCCCGCCCGCTCGGCGAGTGACCTGCGCCACGCGGCGGGAAACACCGACAGGACGGTGTCGCCGGCGGACGCGATCGTTCTCGCATGGCAAACGACCTGAACCCCGAAGAAATCCCCGCCCTCTGGTGCCGCATGTGGAACGAGGACGCCTCGCTCGCGCACCGGCTGCTCACCGCCGACGGCCGCCAGTGGTCCGGCACCAAACCCGGCCTCGACCCGCTGGTCGGCCCGGCGGACGCCGAGGCGTTCATCGCGAAGTACCAGCGCGACGTCGGAAACGTGTTCGTCCCGCGCACTTTCGTCGTCGACGGCACCGAACGGCTCGCTTTCACCTGGGACGTCACCCGGCGCGACGGCGTGGTCATCACCGGAGCCGACCTGTGCGTGCTCACCGACGGAAAGGTCTCGCGGAACTGGACGATCCCCTCGCCGGACGGCCGGTCGGAGCTGCCGGACGGGCCTGGCGAAGGCGATCTGGACCGCGAGGAATTGCGGGTGCTCGCCAAGGACGCGCACCCGTGGCACGGCGAACTGGTGCTCGACCCGGAGCGGCAGACCATCGCCGGGACCTGGTCGGACGGCTCGCGCGGCGGGATCGCGGTGCTGGTCGCGGTCGACGGCCGGGTCGACCGGGAATGGGTGGTGCCGGGGACGCGCCCGCTGCCGTGAACGAGTCGCTGGTCCGCCGCGTCAGCAGCGCGTGCGGACCAGCGGGCTCGTGCCATAGTGGACGCCGTGATCGAACTGCCCGTCCATCGGTTCCGTGCGCGCGACGGGCTCGAACTGGCCTACCGTGAGCTCGGCGAAGGTACGCCGGTCGTGTTGCTGCACGGATTCACCTCGTCCGGCGAGGCGTGGCTGCGCAGCGGGCTGGCCGAGCAACTCGCCGAACGCGGGTTCCGCGTGCTGCTGCCGGATTTCCGCGGGCACGGCGCGAGCCCGCAGCCCGGCGATCCAGCCTGCTATCCGCCGGACGTGCTCGTCGACGACGGACTCGCGTTCGCCGAGCAGCTCGGCCTGACCGAATACGCCCTGGGCGGGTACTCGCTCGGCGCGCGCGTCGCGCTCCGCATGGTCGTGCGGGGAGCGCGGCCGTCCCGGATACTCCTTGGCGGACAAGGACTTGCCGCGATGCAGCGGGGCGGCGGAGGCGGTCCGCTGCACCGGGTGCTCACGGCGTTGGCCGAGGGCCGGACGGTGGAGCGGGCCGACGCCCAGACGGCGCACTGGATCCGCCGTCTCGGCGCCGACCCGCGGGCGCTGCTGCTCGTTCTCCATTCGGTCGTGCCGATGCGCGAACTCGCCGCGCTGAACATCCCGGCGCTGGTCGTGGTCGGCAGCGAGGACGAGGGGCACGCTGACGGCGAGCCGCTCGCCCGGCTGCTGACCGCGGAGTTCGCCGCGGTTCCCGGCAATCACTACGGGGCGTCGGCCGCGCCGGAGTTCACCGCCGCGGCGGTCCGGTTCTTCGCGGACGAAGGTCCACAGTAGACGGACGGTCAGGCTCCGATCCGGCGCTCGAATCCCTCCGGCACGATCAGGTCATCGCGGCTCAGGTCGTGCACGCTGCGGTGCCCCAGCGCGAGCAGCGTCGAATCGATGCCGTTGCGCAGGACGTCCAGCACGTTCTCCACCCCGGCCTGTCCGCCCGCGGCGAGGCCCCACAGGTACGCGCGCCCGATCAGCACCGCGCGCGCCCCGAGCGCGAGCGCCTTTACGACATCGCTGCCGCGCCGGATTCCGCCGTCCAGCAGCACTTCCACCTCGCTGCCGACTGCCTCCGCGACCGCGGGCAGCGCGCGGATCGTGGCGGGGGTGCCGTCGAGGTTGTTGCCGCCGTGGTTGGACACCGAGATCGCGCTGACCCCGGCGTCGACCGCGCGGCGGGCCTCGTCGACGCGGTACACGCCCTTGAGCAGGAACGGCCCGTCCCACTGCTTCCGCAGCCAGCTGACGTCTTCCCAGGTCGGCGGCGCGGTCTGCATCCACTGGCCGTACGCGCCGAAGAACGTGGGAATCGGCGTGCCGGGCTCGGCCATGTTCGGGACGCTGAGGTCGGGCAGCTTCTTGGTGCGGGCGTAGGCCAGCAGCCAGCGCGGATGCATCATGCCCTCGGGCGCGAAGCGGATCAGTTCGCGCAGAGTCATCTTTTCCGGGATGTGCGGGCTGCCCCAGTCGCGGCTGTGCGAGAACGACCAGTCGAGCGTGAGGATGATCCCGACCGCGCCCGCCGACCGGGCCCGGTCGAGCCGGCGCAGGATGTCGTCGCGGCTGCCGGTCCAGTAGACCTGGAAGTAGGTGTTCGGGTTGACGGCCACTACTTCCTCGACGGGCTTGCTCGCGAACGACGACAGCCCCATCGACGTCCCGCGCGCCGCGGCCGCGCGAGCCACCGCGACCTCTCCGTCGGGGTGCACGGCCTGGACGCCGGTCGGCGAGATCAGCACCGGCAGCGCGACGTCGCGGCCGAGGACGTTCGTGCTCAGATCGCGTTCGCCGGGCAGCCCGGCGGTGCGCGGGGCGAAGCGCAGTTCGTCGTACGCGGCGAGATTGTCTTGCAGCGTCAGCCCTTTTTCCGAACCGGCGATCAGTGCCGAGTAGACGGACGCGGGCAGGCGCTTCTTCGCCCGCCGCTGTGCTTCGGCGACGGATTCGAACCAGGTGGTGCTCATCGTTTTCCCTTCGGGTCGACGCGCAGAGGGCGCCAGGTGACACGCGGCCGCAGCGGGACCGCGGTGCGGTGGTTGAGGCAGCCCGCCCACACCCCGGCGCCGTACGCGAGGTCGTCGGCGATCGCGCCGGTGGTGTAGCGGAGAGGGTCGAGACTGGGGCGGTGCCGGAGCCAGGAGGTCAGCGGCGGTCCGGCGAGCAGGGACGCGACCGCGGCCCGGCGTCCCCAGCGTTTCCGCCCGCCCGGCAGCAGGAGCGCGGCGAGCAGGGGAGCGGCGAATTGCGTGCTGTAGCGGCCGAATCCGAGCCAGGTTTGGCCGACGGCGGTGGCCATCGTCTGGGCAACGCCGTGGGTGGGCACGTCGCTTTTGCGCAGTACGCGGGTCATGGTCAGTACCGCGCCCGCGAACGCGGCGGCGGCCGGAAGCGGACGGCGGGCGAGGAGAGCGGCGACGGTCAGCGTCGGCCAGGGGTGCAGGACGAGCGGGGCCATCGCGGCCGGGCGGCGGAGGGCGAGCGGTGCGGCGGAAGTCCCGTAGCTGGCGCGGCGGCTGAGCAACGTGCGCCAAGTTGCCGGTTCGTGGTGGTCGACGTGCGCGGACGGGTCGTAGCGGATCCGGAAACCGGCGTCGTGGAGTCGCCAGCCGAGGTCGACGTCCTCGCCGACGCGCATTGCCGGGTCGAAGACCGCGCCGTCGCGGGCGACGGATTCCAGTGCTGTGCGGCGGACTAGGAGTGCCGCAGTGGGCACATAGGACAGTCGGGTGCCGGGTGCGACGCGGGCGGCGGCGGTGCCGAGGTCGAGGCTGCTGGCGGCGCGGGTGTAGCGGCCGGCCCAGGTGTCGGGGGCGAGGGGACGGACGCGGGGTGCGACGGCGGCGACGAGCGGGTCGGCGAAATGCCCGGCCAGCCGGTCGATCCAGTCCGGCGACGGGACGCAATCGCTGTCCAGGAAGGCGATCAGGTCGGTGGAAACGTGTTCCAGTGCGGTGTTTCGAGCCGCGCCAGGGCCGCCGTTGACGTCTCGGCGGACGAGTTTCGCGCCGTGCGCGGAGGCTGCGGCGGCGATGGCGGCCGGATCGGCGGATCCGTCGTCGACGACCAGCGCGGGGTATCGGCCGTCGATCGCGGCGAGGCAGCGGCCGAGCAGTTCGGCACGGTCGCGGACCGGGATGACGACGGTCGCGTCGGCGGTTTTGGCTGGTGGCACCGGGTGTGCGAACCCGGCGTCGGTGAGCAGCCGGGCGAGGACGCCTTCTGCCGAGGTCTCGACCGGGTTGTCCGCCAGGCGTTCCCACGCCGTCCGCCCGGCTTTCGTGAGGCGCAGAACGCGGGCGGGGGAGCCGCCGAAGAGGAGGCCGTCGGTGAGTTGTTTGACGCTCGGGTCCACGGCGAGGCGGAATCCGGCGGGCAGCGGGGTGGTCACAGCGCCAGCCCTCCGTCCACCGGGATGACTGCGCCGGTCGTCGCGCTGCTCTCCGGGCTGGCGAGGAACGCCAGGACGGCGGCGACCTCGGCGGGATCGAGCAATCGCTGCACAGGTTGTTGCGCGGCAAAGCTTTGTGCCGAAGGAAGGTCGTACAGGCGGGCGCTCTCGGCGAGGATCGGCGTGTCGGTCGAGCCGGGGCTGACCGCGTTCGCGGTGACGCCGGAGTCGCCCAATTCCGTGCCCAGCGCGCGAATCAGCCCGGCGACTCCGGCTTTCGCGGCGCAGTACGCGGCGAGCATCGGCAACCCGCGCGTGGCGGCGGCGGACGCGACAGCCAGGAACCGTCCGGAGCGGGGTTTCGGACGGCGCAGCAACGCGGGAATCGCGACGTGCGCGAGGTTGAGGACACCGCGGAGGTTGACGTCGAGGACCGCTTCTTCCTGCTCCGGCGGCATTTCCCACAGCGGTACTCCGCCCGCGATCACCCCGGCGGCCGCGATGGCCGCGTCGAGGCCGCCCCAGCGTTGTTCCGCTTCCGCGACCGCTGCGGCCAGTTGGGCGCGGTCGCGGACGTCTGCGCGGAATTCCTCGGCGATGCCGCCGGTTTCGCGGATTGTCTCGACCACTGTGGACAGTTCTTCGCCGGTTCCCATGGGGTAGGGGAGAGCTGGGTCGTTTTCGGCGATGTCGACCGCGAGCACGGCCCAGCCTTGTTCGGCCAGCTTTGTCGCGGTGGCTGCGCCGATCCCGCGCGCGGCGCCGGTTACGAGGGCGGCTTTCATGGCGTGCCTACCGAAGTCCAGTCGCGCACGTGCGCTCGCAACTGCGCCGTCAGGTCGTCGAGGAGATCCCGTCCTTCGTCTGCTGTCGCGCCGGTGGGGTCGCCGAGGATTCCGGTGTCAGTCACCGCTTTGACACCGCCTTTGCGTAGTGCGGGGAGCAACTGGCTCAATGGACGGTCGTCTCCCGGCACGGCTTTGTCCATCTGCACCTTGTCCGGCCGAAGGTTCAGCTGCAGAGCGGTTTCCGGCCGTCCGGCGTGCGGATCTCCTTGCCAGCGCGGCTCGAACACCGAAACGTCCCGCGATTCGGCCCGCAAAGTCGCGACCGCACGGGTCACCGAAGCGGCATTTCCGCCATGGGCGGACACGAAAAGCAGCCGCCGGAAGGTTTCGGAGGCCGACCGGCCCAGTTCCACGAGCAGAAGTTCCGTGGCCGCCTGGCCGATCGACAGCGTCCCGGCGAAGCCCGCGTGTTCGCCGCTCGACCCGTACGGCACGGCCGGTGCGACCAGCACGTCCGGTCGCTCCGCGGCGAGCCGGTCGCACAACGCCGTCGCGATGTCGGTGTCCGTGCTCAACGGCAGGTGCGGGCCGTGCTGCTCGGTGGCCCCGAGCGGCACGGCGAGGATCGCGCCGGACGCCGCGTGTTCCGCGACGTCCGGCGACGACAGATCGGCCAGGCGCATTTCAGCGGCCCGGTGCCGGGGCGAAGCCGGCGAGCGGGTTTTCGTCGCAGGCCCGGTCCGGCGGACGGCGCATGCCGATGGTCACCGGCACCGGTTCGCGCTTGCGGGTGCGGTGCGAGTGGTCCAGCGACGGTTTCGGCACGCTGCCCGCGGCGACCCCGGCCAGCGCGCGTTCGCCGTGGCCGCGCACGCATTCCGGGTCCGGGCCGTCGAGCGGCAGCCCGGTGAAGAACTTCGCCGCCATGCACCCGCCGCGGCAGGCGTCGAAGGCCGAACACGACGTGCAGGCCCCGCCGCTCTGCGGGCTGCGCAGTTCGGCGAACAGCTCGGATTCCCGCCACACGCTGGTGAATCCGCCTTCGCCGCGGGTGTTTCCGGCGAGGAAGGTGTCGTGGATGGCGAACGGGCACGCGTAGACGTCGCCGACCGGGTCGATCAGGCACACCACCCGGCCCGCGCCGCACAGGTTCAGCCCGGGCAGGCCGCCGTCGCCGTAGCCCGCGAGGTGGAAGAACGAGTCGCCGGTGAGCACGTTTTCGCCGTGTTTCACCAGCCACTCGTACAGCTCCCGCTGCTGGGCGGCGGTGGGGTGCAGCTCGTCCCAGACGTCTGCGCCGCGGCCGGACGGGCGGAGCCGGGTGAGCCGCAGCTGGGCGCCGTAGCGGTCGGCAATGGCTTTGAAGTCGTCGAGCTGCCCCGCATTCTGCCGGGTGACCACGACAGAAATCTTGAAGTTCGCGAATCCGGCCGCGGCGAGGTTCTCCATCGCCCGGATCGCGGTGCGGTAGGAGCCGGGGCCGCGGACGTGGTCGTTGACCTCCTCGGTGGCGCCGTCGAGCGAGATCTGGACGTCGACGTAGTCGCTGCCGGCGAGCCGTTTCGCGACGTCCTCGGTGATCTTGATGCCGTTGGTGGAGAACTTGACCCCGACGTGGTGCTCGGTCGCGTAGTCGACCAGCTCCCAGAAATCGGGCCGGACGGTCGGTTCGCCGCCGCCGATGTTCACGTAGAACACCTGCATGCGCTCGAACTCGTCGATCAGCGCCTTGCACTCCTCAGTGCTCAGCTCGCGCGGATCGCGGCGGCCGGACGAGGAAAGGCAGTGCACGCAGGACAGGTTGCAGGCGTAGGTGAGCTCCCAGGTCAGGCAGATCGGCGCGTCGAGCCCGAACTGGAATTCGTCGACAAGCGGCATCACACGCTCCTCGGATGGATCATGTCCGACGCCGCGAGTGCGGCGAGGGCGGCGCGGTAGCGGGGCAGTTCCGCCTGCGCGACCCCGGCCTGCGCGCACGCGGCGCGGGCGGAGGGGTGGTCGGTCAGCGCCTGCACCGCGGCGAGCATGGTGCGGCTCTTGAGAAAGGACAGCCGGCGGGTGCCGAAGTGATACAGCAGCGCGCCGAACCGCTCCGGCCGGATGGAGACCCGGCTGTCCAGTTCCCAAGCACCGTCCAGATCGAACGCCGCGGCGCTGCGATCAGTAGACACCGCACATTCCGTCGATGGAGACCTCCTCGACGAGCAATTCGTCGGCTACGACCTCTTCGGCCTTCGTCTCGGCGGCGGTTGTCGTCTCGCTCATCGTGACTCCCTTGTCTCGTGGCGGCGATATTTGACACTTCGTGTCGAATGTGAGGACGACAATACTGTCACCGAGTGCCAGAAGCAATGCCTCGCCGGTCCGCGGCACCCGAATGGGCGTTCGCCGCGGCCGGGAACCGACTGCCCCGCCGGTCCGACTCCTCAGGAGGCGGACCACGCGAAGGGAGCAGGATGGCCATCGGCATCGACGAGGAACCGGCACGGGTTGCGGGGTGGGCGGCGATCCGGCCGTTAGTGCTGCGGTTGCACTTCTACGCCGGAGTGTTCGTCGGCCCGTTCCTCCTGGTCGCTGCGTTGACCGGGATCGCATACGTGTGGACGCCGCAGTTGGAGCAGGCTGTCTACGCGCACGAATTGCACGTCCCGGCCGCCGCTGGGGTCGTCCCGCTGGACCAGCAGGTCCTTGTCGCGCGCGGTCAGGTCCCGGACGGGAAGGTCATCGGCGTCCGCCCGGCACCGTCCGCGACCGACACCACCCAAGTGATCTTCGACCGTCCGGGTCTGGAGCCGAGCTATCGGTACACAGTGTTCGTCAACCCGCACGACGGCGAGATCCGCGGCGCACTGGAGACCTACGGTTCCGGACAGGCGCTGCCAGTCCGAGGCTGGATCGATACCCTCCACCGCAACCTCCATCTAGGCGACTTCGGCCGCCTGTACAGCGAACTCGCGGCCAGCTGGCTGTGGGTGATCACCCTTCTCGGAGCGGCCTTGTGGCTCGGCCGCCGCCGGCGCTTGCGCGCGGTGCTGCTGCCGTCCGCAGGCAAACCCGGCCGGGGACGGCTGCGTTCCTGGCACGGCTCGACCGGCCTGTGGATCGCGGCCGGTTTGCTGTTCCTTTCCGCGACCGGCCTGACGTGGTCGCTGCACGCCGGTGCGAACATCACCGACCTCCGGTCCACTTTGGACTGGACGACGCCGTCGGTCTCGTCGGCCGCCCCGTCGCCCGGCGACGTCGGCTGGCAGGCGGTCCGGGACGCGACCGCACGCGCCGGATTGTCCGACCCAGTGGAAATCCGGCCGCCTTCGGACGGCGGTTACGTAGTGCAGCAGGTCGGCCGGAGCTGGCCGTCCAAACAGGACTCGATGTCGGTTGATCCCGGAACGGGGAAGATCACCGGGACGTTGAGGTTCGCTGACTACCCGCTCGCCGCGAAGCTGAGCCGGTGGGGGATCGACGCGCATATGGGGCTGTTGTTCGGGGTGGCGAACCAGGTGGCGCTGACGCTGCTCGGAGCGGCGTTGGTTTGTGTTGTCTTGTGGGGGTACCGGATGTGGTGGCTGCGGGGCCGTTCCGGGCGGTCGCAGCCGGGTGGGTGGCTGCGCGGCCGGGGAGCTTCTCGACGCGTGGTGTCGGGTGGCGGTCAGTTGCCGGAGGTGCTTGCCGGTCGGGGTGCCGGGCCGCGTGACGTTGCTCCGGGTGGGTCGTTGGTGGGCGTCGAGCCGGTGGGTGGCGAGGTTTCGGTGGGCAGTGAGGCTGATTCAGGTCGACCGGATCGTGCGCGGGTGCGTAACGCTGCTCCGAGTGAGTCCTTGGTGAGCATCGAATCGGTATGCGGCGATGCGCCGATGGAGGGTGCGGCTGGCTCCGGTCGGCTGTCCTCGGATGGCACAGGGTTGCGCGTCGACGCTTCCCCGGCACAGCCCTTAGCGGAGTCGGCGTGCCAGGCGCCTACGCGCGGGCTTCGATCCCCTCGGTCGCGAGGCAGGAGCCGTTTTGGCCGCTTGCCAGTGCGTGGCGCATGGCGGCGGATCCCCGGTCGAGTGCTGGCTCCGGTCCTGGTCGGACTGGCGGTGGTGGGCTGGTTCCTGCCGGTGTTCGGGGTGTCGTTGCTGGGATTCCTTGCGGTGGACTGCCTGCTCGGCCTGCGCCGGGAGGCCGTCCGATGATCGCCGAACCGGGTCTGCGATGGATCCTGACGCTGCTGTTCGCGGCGGGCGGGGCGTTCTGCCTGTACCGATGCGCGCGGCGCCCCGGCTTCAGCGGACGAGTGGCCGACGCACTCCACGCGGCGATGTGCGCCGGGATGGTCACGATGGCCTGGCCCGCGACGATGACATTCGCCCGGATGCCGCAGGTCGTGCTGTTCGCGGTGGCAGCCATGTGGTTCGCGGTGAGCACGGCGCTGGGATTCGGGCACGGACGCCTGCCCGGAGCACACCACGCGCTGATGATGGCCGGGATGGCGTGGATGGCGTTCGTGATGCCGTCGGCGATGGCGGGCATGACGATGTCCGCGACCGCGATGGGCGGCGAGCACGCCGGGATGGACATGGGCGACGCTGGCATGACCATGACCGGGCACGCGCCTGCGCATGTCGTGGTGGTCGCGGTTGTGCTCGCGGTGGTCTTCCTGGCGGCGGGGATCGCGTGGCTGGCCCGGGCGATCGATCACGCCCGGACGGTCGCCCGCCCCGGACGGCGGGAGGTCGGGCTGGCGATGGAAGGCGTGATGAGCTTGGGGATGGCGGTGATGGCGGTAGCGATGATCTGAGCCCGGCGGGGTGGTTCGGATGCGCCGCCTTCTGGGATTGAGGTGGGTTTCGGGCCGCGTCTCGCAGCCGGGAGGCCTTCGTTATAGCTGCACAGCCAGAGTTCGCTGAGCATGTCGTCGGGCGAGCTGTGTCTCGCGAGGCGGGCTTCGCGGATTTGGCTCGAGCGGCTGGTTCTGGGCGGGTGGGACAGATTCCGCGGTGTCCGTTATTGGGCTGGGCGGATGAGTCCTCGCGGGATTGGCGTTAGCCACGAGGGCGGTTGCCCCGCAGTCAGGTCCGCGAGCGGAGAACGTCGCGGGTTCGATTTGGGCTTCGTGAATGGTCTCGCCAAAGACAGCCTGCGGGCAGTTCAAGGCTGGGCTTCGCGCTGCGCCAGGCTCCAGGCTGCGCCTGACTCTCCGGGTTGCGGGTCGCTTCGATCGTTGCCCCATCGGTTGGGCGGCGGATTCCGTGCTGGCACCGCGGGTTCCGGCTGGGTGAGCTGTCCAGCCGGAACCCCGAGCGGGCGTCAGGCGGCGCGGTGCCGTCCGGTCGGGCGTTGGGAGTCGCGGCCTCGTTTCGGATGCGGGCGGACCAGGGCGAGCGCACCGTGGGTCGGCACGGTGGTGTGGTCCGGGTCGTCGGCGGTGTCGGCGAGGTCGGGGCCGGGCTGGTGCCGGAGGCGGTGCTGTCGGTGGACGGCGTAGAGCAGTGCCAGTCCGACGACGAGGAAGACGTGCGACAGCACCCGCGCGACGGTCACCCGGTCGCCGATCAGGTCGCTGGTCGTGAGCACTGCGAGGACGAGCACGAACCCGGTGATCATCGGCAGCTGCCCGGCCGCCGCGCGGGTGCGCAGGGCGGCCCACAGCAGTCCGACGCCGACCGCGAGGTTCCAGGCCGCGCTTTCGTTGATGAGGTGGCCTTCCATGAAACCGCCGCCGCCGTGGACGTTGTCCATGCCGAGCAGTTGCGCGAACGCCAGCCCGCACTGGACCAGGCCGACCAGTCCCAGCGCGACCCGCAGCCCCCATTTTTCCCGCGGCGGGGCCGGGGTTTCGGCGAGGATCCGGCCGGTGAGGTCGGGCACCTCGGGCGCGCTGCGGACCAGCAGGGCACGGCGCAGCGTCGCGCTCCGCTCGTACCAGCTCCGGCACGCCGCGCAGGTCTCGAGATGCTGGTCGACCTGCGGTTCGGGCAGCGGGCCCGCTTCGCCGTCGAGTCGCGCGGACAGCGCTTCGCGGAAGATTTCACAGCTCACGTCTGTCATAGTCGCTCGGATCCGCGTCCCGGTTCCCGGCGGGTCCGGCGATTTTTCTCCGGCCTGGTCAGGCGACTGTCCCGGACGGGCATGGACTACCGTGATGTCCGTGTCCACCGGCCGCGACAACGACGACGAGCGGATCACCGCGCTGGCCCTCGCCGCCGGCCGCGGCGACCGGGCCGCATTGGAAGCCTGGGTCCGCGCGACGCAAGCCGACACGTGGCGGTTCCTGGCCCACCGCGCCAGCCCGGCCGAAGCGGACGACCTCACCCAGGAAACGTACCTGCGCGCGTTCGGCTCGCTGCCGAGGTTCGCGGGCCGGTCGTCGTCGAGGACGTGGCTGCTGTCCATCGCCCGCCGGGTCGTCGTGGACCGCATCCGCGCGCGCTCGGTCCGCCCCCGCGAATCCACGACCGCCGACTGGCAACGCGCGGCCGAAGAACAGTCCGCCCGGACGCGCACCGCGGGCTTCGAAGACCTGATCGAACTGGGCCTGCTCCTGGATACCCTCGACGAAGACCGTCGCGAAGCCCTGGTGCTGACCCAGTTCCTGGGCCTGTCGTACGCGGAGGCGGCCGAGGTGTGCGGCTGCCCGGTCGGCACGGTGCGTTCCCGGGTGTCCCGCGCCCGCGACGATCTGCTGCGCGCCCAGGAGGAGAACGACACCGCGATGTGACGCGGGGTCCGTTTCTTCGTCAGATTGCGCGGTTGTCGGCAGGGGCGGGGTCGTTCGGCGGCGAGGCGGTCCGCTTGGTGGGCAGGGTGCTGTTCGTCAGGTGACCGGCAGGTTGGTTGGACGGTTGGCTTCGTCGGGTGGCGGCTGCTCGCTCGACGGCGATCGTCCGGGGTGAGTGGTGATGGGTTGCGGGGCTGGTGATTCACTCCCTGCCAGAGCCAGAGCCAGAGCCAGAGCCAGAGCCAGAGCCAGAGCCAGAGCCGTCGTCGGTCCGGCGGGCCGTTGTGCCGTCGTGCCGCGCGACGTGGATCATGACGTGATCCACGTCGCGGGAACTCGCCCCCACCTCCTTCCGACCACTCTGGTGTGCGCACTATTCCGACCCCGCACCGGCGGGGTTTGCTTGCCGCGGCAGGGGTTGCCGCGGTGGCCGTCGTGGTGGTGGTCGCCGCGGCGGGCGATGTCTATGCCGCTCTCGGCAACCCGGCTCCTGGTCCGGTCACGTCCTTGGGTACCTCCTTGCTTCGGTTGGTTGCCGACGCGGCCGGGGTGGTCTGCGTCGGCGGGTTGGTGTTCGCGGCGTTTCTGAGCCCGCCGGGCGAAGCGGGCCGGCTCTCCCCGGACGGTTACGCGGCGACCCGCACCGCGGCGGCTGCTGCGGGCGTTTGGGCGCTAGCAGCCGCGATGCTGGTGCCGTTCGACGCCGCCGACGCATCAGGGCGGCCGGTTTCCGAGGCGTTGCATCTGGCGAAACTGGCCGTCCTCGTTGACGCCATGGAGGAACCCAAGGCGTGGCTCTGCGTCCTCGCGGTCGCCGCCGTGGTGGCGATCGGCGTTTGGCGCACGTTGACCTGGCGAACCACGGTGCTGTGGCTCGGCCTTGCCCTCGTCGGGTTGCTGCCGAGGGCGATCGCCGGACACGTCTCCATCGGCGCATGGCACGACCTGGCCACGAATGCCTTGGTGTGGCACGTGATCGCGGCGGCGTTGTGGACCGGTGCGCTGGTTGCGCTGCTGGTCCACCGTGGCTCAGGCGCGGCACGAGAAATCGCGCTCCGCCGGTATCGACGGCTCGCGACGTGTTGTCTCGTCGTGCTCGCCGCATCCGGAATCGTCGACGGTCTGGCGCTTGCCCGTCCGGCTGGATTATTTACTGGGTATGGCTTTCTCCTCGGGGTGAAGGTCGTGGTCACGGTGGTGTTGGCGGTGCTGATCGCCGTCACGCGCCGCCGTTGGCGTGGCGGGACAGCGGCTCTCGTGGCGGAGGTCGTGGTGCTGGCCGGGGCGATGGGCGCTTCGGCCGGGTTGGCGCATCTGGTGCCGCCGGCGTTCGTGGACGATCCGGCGACCGTCGGCGAGACCGTGCTCGGGTACGACCTGCCTGATCCTCCTTCGTTCGCTCGGCTCTTTCTTGATTGGCGTCCGGACTTGCTCCTCGGTGTCGTTGCTGTGCTTGCGGTCGCGGGCTACGCAGTCGGGGCACGGCGTCTCCGCAATCGCGGCGACGACTGGCCTCGCGGCCGGTTCTGGGCGTGGACGTGCGGCTGGGCGACGGTGCTGATCGCGACGTCGTCCGGTCTGGGCACGTACTCGTCCGGAACCTTCAGCCTGCACATGGTCATCCACATGACGCTGGCCATGCTCGCCCCGGTGCTGCTCGTGCTCGGCGGACCGGTGACCCTCGCGCTGCGTGCCTTGCCGGTGGCGGGCAAAGGACCGGACGGTCCGCGCGAGTGGCTCGTGGCGCTGCTGCACTCGCGGTTCACGCGCCTGGTCGCGCACCCGCTGGTGGCGTCGGTGGTGTTCGTCGGCTCGTACTACGCGCTGTACTTCTCGGGTCTGTTCGGCGAGGCGATGCGCTACCACTGGGCGCACCAGCTGATGAACCTCCATTTCCTTGTGTCCGGCTACGTTTTCTTCTGGCTGGTGATCGGCATCGACCGTCCGCCGCGTTCGATGCCGCATCTCGCGCGGCTCGGCATGATGTTCGCGGTGATGCCGTTCCACGCGTTCTTCGGCGTGATCTTGATGAACAAGCAGACCGTGATCGCCGAGACGTTCTACCGCTACCTCTCCCTGCCGTGGATGCTTGACCTCCTTTCGGATCAACGTCTCGGCGGCGGAATCGCCTGGGCCACTGGGGAAATCCCGATGATCGTGGTCGTCGTGGCGCTGCTGGTGCAGTGGGGCCGCCACGACGACCGCGAAGCCGCCCGGCTGGACCGCCGCTTCGGCCAAGGCGACGACGACGATTTCGCCGCCTACAACGCGATGCTCGCTAACCTGGCGGCCAGAAGGCAGTAACCGCGGCTCGATGCCCGCCGGTGCGGAACTCGGGGTCGGCCGCCCCTGAGGTCCGCACCGGCATCGGTCCGTCGGCCGCTGAATCCGGCCGCCCGCAGGTCCCGCGCCCGCGTTGTCGCTCGCGGCGGCGATCCCGTTGCACCGAGCCGATTCCGCCGCTAGACCACCGCAGTCACCACCTTGTCCAAGGCTCCGCCTTTGACATCGTCGACGAGAACTTTCAGCTGTGCCAAGCTCATCTGCACTCGCTGTCCGAAGTCGTCGGTCAGCACGACGCGGCGTTCCGGCGGGGCGGCATCGTCGAGGAACAGCTCCGGGCAGCCGCAGTCGCAGTTGCCGCAGAACGTGCTCACGTGCTGAAGGTTTCCTGATGAGGCAAGGGTTTCGGACATTTTCGCTCCTGTCTGATCGGGTTGGGTCGGGCACTGCCACCATCCGGATAGTCGTCAGGGGGAGCCGAAAGGTTCCCAAGTCACCCGAAGGAGTGGCGGCGGAAAAACAGGCGTACGATGGAAATCGGTCCGCCTTCCCCGGCCCGGCACTGCCACCGACTTCGTGCCCGTCCTGGAATCCGGAGAACCATGTCTACGCAGACCGCCGCCCCCGCGGCGACCCCGACCCGTCAACTCGATCTCGCCGTCGGCGGGATGACCTGTGCCGCCTGTGCGGCGCGCGTCGAGCGATCCCTTGGCAAACTCGACGGCGTCCGCGCCACGGTGAACTACGCGACCGAACGCGCGACTGTCCATTATCCGCCTGACCTCGACCCCGCTTCGCTGGTCGCGACGATCGAACGCGCGGGCTATACCGCGACTGTCCGCGGCGAAGCGACCCCGGAAAACCGTGACGCGCGGGTCCACGACCTGCGCCGCCGGTTGATCGTGGCGGCGGTGCTGGCCGTCCCGCTCGGCAATCTGTCGATCACGCTCGCGCTCGTGCCGTCGCTGCGATTCCCGTTGTGGGAGCTGGTGTGCCTGCTGCTCGCGACCCCGGTCGTGTTCTGGTCGGCGGTGCCGTTCCACCGGGCCGCGCTGCGCAATCTGCGGCACCGGTCGTCCAGTATGGACACGCTCGTTTCCTTGGGCATGCTGGCGTCCTACCTGTGGTCGGCGGCTTCGGTGCTGATCGGATCGGGCAGCGAGGCGGGTTACTGGATCGGGTTCGGCGCGACCGCGCCGGGCGCGGATTCGGTGTATCTCGACGTCGCGGCCGGAGTGACGACGTTCTTGCTCGCCGGCCGGTACTTCGAGGCGCGGTCCCGGCGTGGTGCGGCGGATCTGCTCGGCGCGCTGGACGCACTGGCGGCGAAGGACGTGCGGATTCTGCGCGCGGACGGCGAAGAGCTGGTCGGAATCAGCGAACTGGCCGTAGGCGACCGGTTCGTGGTGCGACCGGGGGAGAAGATTGCCGCGGATGGAACCGTCGACAGCGGTCTGTCCACAGTGGATGTCAGCGCTATCACGGGCGAACCCGTTCCGGCGGAGGTTGGACCGGGAAACCGGGTGATCGGCGGAAGCATCAACCTGAACGGCCGGCTGGTGGTGCGTGCTGAGGCCGTCGGAGCGCGATCGCAGCTGGCGCAGATGAGTGCGCTCGCCGAGCGCGCACAGGAGCGGAAGGCGGCGGTGCAACGGCTGGCCGACCGGGTGTGCGCGGTCTTCGTCCCGGTGGTGTCGGCGTTGGCGGTGCTCACCCTCGCGGGGTGGTTGTTCACCGGGAACCCGGTGAGGGACGCGTTCGGCGCGGCGGTGTCGGTGCTGATCATCGCGTGCCCGTGCGCGTTGGGGCTCGCGACGCCGACCGCGCTGATGGTCGGCGTCGGGCGGGGTGCCCAGCTCGGGATCCTCGTGAAGGGGCCGGATGCGCTCGAGGCGAGTCGGACGGTCGACACCGTCGTGCTGGACAAGACCGGCACCGTGACGCAGGGGCGAATGACTCTCGCCGAGACCCGGGCGTTCGGATCGTTCTCGCCGACGGAGGTGCTTCGTCTCGCGGCTGCGGTTGAAGAGTCGTCTGAACACCCGATTGCCGCGGCGATTGTCGCTGCTGGGCCGGCGGTGCTTCCGGCTGCTGAATTCGAGGCATTGCCCGGGCTGGGCGCGCGCGGCGTGGTTGAGGGAACGGCGGTGGTCGTCGGGCGGCCGAGGTTGCTGGCGGACGAAGGGATTTCGGTTGGCCCTGAGGTCGAAGCCGCGGTGGCGTCGGCGGAGGCTGGCGGTGCGACTGTGGTGCTCGTGTCGGCGGCTGGCGAGGTCGCGGGCATGCTCGCCGTGCGAGACGAGGTGAAGCCTTCGGCGCGGGCGGCGGTCGCGCAATTGCATCGGCTGGGGTTGAAAACGGTGCTGCTGACCGGCGACAACGAGGTGACGGCCCAGGCGGTCGCCGCAGAGGTCGGGATTCCCGAGGTGCTCGCCGGAGTCTTGCCGAGCGAGAAGGCGGCGGCGGTGTCTGCGTTGCAGCACAAGGGGCATCGGGTGGCGATGGTCGGCGACGGGGTGAACGACGCTCCGGCGCTGGCGAGCGCTGATCTCGGGCTGGCAGTCGCCGAGGGGACCGATCTCGCCTTGCGGTCAGCCGACATCATCCTCGTCCGCGATGACCTGTCAGTGCTGCCGGCCGCGATCCGTCTCGCACAACGGATGCTGCGCACCATTCGGGGGAATCTCGTCTGGGCGTTCGGGTACAACGTGGCCGCGCTGCCGCTCGCCGCGTGCGGACTGCTGAACCCGCTGATCGCGGGGGCGGCGATGTCGCTGTCGTCGGTGCTGGTGGTGGCCAACAGCCTGCGGTTGCGGAACTTCGCGCCGGGCCGCTGAGCCCGGGGTGGGCGGGATCACCCTGGCCGACGCTCACTCGATTAGGTTAGGTTTGCCTAATCAGTCGGCGACGGAGGGTGAGGTGCGCGGTGACGCGGGACGCGGGAGCCGGGATCGAAGGGCGGATCGCGCTGGTGACCGGCGGTGCGCGCGGGATCGGGGCGGCCGTCGTGGAGGCGCTCGCCCGGGCCGGTGCCGTGGTGGCCGCGGTGGACATCGACGAGGAGGGGTTGCGGGAGGTCGCGGCGCGGGACTACGGCGCGGGGCTGGGCCGGGTGGACGTCCGAGGTGCTTCGGACGCCGGTGCCAGTGAAGATGCTGCGCGGGGTTCTGTTGCGGTGGAAGCGTCCGGGGTGCGTGCTGGCGAGCGACTTTCTGGGGGTGTTCCGGCGGGGACTCTCGCGGATGACGACGTCGCCGGGGGCTCGGCACCGGTGGGTGCTGACGACGCACGGCCTTCCGGGGTTGCGACTGAAGAGGATTTGTCGAGCGGTGCAGTGCCGACTCCTGCTGATGGGGCAGCGGAGGCGGTCGGTGCGCTGGTAGCCGACGGCGTCGATGCGGCGCGGGCTCACGCGGCTGGCGAGGCCGGGCAGTCGGTTGACGTCCAGCCGTCCGTCTGCGGGCGGGTGGTGCCGTTCGTGGCGGACGTCGGGGATCCGGCGGCGGTCGCGCGGGTCGTGGCGAACGTCGAGCGGGAGTTGGGGCCGATCGGGATCGGGGTGTCGGTCGCGGGGGTGCTGCGGCCCGGGTCGGTGGGGGAGACCAGCGACGAGGACTGGGCGGCGACCTTCGCGGTCAACTCGACCGGGGTTTTCACTGTGCTGCGCGAGATCTCCCGGCGGATGCAGCCGCGGGGGAGCGGGGTGCTGGTCACCGTCGGGTCGAACGCGGCCGGTGTCCCGCGGACCGGGATGGCTGCGTACGCGGCTTCGAAGGCCGCGGCGACCATGCTCACCCGCTGTCTGGGGCTGGAGCTCGCCGGGTCGGGGATCCGGTGCAACATCGTCTCGCCGGGGTCGACTGACACCGACATGCAACGTCTACTGTGGACGGACGACTCCGGCGAACACCGGGTTATCGCAGGGAATCCGGAGCAGTTCCGCGTCGGGATTCCGCTCGGGCGGATCGCCGATCCCGCCGACATCGCGGACGCGGTGCTGTTCCTCGCGTCCGACCGGGCCCGGCACATCACCATGCAGAACCTTTACGTCGACGGCGGGGCCACGCTTCGCGCGTGACCCGAGTCGACCCGCCGGGCGGCTTTTCCTTTTCGTCCGGATACGTTACTGTCCATTAGGTTAGGCTAACCAAACAGTCAAGGTCCGGACCTTGTGCGAGGAACGGACGGGGCGGCTCGGCCGCCTGCGCGTGTGCGAAAGGGAATTCACCTCGTGTCCTCACCTGCTCCGGCCCGTCCGCGGCCGGTCCACCGGGCGGCGGATCTCCTGGCCGCGTACCTGCCGGGGTCGTTCTACTACTCGTCGGCCCGCGGGGTGCTGCTCGCCGACGGGGTGCACTCGCACGTCCGCGGCACGACGGGCAACCGGGCCGCGGCGGCTGCCGAGGCGTTGGAAGCCGCGGTGCTGGCAGGGGTCGCGAATCCGGTCGTGGTGGGGGCGATCGGGTTCCGGCCGGACTCCGGGAGCAGCTTGATCGTGCCCGCGGTGGTGCGGCGGGCCGAGCTGCCCGGCGACGGCGGCCTGCGAATGGGGGAAAGTTCGCAGGTCGTGGGCGATCCGGCGGAGTCCGGCGGGAACGCGGGTGAGTGTTCGCGGGCGGCCGAGTTCGGCGGGGATGCGAGTGGGCGTTCGCGTGCAGCGGGGAACGTGGCGGAGTTTGGCGGGGATGCGGGCGGCCGTTCGCGTGCGGCGGGCAACGTGGTGGGGTCAGGCGGGAACGCAGGCGGGCATTCGCAGGTGGCGAGCCGTGCGGTGGAGCCTGGCGGGAACCAGAGTGCGGCCGTCGCCGGGTCCCGTAGCGGTTCAAGCGTCGACGGCATCGATGCCACCACCTCCTGGACCGTAATCCCGCAGCCAGCGCCCGAGGTTTATGCCGAAAGCGTCCGTCGGGCGGTCAATCTCATCGGTGACGGGGAACTTCGTAAGGTCGTCCTCGCCCGGGCACTGGATCTCGTGGGCGAGCAAGGGGTTTCCGTGCGGAAACTCCTCCGCAACCTCGTCGTGGCGGATCCTGCGGCGCATGCCTTTGCTGTCGACGTCAGTGCGCCTGGGGATCCGGCGCCGCGGACGCTCGTCGGGGCCAGTCCGGAGTTGCTGGTGTCTCGCAAGGGGAACGTCGTGACCGCGAATCCGCTTGCCGGGTCGCGGCGGCGGACGGGGGATCCGGCGCAGGACGCGCAGGCGATTTCGGAGCTGCGAGTGTCCGAAAAGGACCTCAATGAGCATGCCCTCGTCGCCGCGCAGGTAGCGGAGGTGTTGGGGCGCTACTGCACCGAGCTGGACGTTCCGGAAGAGCCGGAAGTGATTGGCACGCCTACGATGTGGCACCTTTCGACCCGGATCACCGGGCGCGTGGGGGCGGATGGGCCGTCGTCGTTGGAGTTGGCTGAGGCGTTGCATCCGACGCCCGCGGTGTGCGGGGTGCCGGTCGGTCTGGCGCGCGACACGATCGCGCGGCTCGAGCCGGAGGATCGCGGGTATTACGCGGGGCTCGTCGGGTGGACCGATCTCGCGGGGGACGGCGAATGGGTCGTCACGATCCGGTGTGCCGAGGTGTCCGACAAGACCGCGCGGTTGTTCGCGGGGGCGGGGGTCGTCGCCGGGTCTGATCCGGCGGCGGAATTGGCGGAGACCAGTGCGAAGTTCGGGACGCTGCTGCGTGCGCTCGGTGCGGAGGGGGTCGCGTGAGTTTGTGGCGGGAAGCCGCGGCGAGCGGATGTCGGCGAGGCAGGACGTTGCTGAGCGCGGAGGAGACGGCGGCGCGGTATCGGGCGAGTAGGTGTCTGCGAGGGCTGACGCTGCTGGGTGCGGAGGAAGTCGCGTGAGTTTGTGGCTGGAAGCTGCGGCAAGCGGGTGTCGACGAGACCGGACGTTGCTGAGCGCGGAGGGCGACGCATGAGCTTGTGGCCAGAGGAAACCGCAGCGCAGTACCGGGCCAGTGGGTACTGGCGGGGACAAACATTCGGAGCCTTGCTCACCTCGCTCAAGGAGGCGTACGCGGACCGCACGGCGGTGGTCGGCGAAGGGCAGCGCTGGACGTTCGCCGAGGTGGACGAGCGGGCGCATCGGCTGGCCGCCGGGTTTGTCGCGAGCGGGATCGGGCAGGGCGATCGGGTCGTCGTGCAGTTGCCGAATATTCCGGAGTTCGTGTCGGTCGTCTTCGGGTTGTGGCGGGCCGGGGCGGTGCCGGTGTTCGCGTTGCCTGCGCATCGGGACAGCGAGTTGCGGCACTTCGCCGAGCAGAGCGACGCGAAAGCGATCCTTACCGTCGGCGAGCATGCTGGGCATGATCACGCGAAGATGGCACGGGAAGTCGCGCAGCAGCAGCGGAAAGTCTTCGTCGTCGGAGAACCGGAATTCGCGGCGTTGGCGGCGACCGCGCCGCGGGAGTTGCCGGAGCCGGATTCGGAGGGGATGGCGTTTCTGCAGCTGTCCGGTGGAAGCACTGGGTTGCCCAAGCTGATTCCGCGGACGCACGACGATTATCTGTACAGCGTGCGGGAGAGTGCGCGGATTTGTGGGCTCAAGAAGGAAAGCGTGTATCTCGCGGCGTTGCCTGTCGCGCATAATTTTCCGCTCAGTTCGCCTGGGTTGCTCGGTGCGTTGCATGCGGGGGCGGCCACGGTGATGGCGCCGCGGCCGGACGCTGATACCGCCTTTCGGCTGATCGAGGCTGAGGGGGTCACGATCAGCGGGGTCGTTCCGCCGTTGGCGGCGGCTTGGGTGCAGGCGGCGGCGCGGACCGAGCGGGATCTGTCCTCTTTGGACGTTCTGCTGGTCGGCGGGGCCAAGTGCGGCCGGGAGCTCGCGGAACGCATCGGTCCGGCGCTGGGGTGCCGGCTGCAGCAGGTGTTCGGCATGGCGGAGGGGCTCGTCTGTTACACCCGGCTGGACGATCCGGCTGACCTCGTGCTCAGCACCCAGGGGCGGCCGATTTCGCCGGACGACGAGGTGCGGGTCGTGAATCCGGACGATCCGCTGGCGAAGTCGGACGATCTTGTCGAGCCGGGTGAAATCGGTGCGTTGCTTACGCGCGGGCCGTACACGATTCGCGGGTACTACAACGCCGCTGAGCACAACAAGACCGCGTTTACCGAGGACGGGTTTTACCGCACCGGCGATTTGGTGCGGCAAAAGGAATCCGGGCACCTCGAGGTCGTGGGGCGGGCGAAGGAACAGATCAACCGCGGCGGCGAAAAAGTCGCGGCGGAAGAGGTCGAGAACCATCTGATGGCGCATCCGGGCGTGCTCGACGCCGCCGTCGTCGCGGTGCCGGACGAGTATCTCGGCGAGCGGACCTGTGCGTACGTCGTTCCGGCGGACGGGGAGCAGCCCAGCGCGGCGGAACTGCGCCGGTTCGTGCGCGGGCGCGGGGTGGCCGCGTTCAAGGTGCCGGATCTGGTGGAGGTGGTCGGGGAGTTCCCGGTCACCGGCGTGGGCAAGACCAGCAAACGCGAACTGCGGGCGGCGCTGGCCGCCCTGGCGAAGGAGAGGTGAAGCGTGTCCCTGCCGAGAATCCGGGCGTACCCGCTGCCGGCGGCGGCGGACCTGCCCGCGGGCCGGGTCGGGTGGCGGCCCGACCCGGCGCGGGCGGCTTTGCTCGTGCACGACGTCCAGCGGTATTTCCTTGCCCCGTACGAGGGTTCGCCGATTCCGGAGATGGTGGCGAACATCGCGGAGCTCGCCGAGAAGGCGCGGAGCTACGGCATGCCGGTGTTCTACACCGCGCAGCCGGGCAAGCAGCCCGCCGCCGATCGCGGGCTGCTCACCGAATTCTGGGGCGACGGCATCGGCGCGGTGATCGACGACGACCCGCGCGCGGCGGACATCGTCGACGAGCTGGCTCCGCGGCCGGGCGACACCGTGCTGGACAAATGGCGCTACAGCGCGTTCCAGCGCAGCTCTTTCCGCGAGCAGCTCGGCGACCGCGACCAGTTGCTGATCACCGGCGTGTACGCGCACATCGGCTGCCAGACGACGGCGGTCGAGGCGTTCATGCGCGACGTCCGGCCGTTCCTGATCAGCGACGCGGTCGCGGACTTCGACCGCTCCCGGCACGACCAGGCGTGCGAGTACGTCGCGCAACGCTGCGGCGTCGTCACCACCACCGCCGACGCGCTCGCCGCGCTGTCGGCGCCGATTCCCGCAGGAGCACCTCGATGAGCACCCCCGGACTGACTGCCGAGCAGGTCAACGCCGACGTCGCCGACCTGCTCGGCTGCGGCCTCGACGAGCTGACCCCGGACACCGATCTCGCCGACCTCGGCCTCGATTCGATGCGGATCATGAGCCTGGTCGAGAAGTGGCGCGGCGCGGGCGCGCCCCAGCTGGAGTTCGCCGACCTCGCCGAGGACCCGCGGCTCGGGCACTGGACGAAGCTGCTCACCGGCGGCTCGCAGTGAGCCGGGATACCCACCGGCACCGCCACACCGCCCGGATCGCGGAGGTCCGCGCGGGGCGGCAGGCCGAGAAAGTGCCGTACCCCATCCGGATCCGGCGCGCCGAGGTCGTGCGAACCAGCGCGGTCGGCGCGGGATTGCTGCGCGTCACCCTCGGCGGGCCGGGCACGGCCGGGTTCGAGGCGCATTCGCCGGACGAGCACGTGAAGATCCTCTTCCCGGACGCCGACGGCGAGCTTCGGCTGCCCGAGGCGAACGGCGACATGCTCCGCTGGCCGAAGCCGTCGCCGGTCTCGCGCGAGTACACCGTCCGCCGCTACGACCCGGCGTCCGGCGAGCTGGACCTCGACGTCGCCCTGCACGACGGCGGTCTCGGCTCGGACTGGGCGCGCGCGGTGCGGCCGGGCGAGACCGTGCACGTCGCCGGTCCGCCGGGCGGGCTGATCGTGCCGCACAACTACGACCGCTACCTGCTCGCCGGCGACATCACGGCGCTGCCCGCCCTCGCGCGCTGGCTGGAGGAACTGCCGCGGACCGCTGCGGGCTGGGCGTTCGCCGAGGTCGCCGACGCGAGCGAGGAGATCGACCTCGACGCGCCGGACGGCGTCGAAGTCCATTGGCTGCACCGCGGAACCGCCGCACCGGGCAGCGTCGAGCTGCTCGCCGACGCCGTGCGCGAAGTCAAAGTGCCGGAAGGCGAACGGCTTTACGCGTGGATCGCCGGGGAAGCGGGCGCGATCAAGCCGCTGCGCCGCTGGCTGCGCGACGACCTCGGGCTCGCCCGCGAGGACTACGACGTGACCGGCTACTGGAAACGCGGCGTCGCGGACTTCGACGACGAGCACGACCACTGATTCATCAGCAACAGCAAGGACCCTCGCATGACCGTCACCAGAAAGACCCGTCTCGCTGCCGCCGCGCTCGCGGTCGCCCTCACCGTCGTCGCGGGCTGCGGCTCCGGCGACGCGCAGAGCAGCAGCGGGAGCGACGCCCCGACCCGCGTGTTCGCCGCTGACAACGGCGAGATCAAGATCCCGGTCAAGCCGAAGCGCGTGATCGCGACCGGTTACGCGGTTCCGGCGCTGCTCGAGGCGAAGGCGCCGCTCGTCGGGATCTCGACGTGGAAGCGCGGCCTTCCGATGATGACGACCGAGGACCGCAAGAAGTACGACGAGCTGCCGAAGGTCGCGGGCGAGCAGGCCGCCGAGACGAACTACGAGGCGATCGCGCAAGCCGATCCGGACCTGATCGTGATCGGCGTGCCGAAGCCGGTGCTCGCGGACATCGACGTCAAGCGGCTGCAGGAGATCGCGCCGGTCGTGGCGATCGGCCCGTCGGTGCCGTCGGCGTGGCGGGAGCTTTCGCGCAAGCAGTCCGACGCGGCCGGCGCGCTGGCCGGGTTCGACGCCGCGCGCCAGGAGTACGAGGCGAAGGCGAAGCAGCTCGCGGACAAGTACAAAGCCGTGCTGCCGCAGCTGAAACTAGGGCACGTCGGCGCGTACGGCGAAGTCGCGAAGGGCAATTTCCAGCGCGAGTTCAAGGATTCCTGGGGCACCAACGTCGCGCAGGACATCGGCGCGAACTACTTCGGCCAGGTGAAGGTCAAGGGCGGCGGGTCGAAGGACGTCAGCGAGTACCCGTCGATCGAGGAGCTGCCGACCGCGTTCGCGCAGGCGGACGCGATCACCTACTCGGTGAAGCCGGACGGCTCGGTGCCGCCCGCGGTGAAGTACGTGCTCGATTCGCCGCTGTGGAAGGAACTTCCCGCGGTGAAGGCGGGCAAGACGTTCGCCTTCCGCTACACCGAAGCGGCCACCTACCGGGCGGCGATGAAGACGCTGGACGCGGTGGACCAGGCGTTCGCGCCGCTGCTGAAGAAGTGACCGGGCGCAGCCGGACCGCGCTGCTGGCCGCCGCCGTCGTCCTGCTGGCGGCGGTGGCCGTGGTCAGCGTGGGCGTCGGCGCGCACGGCATCGCGCCGGCGGAGGTGCTCCAGGCCATCTTCGGGCACGGCGATCCGGCGGATCAGGCGGTGGTGCGCGACGTCCGCGCGCCGCGTGCGCTGCTGGCGGTCGGGGTCGGCGCTGCGCTGGCGGTGGCCGGGGTGCTCGTCCAGGTGCTGTCGCGCAATCCGCTCGCCGAACCTGGCGTGCTGGGCGTGACCGCCGGGGCCGGGTTCGCCATCACGATCGGTTCCGCCCTCGGCATCGCCGTTTCCGCGTCGGGGGAGCTGCTGTTCGCGGTGCTCGGCGCGGTGCTGGCGACCCTGCTGGTCTACGCGGTCGGCCGGCGGTCGCCGTTGCGGATGGTGCTGACCGGCACCGCGCTGACGTTCGTGCTCAGCGGCGTTTCGCTCGGGCTGCGGTTGCTGCTGCCGGACACTTTCGACCGGTACCGGTTCTGGGCGGTCGGCTCGCTGGCCGGACGGGAACAGGCTCCGCTGACGGTTCCGTTGATCGTCATCGCGGTGAGCGTGGTCGCCGCGTGTCTGTTGAGCCGTCAGCTGAACGCGCTCGCGCTGGGCGACACCGTCGCGCACACTCTCGGCGCGCGCGTGGCCCGGATACGTGCGGTGACGCTGTTGTTGATCACCCTGCTGGCGGGGGCGGCGACAGCGGTGGCCGGGCCGATTCTGTTCGTCGGCCTGATCGTGCCGCATCTCGCGCGCCGAGCGGCGGGTGCGTCGGTGCCGTGGCTGACCGCGTTCGCGGTGGTGCTGGGCCCGATTCTGCTGCTGGTCTCGGACATCGGCTCGCGCGTGCTGCTGCCGACCGGCGAGGTGCCGGTCGCGATCGTGACGGCGTTCGTCGGCGGCCCGGTGCTGATCTGGGCGGTCCGCAAGTACGGGACGGCCGAGTTATGACCGCGTTCGTGTTCCGCCGAGGGCGGATTTCGTTGCGGGTCGAGCGTCGGACGGTCGTTCTCGTCGCCGTGCTCGGCGTCGTTCTCGCCGGGCTCGCGTTGCTGGGGCTTTGCTACGGCGCGGCCTGGGCGAGTCCGGCGCGGGTGTTCGCGGCGCTCGGCGGATCGGGCGGCGGACCTGGCGTGGTGATCCGCGAATGGCGGTTGCCGCGCGTGGCGGCCGGGCTGGTGTTCGGGGCCGCGCTCGGGCTGGCCGGGGCGATTTTCCAGAACGTCACCCGGAATCCGCTCGGCAGCCCGGACGTGATCGGTCTCGACTCCGGTGCTTACACCGGCGCGCTGATCGCGATGACGGTGCTGTCCGGGTCGTCGACGCAGCTGACGTTCGCATCGGTGGTCGGCGGGCTGATCACCGCGGCTGCGGTCTATCTGCTGTCGATGGGCGGCAGCCGGTCCGGGTTGCGGCTGATCGTCATCGGGATCGCGATCAACGCGATGCTGACCGCGTTGAACTCGTGGATCGTGCTGCGCGCCGACCTCGAAGTGGCGATTGCCGCAGTCGGCTGGAGCGCCGGTTCGCTCAACGGCATCGGCTGGAGCGACGTCGCGGTGCCGTTCGGGGTGCTGGCCGTGCTGTTCGCGGTGCTGCTGACCCGCGCGCCCGCGCTGCATCAGGCGGCGCTCGGCACGGAACTCGCGGTGACGACCGGCGTCCGGCACGAATCCCTGCGGCTGCAGCTGGTCGTGATCGGTGTTGCCTGCACGGCGACGGTCACCGCGGTGGCCGGGCCGATCGCGTTCGTCGCGCTCGCCGCGCCGCAAATCGGCCGCAGGCTCGCCCGCGCGCCCGGCATCCCGCTGCTGCCCGCGGCACTGACCGGCGCGCTGCTGCTCGCCGGCGCCGACCTCGTCGCGCAGATGCTGCTCGCCCCGGTCTCGCTCCCGGTCGGCGTGGTCAGCACGGCGATCGGCGGCTGCTACCTGATCTGGCTGCTCACCAAGGAGGTGCGGCGGAAGTGACCGCCCGCTTGACCGCGCGGGACCTCACCCTGCGCTACGGCGACCGTGTCGTGTCGACGCAGTTGCAGCTCGACGTGCCCGACCGCGCGTTCACCGCCGTGGTCGGCCCGAACGCGTGCGGCAAATCGACATTGCTGCGCGCGTTCGTCCGGCTGCTCCGCCCGTCCGACGGCGGCGTGACCTTCGACGGCCGCGAGGTCGGGGCATATCCGGCGAAGGCGCTGGCGCGGGAACTCGGCTTCCTGCCGCAGGATCCGTCCGCTCCGGAGGACGTCCGCGTCCGGCAGGTGGTCGCGCGCGGCCGGTTCCCGCACCAGTCGCTGCTGTCGTCGTGGTCCGAGGAGGACGAGACCGCGGTGGTCGGCGCGATGACCGCGGCCGGCGTCGCCGGGCTGGCCGACCGTCCGGTGCAGGAGCTGTCCGGCGGGCAGCGGCAGCGCGTGTGGATCGCGGTCGTGCTCGCGCAGCGCACGCCGTACCTGCTGCTCGACGAACCGACGTCGTTCCTCGACATCGCGCACCAGTACCAGGTGCTGGAGCTGCTGAAGCGGCTGCGCGACGAGGGCCGCACGGTGATCGCGGTGCTGCACGACATCAACCAGGCCTGCCGGTACGCCGACCACGTCGTCGCCATGCGCGACGGCCGGGTCGTGGCCGAGGGCGAGCCCGGCGACGTCGTGGACGCCGCGCTGATCAAGGAAGTCTTCGACCTGCCGAGCGTCGTGGTGCCCGATCCGGTCACCGGCACGCCGATGGTCGTGCCGTCGCTCTGACCCCGGGAGTCACCAGTTGAGCACCGCACTCGCCGCTCTCGAACTGACCAGCGCCCAGCTGGGCATCTGGAACGCGCAGCGGCTGGAACCGGATTCGCCGTACTACGTCGTGGGCGACGTCGTGGAAATCTCCGGCACGCCGGTCGACCTCGCGGCGCTGGCCGAGGCGATCCGAGCGACCGCCGAGGAGGCCGAAAGCCTGCGGCTGCGGGTGCACGACACCCCGGACGGGCCGCGGCAAACCGTGTCCGCTGAGCCGGTGCCGTTGCCGGAAGTCGTTGATCTGCAAGGGGAACCGGATCCGCTCGCCGCGGCGCACGCGCGGGTCGCGGCGGAGCGGCAGCGGGTGGCCGAGGCGTGCCGCGGGATGCTGGACCGGGCGTTGTTCTCGCACGTGATCCTCCGGCTTTCCGACACGGAAGTGTGGTTCACCCAGCTCGGCCACCACCTGGTGTTCGACGGCTACACCGCCGCGATGCTCGCTCGCCGCACGGCTGCCCGGTACACCGCGGCGGTGCGGGGCGAAGAGGCGTCGCCGTCCACGTTCGGCCGGTTCGCGGATCTCGTCGAAGCCGACCGCGAGTACCGGATGAGCGAACGGTTCGCCAAGGACCGCGCGTACTGGTGCGATCGGTTCACGCCGATGCCGGAGCTGGCCGACGACGCGAGCGCGGCCGGGCTGCCGGAAGCGACGTTCACCGCGCGCGCCGAACTCACCGCGGACGAGGTCGCCGGGCTGGGCGAACTGGGGAAGCGCGCGGGGACGACCTGGGGCGACGCGCTGATCGCGTGTTACGCGGCGTTCCTGCACCGGGTGCTCGGGACGGCGGACGTCGTGTTCGCGGTGCCGTTGATGTGCCGGGTCGGCGCGGCGTTGCGGACCCCGGCGATGGCGGTCAACGTGCTGCCGTTGCGGGTGCAGGTGCAGCCGGGCGATCGTCCGGAGGAGCTGACCGCGCGGGTCGCGCAGGCGTTGCGGGAGATGCGCGCGCACCAGCGGTACCGGGGCGAAAATCTGCCGCAGGATCTGGCGGTGCCCGGCGCGGGTGCGCTGCTGCACGGCCGCGGGATCAACCTCAAGGCGTTCGATTTGGAGCTGGCGTTCGGCGAGGCGCGCGGGACGATGCGGAACGTCGCGGGCGGGCCGCCGGAGGACATGGGGCTCAGCGTGCTCCCGACCGCTGGCGGCGGGCTGCTGCTGGGCTTCGAGGTCGACGCGCGTTCGCAGGACCAGGCTGGCGTCGACGCGCAGCTCACCGCGTTGAAGTCGTTGATCTCCGCGTTCACGAGTGCGGACGCGCCGGTGGTCGGCGGGGTGGACCTGGTGCCGGACGTCGACGCGTTGCTTGCCGAATGGTCGACTCCCGCGGTTTCCCCGACCGGAGAAGGGTTCCTGGACGGGCTCGACGGGCAGACCGCGCTGGTCTGCGGGGACGAGCGGCTCACCGGCGACGAGGTGCGGGACCGGGTGCACCGGCTGGCGCGGGCGTTGCGGGCGCGGGGCGTCGGAGCGGACGACGTGGTGGCGCTGGCGTTGCCGCGGTCGGTCGATCTGGTGGTGGCGCTGCTGGCGGTGCTCGACGCGGGGGCTGCGTTCCTGCCGCTGGACCTGGCGCATCCGGCGGAACGGCTGCGCTCGCTGGTCGCCGAGGTGACCCCGAAACTCGTCGTGACGGATTCGGACCTGCTGCCGGACGTGCCGCAGCTGCGGCTGGACGATCCGGCGGTACGGGAGGAAATCGCCGGGTACTCGGCAGTGGGGGAGCAGGTAGACCGGCATCCGGAAAGCCTCGCGTACGTCATCTTCACCTCGGGCTCCACTGGGCAGCCGAAGGGAGTGCTGGTCCGGTCCGGCGGGCTGGAGACGTTGCTGCGGAACCATCGCGCGACCACGGTGGCCGAGACCGCGCAGGGGCGGCGGCTCCGCGTCGCGCACACGTACTCCTTCGCCTTCGACTCGGCGATCGAGCAGCTGCTGTGGATGCTCTGCGGGCACGAATTACACGTCTATGACACGGAAACCGCGCGCGACGTCGATGCGCTGCACGCCGCGTTCGTACGCGACCAGATCGACGTCATCGACACGACTCCGTCGATGGCAGCTCCGTTGCTGGACGCGGGGTCGCTCGACCCGGCGTTGCTGGTGCTCGGCGGCGAGGCGACGTCACCGGCGTTGTGGCAGCGGGTCGCTTCGTCCGGAATCCGCGCGCGGAACATCTACGGCCCGACTGAGGCCACTGTGGACGGTGCCAGCGCGCCGATCACCGGGGACGAGCCGGTGATCGGGTTCGCGGTGCCCGGGACGCGGGCGTACGTGCTCGATGCCGCGCTGCGGCCGGTGCTGCCGGGCAGCCGCGGGGAGTTGTACCTCGCCGGACCGCATCTGGCGCGTGGTTATCTCGGTCGTCCGGGCGGGACGGCGGAGCGGTTCGTCGCCGATCCGTTCGGGCCGCCGGGGGAACGGATGTACCGCACCGGCGACGTCGTGCGCTGGGTGCCGGGCCGGGGGCTGGAGTATCTGGGGCGGCGCGACGGTCAGGTCAAGATTCGCGGCCACCGCGTGGAGTTGGGCGAGGTCGAGGGCGCGCTTGGCGCGGTACCCGGCGTGCGGGCTGCCGCGGCTGCGGTGCGCGGACCCCGGCTGGTCGGGTATGTCGTCGGCTCCGGGCTGGTTGCGGAGGACGTTCGGGCCACGCTCGCGGAGCGGTTGCCGGAGGCGATGGTTCCGGCCGCGGTCGTGGTGCTGGACGAACTTCCGGTGACCAGCAACGGAAAACTCGACCGGGCCGCGCTGCCCGCGCCTGCGGCGGCCGAGGGCGGACGGGAACCGCGGACCGAACGGGAACGGTTGCTGTGCGCGGCGATCGCCGAGGTGATCGGCGTGGAGCGGGTCGCGGTCGACGACGATTTCTTCGCCCTCGGCGGCGACAGCATCACCGCGATCAGCGTGAGCAGCCGGCTGCGGGCGCACGGGCTGGACCTCCGGCCGCGGGATTTGCTGGCGCGGCGCAGTTTCGCGGCGTTGGCGGCGGCGAGCCGGGATCTGTCCGAACCGGACAGTGAACCGGACGAGCCGATCGGCGAGGTTCCGGCGCCGCCGATCGTGCGGACGTTGTTCGACCTGAATCCGGATCTGGACGCGATTGTCGGCTATGCACAGTGGACAGTGCTCCGCGTGGACGGCCCGGTGCCGGGGCTGCGCGAAGGCGTGCAGGCGATTCTTGACCACCACGACGTGTTGCGGCTTCGCGTCGAACCTGATGGATCGTTGGTGATCCGGCCGCGGGGCGCAGTCTCGGCGTCGGTCAGCGAGGCGACAGGGAGTCCGGCTGAAGTAGCCGAACGGCTGGCGTCCGAATTGGACCCGCGCGCCGGGGAGATGCTGCGCGTCGCGCTGGTCGGGGACCAGTTGGTGATCGTCGTGCACCACCTGGCGATCGACGGGGTTTCGTGGCGCATCTTGCTACCTGATCTGCAGACGGCGTGCGAGGGTGGAGTGCTCGAGCCCGTGCGCAATTCCTGGCGACGACACGTGTTGGCGCTCGCTGAACAAGGGACGAGTGGCGCGCGGCGCGGTGAACTCGACTACTGGCGGTCGACGCGGAAGAGCAAGCTCGACCCGACGCGCGACACCGTTGCCACCGCGCATCGTTCGGTCACCGTCGCCACCGAAGAGGAAAGCGCGGCGATTCTCACGACGCTGCCCGCCGCCTACCGTGCGGGTGTCGACGAGGTGCTGCTCGCCGCGCTCGTGCTGACCCTGCGCGGCGACGAAGACGTGCTCACCGTCACGATGGAGGGCCACGGCCGCGAAGGGCTGGACCTCGCCCGGACCGTCGGCTGGTTCACCGCCGAATACCCGGTCCACATTGAACTGTCCGGTGTGGACACGCTCGACCGGTTGCTGCGCGCGGTCAAGGAAGCGCGGCGCGCGGTGCCGGACGGCGGGATCGGGTTCGGCATCCTGCGGTACCTGGACCCGGGGGCCGGGTCCGCGCCGGAGATGCCGGACGTCCTGCTCAACTACCTCGGCCGGTTCAGTCCGCTGTCCGGCGGCTGGCAGCTGCCGGACGAGGATCCGTTCGCCGTGATCGAGCCGCCCGCCAAGGCGTTGGAGCAGGTCCTGGCGCTGAACTGCTTCGTCCGCGAGGAAGGCGTGCCGCGGATCGCCGTCGAATGGACCGCCGCGAGCCGGGTTTTGCAGCCGGAAGAGGTCGAACGCCTCCAGGAAGCCTGGTCGACCGCGCTGGCCGCGTTGGCGGCGCACGCGCGGGAGAACACCGGCGGGCTCACTCCGTCGGACCTTCCGCTCGTCACGCTCACCCAGCACGATATCGACGCGCTTGAACAGCAGGGCCCGGTCGCCGACGTCCTGCCCGCGACGCCCCTGCAGGCCGGGCTGTCGTTCCACACGCTGACGCGGGGCGGGCCCGACGTCTACACCGTGCAAGCGGTGACCCACCTCGAAGGACGGCTTGCTCCGGAACGGATGCGAGCCGCCGCCGCGGAGCTGCTGCGACGGCATCCGGCGCTGCGCGTCCACCTGCACACGACAGCGGCGGGCGAGGTCGTGCAGGTCGTGCCTGCCGACGTGCACCTGGACTGGCGGCACGTCGAGCACCCGGAGAGCGCCGAGGACGAATGCGCGGCCGAGCTGGCCCGGCCGTTCGACCCGGCGGTACCGCCGCTGATCCGGTTCCTGCTCATCACCCTCGGCGCGGCCGAGCATCGGCTGGTGCTGACGATCCATCACGCGCTCCTCGACGGCTGGTCGATGCCGCTCGTCGGCCGCGCCCTGCTGGCCACTTACGCCGAACTCGACGGCGGTCCGGCCGCTCCGGTCGCGCCGCCGCTCGCCGAGTACCACCGGGTGCTGGCCGCCCGCGATCACGACGCGGCGGTCGAGGCCTGGCAGACCGCGTTGGCCGGGTTGGAAGAAGGAACGCGGCTGGCCCCGGCGACCGCGGGGTCCGCTTCGGACCGTCCACAACGGATCTGGGTCGGGCTCGGCGCCGAGTTCAGCGAACGGCTGCGCGGCTTCGCGCGGGAACGCGGCGTGACGCCGACGGCGGTGTTCCAGACGGCGTGGGGCGTGCTGCTGGCGCGGCTCACCGGACGCCAGGACGTGGTGTTCGGCTGCCCGGTGTCCGGTCGTCCGTCCGACGTTCCGGGCGTGGAAGCGATGATCGGCCAGCTCGGCACGACCATCCCGGTGCGCGTGGCGTTCGCCCCGTCCGATCCGGCGTCGGCGGTGCTGACGCGCGTGCAGGACGAGAACGCGCGGCTCACCGACCACCATCACCTCGGGCTGCCGGACATCCAGCGCGCGGCGGGCGTCGGCGATCTGTTCGACACGATGCTGGTCATGGAGAACTTCCCGCTCTCCAGCCGGGAACGCGAACCGCTCGCGCCCGGGCTCGACCTCGTCGGCGTCGACATCACCGACGCGACGCACTATCCGCTGACCGTGATCGTGCTGCCCGGCGACGAGATCTCGATCGGCCTCGGCTACCAGCCGCAGGCCTTCGACGAGCCGACTGTGCAGGCCTACGGTCGCTGGCTGACGACTCTGCTGCACGAGCTCGTGGCCGACCCGCAGCAGCCGGTCGCGCGGCTGCGCTCCCTTGGCACGGAAGAGGAAGCGGCTCTCATTCGGCAAGGAACCGGACCTGAGCCGCGGCGGGAAGCCGGTACCTGTCTGGAGGAATTCGCCCGCTGGGCCCGGGAAACTCCAGACGCCGAAGCCGTCGTGTGCCGAGACCGCCGCCTGACTTACGCGGAACTGGACCGGAAGGCGAACCAGCTCGCGCACGCGTTGCGCGCCGCCGGGGTCCGTGAACAGGACCCGGTCGCGGTGCTGCTGGAACGCGACATAGACCTGGTGGTTGCGCTGTTCGGCGTGCTCAAGGCGGGTGCGGTGCACGTGCCGATGGACCCGACGTACCCTGCGGAACGCCTGGCGCATCTGGTGAAAGACAGCGCGCCCGCAGCGGTCGTGTCCACTTCGGATCCCGGCTTCGGCATCCCGATGATCGATCCGGGGGTCCTCAATGGACCGTCTACTTGGGACGACGTCGTTCCGTCGCCGGACTCGCTGGCGTACGTGATCTACACGTCCGGCACCACCGGAAAGCCGAAGGGCGTCGCGGTCACCCATCGCGGCATTCCGAGCCTCGTCGCGCTGCAGGAGGACATCGTCGGCATCCGGCACGGCGAGCGGTACCTGCACTTCGCGTCCACGAGTTTCGACGTCTCCTACTGGCAGTTCTTCCTGCCGTTGCTGTCCGGCGGCACCTCGGTGATCGCGCCGGAGGAGGTCCGCGGGTCCGGCGACGATCTGCTCGCCTACGCGGCCGAGCACCGCGTGACCGGGCTGAACCTGCTGCCGTCGTTCCTGTCCGCGATGCCGGACGACGCGACGGTGGACCCGGAGGTGTTCTTCGTGGTCGGCGCCGAACGGCTCGACCCGGAGCTGGCGCACCGCTGGGGCGACCGGCGCGCGCTGTTCAACGCCTACGGTCCGACCGAGGTCACCATCAACTCCGTGACCTGGGTGTACTCCGCCGACGATCCGGGTCCGCTGCCGATCGGACGGCCGGACCCGCAGGTGCGGGCGTATGTGCTGGACGCGGGGCTGCGGCCGGTCGGGGCCGGCGTCACCGGCGAGCTGTACCTCGCCGGGCCGAAGCTCGCCCGTGGCTACGTGAACCGGCCGGGGCAGACCGCGGAACGGTTCGTGGCCGACCCGTTCGGTGCGCCCGGCGACCGGATGTACCGCACCGGCGACCTCGTGCGCTGGCGGCCGGACGGGCAGCTGGTGTTCCTCGGCCGTGCCGACCACCAGGTCAAACTGCGCGGGTTCCGGATCGAGCCGGGCGAGATCGAATCGGCGCTGGCACGGCATCCGGACGTGCGGGCCGCGGTCGTGCTCGTCCGGGAGGACCGGCCGGGGGACCGGCGGCTGGTCGGCTACGTCGTGCCGGTCGACGGCGCGGACCCGGATCCTGCTGCGCTGCGCGAGTATCTGTCCGCCGAACTGCCCGCGCACATGGTGCCGTCGGCGGTGCTCGCGCTGGAACGGCTGCCTCTCGGGCCCAGCGGCAAGCTCGACCGGGCAGCGCTGCCCGCGCCCGGTCCGCGCAACATCGCCGCGGCGCGGCAACCGGCGACGGAAGCGGAAACCGTGTTGCTGCAGGTGGTTCGGGAGCTGCTCGGCCCGGACGTCACGATCGACGACGGGTTCCTCGACGCCGGCGGCGACAGTATCGCGTCGCTCCGGCTGGTCGCGCGTGCTCGCCGCGAGGGCCTGCACCTGACCGCACGGGACGTCTTCGAGGGCGGCACGATCGCCGGGATCGCGGCGCGGTGCAGCGCGGAAACCGTGGTGGTGTCGCCGGATCTCACGCCCGCGGTCGGGGACGCGCCGCTGACGCCCATCATGCGTCAGCTGCTGGAACGCACTGGCTCGGACGCCGACAGCTTCTGTCAGTGGGTCGAAGTGTGCGTGCCGTCCGGCGGTGACGTGCCGAAGTGGCGGGCGGCGCTCGACGCGGTCCTCGAACGACACGACGTGCTGCGGTCGCACTTGGCCGACGACGTATTGCGCGTTCCGGAACCAGGCACAGTGACCGGGGCGGACGTGCTGATGGTGGTCCCGGCGGGCGAGGACGCGGACCTTCGCGCGCTGCTGGACGAGCAGATCGCGGCTGTCCGTTCTGCGATGGACCCGCGAACCGGGCCGATGCTGCGGGCGGTCTGGGTGGATGCCGGTCCGTCGCGTCCGGGGCGGCTCGCGCTGGTCGCGCACCATCTCGTGGTGGACGCGGTCTCGTGGCGGATCCTCCTCGACGACCTCGAGCAGGCGTATCTCGGCCGCCAGCTGCCGGATCGCGGGCCGTCGTTCCTCGGCTGGGCACGCGCGCTGGTCGCGGCCAAGCCGGCGCGGCAGCTGGAAAGCCCGCACTGGCAACGGATCGCGGCGACGGCCCGTCCGGTCAGCGGGACTGCGCGGCACCACGAGATCGAGGTGTCGGAAGAGATCACGCAGGCGGTGCTGACGACGCTGCCGGGCGCGTACCGGACGGGTCCGGACGCCGTGCTGATCACCGCGTTCGCGCGGGCTTACCGTGCCTGGCGCGGTTCGGAGCTGCTGGTCGCACTGGAGAGCCACGGCCGTCCGGACCACACGCCGGACTTCGCCGGGGCCGTCGATCTGTCCCGGACGGTCGGCTGGTTCACCGCGATGTACCCGGCACGGATCGCGCCGCCTGCCGGCGAGACGGCGATCGCCGCGGTCCGCGACCAGCTCCGGGCCGCGGGCGACGGGCTCGGGTTCGGGATCCTCGGCGGAACCTCGACCGGAGCGGACGTCAGCTGGAACTACCTCGGCCGCTTCGAGGCAGCGCCACAGGCGGAGACGCCCTGGCAGCGGCCGCCGGACGCCGATCCGCTCGGCTCGGCGGGAGGACCGCTCGGGCACGCGCTGATGGTGAACGCGATGGTGCGCGACGAGCGGCTGGCGGCGCGGTTCACCTGGCCGTCCTCGGAGTTCAGCGCGGACGAGGTCGCCGCGCTGGGAGCGGCGTTCCAGGCGGAACTCGCTGCGCTGGCCGCCGAGGTACCGGCTGGCGAGCTGCTCCCGTTGACGCCGCTGCAGGAGCTGATCCTGCGCGAATCGCGGGCAGCCGACGAGGATCCGTACCCGGTGCAGGCGGCGTTTTCGCTGGCCGGAGCGCTGGATCTGGCTGCGTTGGCGGCCGCGGCGAACGCGCTGGTGCGGCGGCATCCGAACCTGGGCGCGGTCTTCCCGGGCGGGCACGAGGTGCAGGTGCTGCCGGCGGAACCGCAGGTCGGCTTCCGGGTGCGCGAGGTGTCCGGGAACGTCGAGCAGCTGCTCGCGGAAGACCTCGCCGAGCGGTTCGACCTCGCTGCGGGGCCGCTGCTGCGGGTCACCGTGCTCCGGCACGGTCCGGACCGGCACGAACTCGTGCTCACCAGCCATCACCTGCTGTCCGACGGCTGGTCGGCGCCGCGGATCCTGGCCGAATTGTTCGCCGGGTACTCCGGCGAGCCGCTGCCGGAGGCGGTGCCGGTGTCGCGGTACACACGGTGGCTCGCGGCGCGCGACCACGCGGTCAGCGGGCACGCGTGGCGGACGGAACTGGCTGATCTGCCGTCGCGGAAACTCCTGACTGGGCAGCCCGCGGCGGTCGAGCCCGAACTGTTCACTGTGGACGCTGCGCTCGTCGCTTCGCTGACGCAAGCCGGTGCCCGACACGGGGTCACGGCAGGAACGTTGCTACAGGGCGCTTGGGCTGCAGTGCTCGCGGCTCGGGCCGGGGTCACCGATGTTGCTTTCGGCGCGATGGTTTCCGGTCGGACGTCCGAAGTGGACGGTGTCGAGGAGATCCTCGGGCTGCTCGCCAACACGGTTCCGGTGCGGGTGCGGTTTGCCGGAACCGTGGGGGAGACCCTGGTGGAAACCCAGGCCCGGCAACAGGAACTGCTCGCGCACCAGCACGTCGGACTGGCCGAATTGGCTGCCTTGACCGGTCAGGACCGGTTGTTCGACAGCCTCGTCGTGTTCGAGAACTACCCGGTGGACCCGGCGAAACTGCGTGAACCGGCCCCCGGGCTGGCGATAACCGGGACCCGGTTCCGCGAGCGCACTCATTACCCGATGACGGTCACCGTCGTGCCCGAACTCGCGGGCGGCTGGTCCGGCATTTTCGGTTACCAGGACGGGATTCTCTCGGCCGCGGAAGCCAAGTCGCTGGTCGCGGACCTGCTGCGGTTCCTCGGCGAGCTTCCGGCGCGGCTGGACGAGGACGCGGCCGAGTGGCTGCGCTGAACCTGTGGCGGACCGCGTTCGTGCTCGTGCTGGGCACGTTCATGGCGACGCTCGACAGCACGATCGTCTCGGTCGGCGTGGAGACGCTGGCGGAGCGGTTCGACGCGTCCGTCACGGAGGTCCAGTGGGTCACCACGGCGTATCTGCTCGCGGTGGTGACCGCCGTGCCCGCGTCCGGCTGGCTGGCCGCGCGGTTCGGCGGGCGGCGGACCTGGCTGACCGCGGTGGTCGTGTTCGTGGCGGCGTCGCTGTTGTGCGGGATGGCGGGTTCGCTGCCGATGCTGGTCGCGTTCCGGGTGCTGCAAGGGCTGGCAGGCGGGTTGCTGCCGCCGACCGGACAGGCGCTGCTGGCGCGCGCGGCCGGGCCGGAGCGGATCGGGCGGCTGATCAGCGTCGTCGGCGTGGTGCCGTTGCTGTCGCCGGTGCTGGGCCCGCTGGCGAGCGGGGCGATTCTCGACGTCGCGGACTGGCCGTGGCTGTTCTACGTCAACCTGCCGGTCGGTGCCGTCGCTGTTCTGCTGGGGCTGCGGTATGTCGCGGCGGACCAGCCGACTGATCCGCGAGAGCCGTTCGATTTCCGTGGTGCCGCTTTGCTTTCCCCGGGGTTGGCCGCGGTGGTGTTCGGGCTGACCGGATTCTCCGACGGATATCCGCAATGGCTTTCCGCCACGGCGGTCGTGCTGGGTTTGCTGATGCTGGCCGCGTTCGTCCGGCATGGATTGCGAGCGCGGGCACCTTTGCTGGATCCGCGTTTGTTCACGCGACCACCATTCGGAGCTGCGGCGTTGGCGCTGGTCGTGCTGGGCGCTTCGGTGTTCGGGACGATGTTTCTGCTGCCGTTGTATCTGCGCCGCGGTGCCGGACTGGGTGCGTGGGACACCGGATTGCTGTTGGTACCACAGGGAATCGGTGCGGCAGCGGGGTCGATGCTGGTGCATCGGCTGGTGGATCGGCTGGCACCGCGGACGCTCGTGGTGTCCGGAATCGGCTTCGTGGCGCTCGGAACCGCAGCATTCACGCAGCTGGGTCCCGAGCTTCCGGATGTTGTGTTGGTCATTTCCTTGTTGCTGCGCGGATTCGGGGCGGCGATGATCAGTGCACCGGTGCTGGCGCTGGTGTATCGCAGCCTGGAGAACACCCAGCTGCCGAAAGCGGCTGGTGCGTTGAATTTGCTGAACACTCTGGGCGGTTCGGTCGGGACCGCTGTGCTCGCGCTGGTGTTGCAGAACCGGCTGGCCGCACGGGGCGCGGATGTCGCGGCGGCCTTCGCGGACACGTTCTGGTGGGTGCTCGGGCTGGTCGTGGTGGCGGTTGCCGGGGCGGCGAGGCTGCCCAAGGAAAGGAGCCGGTAGATGCAGGACACGTTGCCCAGCCCGGTGGAGGTGACGGCGGGAGCCGCGCCGGACGTCGCCCGGCACCGCGAAACGGTCTCGGCGGTGCTGGACCGGCGCGATCCGCGGCTGCTGGTGATCGTGGGTCCGTGCTCGGTGCACGATCCCTCGGCGGCGCTGGAATACGCGGAGCTGCTCGCTGGTATGTCAGCTCGGTACGCCGACGATCTTGTGGTGGTATTGCGGGCATATCTGGAGAAACCGCGGTCGGTGACCGGGTGGACCGGCTTCCTGCCGGACCCGACGCTGGACGGCAAAGGCGATCTCGCCACCGGGGTCCGGCTGGGGCGGCAGTTCTTGCTCGACGCGGCCTCGACCGGGTTGCCGCTGGCGTACGAGTTCGTGGATCCGGTGCTGGCGCCGTATGTCGCGGACACGGTGAGCTGGGGCGCGATCGGGGCGCGGACGGTCGCCAGCCAGCCGCACCGGCAGCTGGCGTCGTGGTTGCCGATGCCGATCGGGATGAAGAACTGCGTGTCCGGACGGCTGGGACCCGCGGTGGACGCGATCCGCGCGGCCGGGGCGGCGCACGCGTTCCCGGGACTCGGCGTCGACGGACGGATGAAAACCTTGCGCAGCACCGGAAATCCGGACGCGCACCTCGTCCTGCGCGGCGGCCCGGCACCGAACTACGACGCGGCGTCGGTCGCCGAGGCGATGAAGGTGCTCGGGGAGGCGGGATTGCCGCGAAGAGCGGTGGTCGACGCCTCGCACGGGAACAGCGGGAAGGACCACAACCGGCAGCCCGGCGTGGTGGCCGACGTGGCGGAGCAGGTCCGCGACGGCGCGGCGGTGGCCGGGGTGATGATCGAGTCGTATCTGCGGGACGGGGCACAGGATCCGGAACGGGTGCCCGCCGATCGGGCGGTGAGCCGGACGGACGCTTGTCTCGGGTGGGAGCGGACGGTGCCGCTGCTGGAGACGCTGGCTCTGGCCGCCCGCGATCGGGCAGTGCGGGTCTGATCGCCGCGGAGGGCGGTCCGTGAAGGGCTCCTTTGAGGCTGCAACGCCCTGACATGGGGGGAGCACGCTAGCTGGCCTCTCCTACACGGACGTCGATTGGCGGGCCGCGGGGCATCCTCGGCGATTTGTTGGTGACGGAGCCGGCGCGGCGTCGGCTGCGCATCGATGTTCTGCGCGCATCGGATGCACGGCCACTGGCGCGCACCCTTGTGCAGTGACAGTCTGTTTCGGACTCCCGTGCTCGTTCACGGCGGAAGCCCGCTGGTCGCCGCCGAGGGCACCTCTTTGCACTTCCGAGATCAAGAGCCCAGTCGGTGCCGGACGTACTGCCGGGCAACGTCGGTGAGCCCCGGGAACGCGCCACGGTAGGCCCACATTCCGAAGGTCAGCACCGCGTATGCGGTCACCGCGTCGGCGGGGGCGTCTCGGTACGCCGGGATGGCGTTCGCCCATTCTTCGGCCTGGTGCGGGGTGTGGCCCTCGGCGGTGAGTCGCAGCACTAACGCGGCAGGGTCAAGCCATGGCGCGCCGATGCTCGACCACGCCCAGTCGACGATCCGCGCGCGGTCGGAGACGAGGATGTTGAGCGGGTGCATGTCGCCGTGCACGAGGCTGTTGCCGTTGACGGCCTCGATCCCGCGTCGCTCCCAGTCCAGCAGTTCGGGCAGGTGGTCCTTGTCCCAGCTGTCAAGTTCGCGGTCCGATTTGGACAGTCGACGCCACGGGGCGGACCATGCCCACTGGTCCGTGGCCTGCTCCAGTTCGACGGGGGACGGCGTCAGCTCCCGTGTCATCGCGGCTACGGTCTCGGCGACCATCGGGAGGTCGGGCGAGCCCGGCGCGAGGCTGGGGTGATGCCCGGTGACGGCCTCGAATCCGAGCACGTGCCACCCGTCGGCGGTCACTTCCCAGAGGAGACGCGGCGCAGCAGAGTTCGGCCGGGCCCCGACCCGTGCTTCCGTCTGCTGCGCCCGCGCTCGCCGTGTGCCGGTCAGTACGCCCTTGACGAAGCAAGGGCCTTGCGCGGTCTGGAGCGTTGCCAGGAAATCGGAGTTCCGGCCGTTGTCCGGGGAAGCCGTCGCGGCCACGGCACCCGTCCGTTCTTCGATCGCTCGCCGGACAGCGGTGGGAAGGTTCGCCCATTCCTGGCTGGCCAATGTCTGCCTCTTCGGTCTAGCTCCGCGCGGGAGACGGGGGCGGGTCGTCGGTGCAGCCGTTCTTGCATTGGGAGCACTTGGCGCATTTCGCCGCGCCAGTGAACCACAGGGGATTGTCCACCACGAACCCCGCCGCCCGGATCGCGTCGGTGGTTCGGCGCATCATGTCGACGAGCGGAACGTCCCCGGTTTCGTCGCTGTCATTCGGGACGTGGTGGATGAAACTTCCGGAAATCCGCTCGCAGAATTCCGCGTATTCGTGCGTGTGCAGAATGAACGTGTGCCATCCGATGTCGACGGTTTCGCTCGGTGCGAGGGGGCGACTGGTCCGGGCGCACGCCGCAAGGAACGCAAGCGCCTGGTCCATGACTCGTCCCGCGTACTCCAGAGAAACGACGTTCTCGTTCGAGATGCGGGCCCGGAGCCTGCGGAACAAGTCCTCCGGGATGAGCCCCTGCCCGGTCATGTCCTCTACCGCAACAGTCATATGCGAACATCCTTCCGATCTAGTTGCATCCGTTGCTTTGCGTGCCAACGGAAACTCGGCGGTCGCCGCCGGGCCACTGCAGTCCGGCGGTCTTTTTCGTTGCCGCGCATGGAACCCGGCCGGTGCGGAGCGTGTCGGGGAACGTCCGCACCGGCCGGGCGATCAGGGGAGAGAGTGCGGCAGCGGCGTGGCCGCAAGGCACCTCATGCACGGCATCCCGGCGGGCCCGTCGCACCATTCCAGGTCGCCGCTCCAGAACTCCGCACCGCAGAGCGCGACTATGCCGCCGGGATAGTTGGCCGGTTCCGGGAACACGTGCATGACGCGCAACGTCTCGCGGACCGTGCCCGGGAGCGGTCTCCCCAGCATGATCCGCGCGGTCATCGTCTGCCCCTCGTGTCCGTACCAGCCCATGCCCTCTACCTTCGGGACCAGCCGGACCGATGAACAGACGCTTGCCGTCTACCGTCGTCTACAGTCAATGGCGAGCACAGGGGGTGGCGGATGGACGACCTCGCAGCACGGCTCCGGCGCGCACGCACCGATGCCGGGATGAGCCTCGCGGCTTTAGCCGCCCGTACCCACTTCAGCAAGCCGCTGCTCGGATTGCTCGAAACCGGGAAACGCACGATCAGCCCGGAACACGTAGTTGCCTACTCCCGTGCCCTGTGCGTGCCCGTGACGGCTCTGTACGGGGCGCCGGACGACCCGTTGCGCGTCGCGCACGAATGGCTGGTGTCCGAGACCCCCGCAGCCCGGCACACGGCCGCCGGGCGACGCGTCGGCTCCAGCCTCGCCACCGAACTAGAGGAACGCGTGGTCGAGTTGCGCCACCTCGACGACGTGATCGGCGGGGGCGACCTCATCCCGCTCGTGCGTCGCGAACTCGGCGACGCCGAACGCGTGGTGAACGAGGCCAGCTACGACGACGACACCGGCCGCCGCCTGCTCACCGCAGTCGGCGAACTCGCGCAGCTCGCCGGATGGGTCGCCAGCGACGCCGGACAGTACGCCGAAGCACAACACGTGTACCTGTCCGGCGTGTCCGCCGCCCGCGACGCCGGAAACCGGGCACTCGCCGGGCAACTCCTGTCCAGCCTCAGCTACCAGATGGCGAACGTCGGCGACCCGGCCGACGCCGCCCTGCTCGCCCGGTCAGCCGTCGCCGGGGCCGACGACGCCACCCCCGTAGTCCGCGCACTGCTGCTGGAGCGGGTCGCGTGGGCATCCGCCCGGTCCCGCGACACCGACGGCGCCCGCCGCACCCTCGACGCCGTAGACGACGCCTACGCCGCCCGCAGCACCGGCACGGAGGAACCGGAATGGGTGTACTGGCTCGACCGGAACGAAATCGACGTGATGGCCGGACGCTGCCTCATCGAACTGGGCGAACCGGCACGCGCGGAACCCCTCATCACCCACGCCGTGGACGCCTACGCACCCGAGCACACCCGCGAAGTGGGGCTCTACCGCACGTGGATCGCCGAGGCGTACGCCCGTTCCGGCGAACTCGACGCCGCCCGCTCCGCCTTGCGCGCCGCCCGCAAGGCAGGCGACGGAGTCAACTCGACCCGGCTGGCCACCCGCGTCGAACAGATCTCCCGACTCGTCGGCGCGGACACGTAACCGGCGTCCCCGGTGCGAATCCGGTACAGACGACAACGGCAAACATCCCTCAACGCCGACAGCCGTTGAGGGGTGCTTTAGCTGGTCAAACGGGGCGCAACTAGAGGCCACCAGGTCAGGGCAGCAGATTGGCTCGGCGGGCGGCGTTGACGGCCTGGAGGCGGGTCTTCGCGTCCAGCTTCCGCATCGCGTTGCGCAGGTAGCTTTTCACCGTCTCCGGGCCCAAGCCGAGCGCCGCCGCGATGTCCGCGTTCGTCTGCCCCGCCGCGGCCCCTTCGAGGACATCCAATTCGCGCGCCGACAAGGACGGCCCGCGGACCGGGTCGCCGGTCAGGGACTGGCACACCGCGTCGATGCGGGCGCGCAGTTCCGGGTCGGCGACCGCGGCGGCGATCCGGCGAAGCTCCGCGTGGCTTTCCCGGAGCGCTTCGAGCTCGGCCGGTTTCCCGGACGGCGCGGCTTCCGGTTCCGGGGCGAGCAGCTCCAGCCGCCGGCGCACTTCTGCGCGCACCGCCAGCTCCTGCTCCAGGTCACGGGCCACTTCGACCATCGCGGTGACCGACCGGTCGCCGAAGCGGACGTGCTCGCGGACCGCGCCGTAGAGCACCGCCCGGACCGTCCGGTGCACGATCACCGGCACCGCCATCACCGAGCGCACGCCCTCGGCCTTGACCGCCCGGTCGAAGTGGTGGCTGATCGCGTCGCTGGTGTAGTAGTCCGGCAGCACCACCGGTTTCCGCACGCCGATCGCGCGCCCGCCGAGGCCCTTGCCCTCCGCGACGACGAGGCCGAGCAGCGACGTGGTGGTGTTGCCGAGCAGTTCGGTCATCCGCAGCCGCTTGCCGTCCACGACCTCGCCGCCGAACGACAGCGGCACCCCCGCCGCGCTGCGCAGCCGGGCCAGGGCGCGGCGCACTTCGGCGGTGGTCTCGGCGGCACTCGTCACGGCAGGCACCCCACTTCGGCGGCACGGGAGGCTCCGGCAGGAGGTGCGATTCTACCCAGCGGCGCCGCCGTTGTCGCCGTGCACGGGTCGAAACGCCTGGTCAGAGCACCGGCCGCGCCGGCTGGCGCGACCACCCCTGTTCGGGGGTGGTCGGCTGGCTGACCTGCGGTGACGATGTGCCGACACCGGCCGACGATGACCGTGGAGCAGCCCCGTGAGCCCTGAACGCACCATGTTCGACCTGTTGCAGACCTATGCCGCGCCGGACGCGGACGCGACCCGCCTGCTGTGCGGGCGGCATCCGGCCGACGCCGTCGCGTTCACCCTGGTCGAGGCCGACCTCAGCAGCCGCGACCTCACGTACGGCCAGCTCGAGGCCGCTTCCGCGCGGTTCGCCGCCGCGCTGGCCGCGCACGGTGTGCGTCCCGGCGACCGGGTCGCGACGCTCATGGGCAAGTCCGCCGAACTGGTCACCGCGCTGCTCGCGATCTGGCGGCTCGGCGCGGTCCACGTGCCGCTGTTCACCGCGTTCGCGCCGCCCGCGATCGCGCAGCGGATCGTCGGCAACGGGACCCGCGTCGTCGTGGTCGACGCAGGTCAGCGCGCCAAACTCGAGCCCGGCGACGACCTGCCCGCCGACCAGTCGCGGATCATCGTGACGACCGGCGAAGCGTCCGGCGGCGATCTGTCGTTCGAGGCGCTGCTGGACGAACCGCACCCGCTGCCCGACCCGGTCGCGGTCGGCGGCGACGGCACGCTGGTGGAGATCTTCACCTCCGGCACGACCGGCACCCCGAAGGCGGTGCCGGTGCCGCTGCGCGGACTCGCCGGAATCCACTCCTACCAGGAGTTCGGCCTCGACCAGACCGACGAGGACGTCTTCTGGAACGCCGCCGACCCGGGCTGGGCGTACGGGCTGTACTTCGCGTTGCTCGGCCCGCTCGCGACCGGACGGCGCAGCATCCTGCTGCACGCCGGGTTCAGCCCCGAGCTGACCTGGCAGGTGCTCGAACGCTTCGGCGTCACCAACTTCACCGCCGGCCCCACGGTGTACCGCGCGCTGCGCAGCTCGGGCCTGCCGGTGCCGGCCGGCCTGCGGCTGCGGCACTGCTCGTCGGCCGGGGAGCCGCTGACGCCGGACGTCGTGACCTGGGCCGAGGAGGTCCTCGGCTGCCCGGTGCGCGACCACTACGGCCAGACCGAAACCGGCATGGTCGTCGGCAACGCCTGGCATCCGCACCTGATCGCACCGGTCAAGACCGGTTCGATGGGACGGCCGCTGCCCGGGTTCGCCGTCGAGGTGCTGAAGGCGGGCAGCGACGAGATCGCGGAGGTCGGCGAGACCGGCCGCGTCGCGATCGACGTGTCCGCCAGCCCGCTGATGCCGTTCTCCGGCTACCGCGACGCCCCCGAGCGGACCGCGGAACGCTTCAGCGCCGACGGCCGCTGGTACTACACCGGCGACATCGCCGCCCGAGACCGCGACGGCTACCTCACCTTCGGCTCCCGCGACGACGACGTGATTCTCATGGCGGGCTACCGGATCGGCCCGTTCGAGGTGGAAAGCGCGCTGACGCAACACGAAGCCGTCGCGGAAGCCGCGGTGATCGGCGCGCCGGACGAGCTGCGCGGGGAACTGGTGGTGGCCTACGTCGTGCTGAACCCCGGTGCCGAGGCGTCGGACGAGCTGGTCGACGAGCTGAAGCAGACGGTCAAAACCCGCCTGGCCGCGCATGTTTATCCGCGGCGCATCCACTTCGTGGCGGAACTCCCGAAGACGCCGAGCGGCAAGATCCAGCGCTTCGCCTTGCGGGGCCGGGAACTGAGCACCGCTTCGAGCTGAGTTTTCCGGCGGCCGGTGCCACACTGGTCCGATGCCGCCTGATCTGCACGGCCGGGTCGCCCTCGTCGCGGGGGCGACCCGCGGTGCCGGGCGGGGCATCGCCGCCGCGCTCGGCGAGGCCGGAGCGACCGTGATCTGCACCGGGCGCAGCAGCCGTCTCGAACTTAGGCGTTCGGATTACGCGCGGCCGGAGACGGTCGAGGAAACCGCTTCACTGGTATCCCAGCTCGGCGGGGTCGGCGTTCCGTTCGTCGCCGATCACCTGGACCACGACGACGTCCGCCGGCTGGCCGCTTTCGTCCGTGCTGAATACGGGCAGCTTCACGTGCTGGTCAACGACATCTGGGGCGCGGAGCGGCTCAAAGGCGGCCCGGCGGACTGGAACACGCCGGTGTGGGAACACGATCTCGACGCGGGTTTGCGGATTCTGCGGCTGGGCGTCGAGACGCATCTCGTGACGTCGCATTTCCTGCTGCCGCTGATGATCCGCGAGCCGGGCGGCTTGGTAGTTGAGGTGACCGACGGGACTTCGGCGCACAATGCTTCGCGCTACCGGATTTCGGTGTTTTACGACCTGGCCAAGGCTTCGGTGAACCGGCTGGCGTTCTCGCAGGGCCATGAACTCGCCGCTTACGGCGGGACGGCTGTCGCGGTGACGCCGGGGTGGCTGCGGTCGGAGATGATGCTCGACGCTTACGGGGTCACTGAGGAGAACTGGCGCTCGGCTTTGGCGACGGGGGCTCCTGCCGGGTTCGCGGAGTCGGAATCGCCGCGGTACGTAGGCCGCGGGGTGGCGGCGATGGCGGCGGATCCGGCGCGGGAACGGTGGAATCAGCGGTCGGTGAGTTCGGCGGAGCTGGCGCGGGAGTACGGGGTGACGGATGTGGACGGGCGGCAGCCGGACAGCTGGTGACATCCTCACGACACCAGATCCGGTGGCGGTCAGGCACCAGCGAGTCTCGGCAGGCCGCGCACTACGGCCGCATACTCCGCCGTGATCCGCGAGACAATCTCCGCTGCCGGAAGGATTTCCGTGACCAGCCCAGCCGACTGTCCGGCCTCCACCTTCCCCGTCGCGACATCGCCGTGCAGGGCAGCATCCTTCAAGGAAGAAGCCTGAAAAACCTTGCGCCGCAATGACTCCTCAGCACCGGAAGCTTCCAGTTCAGCCATCCGCGCGGTGAAATCGTTCGACAGTGCGCGAATCACCCCGAGCCCATGACCAACCGTCCGCGTGTCATCGACACCGGCGGCCACCACGGCCTCCTGATAAGCAGGGTGCACAGTAGCCTCGGAACTTGCCAGGAACCGGGTCCCGAACTGGCCCGCACCGGCGCCCAAGGCCAGCATCGCGGCCAGACCGGCACCATCGGCAACCCCGCCGGAGGCGATCACGGGGAGCGAAGGCACGGCCGAAACCACAGCGCGCACCAAAACCTGCGTCGTGACCATCCCCGGCGGCGGGTGTCCGCCTGCCTCGGCGCCGACTACCACCAAACCGTCGACACCGGCGGCAGCGGCCTTCAAGGCATGCGAGACACCGGCGACGACGTGCAGGCACCGGGTGCCGACGGCGTGGAACCGGTCCAAATACCGTCGTGGGCCGCCCTGGGAGGCGATCAGCACGGGAGGGCGGCGGGCGAGCAGGAGGTCGATCACCTCGTCGGCGCCAGCCCGGTAGAGCGGCAGGTTCACTGCCCACGGACGGTCGGTTCCGGCGGCCATTTCGTCCAGTACCCGCGCCAGATCGGGCAAGCGCATCGGACCGGCGGCGACGACACCCAGGCCGCCAGCATTGGACACAGCCAAGGGTAAAGCCGAGGACGACGAGGCCCACGACATCCCGGCCTGGATGATGGGCAGGTCCAAGTTCAGCAGATCGGTGACTGAAGTACGCAGCCGCGTCATGAGTTCTCCAGCAGGGCTCGGGCATAGCGAGCCAGTTGGTTCTTCTGCACCTTGGCGCTGGCGGTCATGCCGATCGCCTCGAAACCGTCCACAATGCGCAGATGCCGTGGGACTTTGAAGCCTGCTAAACGTTCTTTCGCCCACGCAAGCAGGTCTTCTTCCGAAATGCCCGGCGCAGTCAGGACGACGAAAGCGAAAGGCACTTCGATCAATCGCTCGTCGGGGACGCCGACGACGGCGGCCTGGCGGACGGCGGGATGCCGGTGCAGCACGTCCTCGACATCGGCGGGCGCGACGTTCTCCCCGCCCACCCGGATGATTTCCTTGGTGCGGCCGGTGAAATGGAACCGGCCCGAGTCGTCGAGCAAACCGACGTCTCCGGTGGACAGCCAACCTTCGGCGTCGATGGTTTCGGCGGTCCGCACGGGGTCGTCCAGGTAGCCTTGCATGACGTTCCAGCCCCGCACCAGCACCGAGCCGGGTTCGCCGGGGGCGCAGTCGCGGGTGTCGTCCAAGGCCCGGATGCGGATTTCCACTCCTGGTTCGGGGGCCATGGCTCCGGAGGCGCGGATTTTTTCCGGTTCCCACCACGCGGATTGGGCGACATTCGGAGACGCTTCGGAAAGTCCGTACCCGGCAACGCATTCGCGCGCGCCGAGTTCGTCGATGACGCGACGGACGACGGTGGGGGAGGCGGCGACCCACGCGCCGCGCAGGGAGAGGCGGCGGCGCGGGCGGTCGGGGTGGTTGAGCAGGAGCAGGGCGATGGTGTCGTTGCCGGAGAAGTGCGTGCAGCGCTCGGCTTCCAGCAAGCGCAACGCTTCCGCTGGCTCGAACTTCGGCATCGTCACCAAAGTGGTGGCGTGTTGCAGGGAAGCCAGCACCGACAGGGTGCTTCCGGCGACGTGGAAGAACGGGCGCGCGGAATGGAACCGGTCGCCGGGGCGCAAACCCATGCGGGCGCCGGAAAAGAAAGCGTCGGCGCACATGCTGCGGTGGGTCAGGAGAACGCCTTTGGGACGCGACGTCGTCCCGGAGGTGTATTGCACGAGAAGGAGATCGTCCGGCGTGGCAACGGGTTCAGCGGGAGAACCGGCGGCCAGGAAATCGGTCCAGCTGTCTTGGCCCAGGATGATGATCCGCTGCAGAGAAGGCAGAGTCGCGCAGCCGGGTTCAATACCGGCGTCGGAGAACAGCGCGGGGAAGTCGACGTTCAAGACGCGCTCGGCGGCGAACAGCGTGCTGACGCCGGAGTGCGCAAGCGTGTAGTGCACCTCGTCGGCGGTGAAGCGCGTGTTCACCGGGACGACTAGCGCGCCAAGAGAACCCAACGCCAGGAACAGCGTGACCCACTCGGGAGTATTGCCCAGGCAGAGCCCGACCCGGGAGCCCCGGCCGATCCCGGCGGCGGCCAGCGCGCCGCGCACCCGGGCGACCTCGGTGGCCAGTTCCCGGTAGGTGATCCGGGCCTCGGCGGTGACGACGGCCTCGACGTCGGGGGCCAGGAGCGCGGCCCGGGCGAGGGCGTCCTGGACGGTGAGCGGGCAGGCGGTGCGCAGGTCGGTCATCGGGTCTCTCCAGTGAACCGGGCGACGCCGTCGCGCCAGCTGCCGTCGGCGAGGTTCTGTTCGATGGCGGACATTTCGATCCGGATGCCGCGGTCCAGGTCGGTTTCCGAACCCAGGTCCACCGCCCGTTTGGTCAGGGCGATCGCGCCGGGCGGGGCGGCGGCAATGGCGGCGGCCACCTCGGTTGCGGCGGCAGCGAGGTCGGGGACGACACGGTTGACCAGGCCGAGCGCAGCGGCTTCGGCGGCGGGCAAAGGCGTGTTGGTGAACAACAGTTCCTTGGCCCGCCGTTTGCCGATGGCTCGCTGGAGCCGTTGGGTCGCGCCGACCGTGCCCCAATGCGGTTCAGGGAAACGAAAAACGGTGCCCGTGGCGGCGAGGGCGAAGTCGGCGGCGAGGGTGATTTCCCCGCCGGAGCCGACGACGGTTCCGTGCACCAACGCGACAACGGGACAGCGGCAGGCCTCGATCGCCGCGTAAGCCGCGAAGGACGCGACTCGGCGGCGGCGCACCCAAGCGGCGTCCTTGCCGGTCCGTTCCTTCAAGTCCGCCCCGGCGCAGAAGACCGGACCGGCACCGCTGAGCAGAACTACCCGGGCGTCTGAGATATCAACGGCGTCGAAGGCTTCCTTCAGCGCGTGGCACATCGCGAGGTCCACGGCATTGCGCGCCGAGGGCCGGGCCAGTTCTACGCGGGCGATTCCGTCGGTGACATCCAGCGTCACGCGTTCGTTCATCAGATCACTCCCGCGGCCCGCAGGCCCTCGATCTCATCGTCCGACAGTCCCGCCAGGTCGCGCAGCACGACGTCGGTGTCCGCGCCGAGCACCGGGGGCGTCCCCGGCGCCGGAGCGTCTCCGGAAGTCTCGCGCAACGGCGTCCGCAGCGCTGGGAACGAGCCTTCGACGGGATGCGTGAACTCCCCGACGACCCCCCGCGCGACGGCGTGCGGGTCGGCCAGCGCCTCGCGGACCGAACGCACCGCGCCAGCGGGGACCTCGGCCGCCTGCAGTTCTTTGACCAGCTGGTCCCGGTCGTGCTGGGCGATCGCGCCGCGCAGCGCCTTCATGACGCGCGCGCGGTGTTCGACGCGACCCGCGTTGTGCGCCAGCGAAGGGTCAGCGGCCAAAGTGGACAATCCGAGCACGGCGCACAGCGGCTGCCAATGCTGGTCGCTGCCGCTGATGTGCAGCCATTCGCCGTCCCCGGCCTGGAACGCCGCCGACGGCACCCGCCCCGGATGCTCGGTCCCGGTGCGGACCGGGTCCTCGCCGAGCGCGAACAGCCGCGCGGCGTTCAGGGCGTGCAGGCTGAGCTGGACGTCCATCATGGCGACGTCGAGGTGCCGGCCGCGACCGTCGGACGAACGCCCGGCGAGCCCGGTCAGCACGGCGATCACCACCCACAGCCCGGACGTCAGGTCCGCCACCGGCACCCCGGTTTTCGCGGGCGGACCAGCGGGATCGCCGGTCATCGCCATCACGCCGGACAGCGCCTGGAACACCGTGTCGTAGCCCTTGCGGTGCGCGTCCGGACCGGTCTGGCCGAAGCCGGTCGCGGACACCAGCACGAGGTCCGGGTTCGCCGCGGACAGCTCCGCGTAGCCGAGACCGAGCCGGTCGAGCGTGCCGGGCAGGAAGTTCTCCACGACGACGTCGGCGCGCGCGGCCAGCTTCCGCACGATGTCGCGGCCGCGCGGGTCCTTCAAGTCCACAGTGACCGATTGCTTGCCGCGGTTGAAGGCGAAGAAGTACGCGCTCTCGCCGTGCGGCAGCCGGGGTTCGAAGCCGCGGGTTTCGTCGCCGGTGCCAGGGCGTTCGACCTTGATCACGGTCGCGCCGAGTTCGGCGAGGATCTGGGTGGCCAGCGGCGCGGCGAGGACCCGCGAGAGGTCCAGGACCGTGACTCCGGCGAGCGGGCCGGTCATGAGCGGAACCCGCGCATCAGGGCGTTGACGTCCTGGCCGGCGCGCATCGCGGCGTCCGTCGGCAGGTCCGCGACCCGGTAGAAGAGGTCCTTCGCGGCGGCGAGCGCCCGAGGTTCGACCGAGGCCCAGCGCAGCGCGACGGCGAGCGCGGCGGGCACGATCTCGGCAGGTTCGACCACCTGGTTCACCAGCCCGTACGACAGGGCTTCCGCGGCGGTGAGCAGCCGGCCGGTGCTGACCAGCTCGAACGCCAGCTTCCGGCCCAGGTGCCGGACCAGCCCGGTCATCACCAGCGCGGGCACGATCGAATGCTTCAGCTCGGGGTAGCCGAACTTGAGGTCGGACCCGGCGACCACCAGGTCCGCCCCGATCGCCAGCCCGGCGCCGCCGCCGACCGCCGCCCCGCGCACCGCGCTGACGACCGGGACCGGCAGCTGCTGCATGCGCGTCTGCAGCCGGGCGGTGAGCGCGGCACGCTCGAGAACGGCCTCCGGCTGGTCCGGCGTGAGCGACGAGAACTCGTTCAGATCGGCCCCGGCGCAGAACCCGCGCCCGGCCCCGGTCACAACGACAGCGCGGACGCTCGGGTCTCGGCCAGCTTCGTCAAGCGCGGTGTCGAGAGCGCGGGTGAGCGCGGTGTCGAGCGCGTTGAGTTTGTCCGGCCGGTTCAACGTGAGGACGCGGACGGCGTCGTGATTTTCAGTCAGCAGCACAGGTTTCTCCCCAAAGAAAGTCAGGCGGACGCGAAGCCGGCGCGGGCGACCATGCTGTGCAGCGGGCGGCCGAGCGCTTCTTCGCAGGCCGCGGACGCCGCGGCGAGCTGGTCGAGATCGAGGCCGGTGTCGACGCCCATCGCGGCGAACAGGCTGGCGAGGTCCTCGGTGCACACGTTGCCGGTGAGCCCGGCCCCGTAGCCGATCTTCGCCGGATGCCCGCCGACGCCGCCCATCGCGGAGTCGAAATGGCGGCACCCGGCTTCCAACGCGGCGACGGCGTTCGCGATCCCGGTCCCGCGCGTGTTGTGCAGGTGCGCGACCAGCGGCAGGTCCGGGTGCTCGCGGGACAGCCGGGTGTAGAGCGCGCGCACCGAACCCGGGGTCGCGACGCCGGTCGTGTCGCCCAAGGTCACGAGGCTCGCGCCGAGGTCGGCGAACCGCGCGACGTCCTCGGCCACCCGGCCGGGGTCGACCTTGCCCTCGAACGGGCAGCCGAACGCCACCGAAACCACTCCGACCAGGCGAAACCGTCCGTCGGCGAGCTTGACCATCTCGGTCACTCGCTCCCATTGCCCGGCGCGCGTGGTGCGCAGATTCCGCTCGGTGTGCGCTTCGGTGGCGGACACCAGCAGGCTCAGCTCTTCGGCGCCATGCCCGGCCTCGAGATCCGCGAGCGCGCGTTCGACGGCGCGCGGGTTCGGGCAGGTCGCCTTGAACGCGACGCCTGGGTGCCGGTCGATCCCGGCAAGCACCTCGGACGCGTCGGAGAACCCGGGCACCCGCGCCGGATGGCTGTAGCTGGTCGCCTCGATCCGGCGGAAACCGGTGCGCGCGAACGCGTTCAGCAGCGCGATCTTCGTCGCGGTCGGCACGGGCTCCGGCTCGTGCTGCAGCCCGTCGCGGGCGAAGCACTCGCAGATCGTGACGGCGTCGGACATCCTGGGCCCACCTCCTCGTCGGTGGATCCAGAAGTACGCGAGGGTGTTGATAAAGTCAACACTACTCGGCGGCCGGGTGAGCCCGCTCACTCTCTTCGACGGCCAGCGCGTGCTCGGCCAGCTTGTCCAGCGCGCGGTCCAGCACGCGTGCCTCCTCGCCGGTCAGGGTGGCGAGGAAGTCCGCGTCGCGCTCGTTGGCGGCGGTGATCAGGCCGCGGTACACCCGGGTGCCCTCGGCGGTCAGCGCCAGCTGCGACGTGCGCCCGGACCCTGCGGTGCGGTTCACCAGCCCGCGGTCGGTCAGCCGGCTGACCACGCGGCTCATCTGCGCTTTGTCGAGTCCGGCGCGGCGGGCGAGCCGGTTGAGGGTGAGCGTCGGGTCGGCCGCGATGAGCGCGATCGCCCGCCATTCGCCGAGGCTCACGTCGAAGTCCCGCCGATAGCGCACCGCGGCGCTGCGCGACATCGCCGACGACGTGCGCGAGAGCCGGTAGGACAGCAGTCCGGAGATGGGGACCAGGTCGTGTCCGTCTGCGCGTTCGGCCATGGCCGTGCATCGTAGCCGTTACCCGCCGGGTGTTGACAAACTCAACACTCGATGCGGAGACTGCCACTCGCCCGATCCGGACGAAGGAGTCTCAGCCGTGGCCGAACCATCCGCTGTCACCGGCGCTCCGGCAACCGCCGCCGTCGACCGCAAAGCGACCTATCGCACGATCGCCCGGCGCGTCATGCCGCTGCTGGTGCTGTGTTATGTCGTCAGCTACATCGACCGCACCAACATCGGGATCGCCCAGCAGGGCCTGAAACGGGATCTCGGCTTCGGCCCGGCGGTGTACGGGCTCGGCGTCACGCTGTTCTTCGTCGGCTTCATCCTCTTCGAAGTCCCGAGCAACGCGCTGCTCGCCCGCATCGGCGCGCGCAAAACGCTCGCCCGCATCATGGCCACCTGGGGCGTGATGACCGTGGTGACCCTGTTCGTGCAGAACGAGATCATGTTCTACGCCGCGCGCTTCCTGCTCGGCGTCGCGGAAGCCGGGTTCTTCCCCGGCGCGCTGTACCTGCTGTCGCTGTGGTTCCCATCGTCGCGGCGGACGCGGATGACGGCCGTGTTCTTCATCGGCATCCCGGTGTCCGGCGCGCTCGGGTCGGTGATGTCGGGCTGGATCATGCACTCGCTCGGCGGCGTCGGCGGGCTCGCGGACTGGCAGTGGCTGTTCCTGATCGAAGGGATCCCGCCGATCCTGCTGGCCGGGCTCGTGCTGCTCTTCGTCACCGACGGCCCGGAGCAGGCGAAGTGGCTCACCGCGGACCAGAAGGCCGCCGTGCGCGCCGACCTCGACGCGGACCTGCGCGACAAAGGGGAGACGAAGCAGAAGCACAGCGGCCTGCTGCTCGCGCTGCGCGACCCGAAGGTCTGGATCCTCGGGCTCTGCGCGTGCGGCGCGTACACGCTGGCGAACGCCGTCTCGTACTGGACGCCGCGGATCATCGCCAATGCCGGCGTCGGCAACGTGCTGAACCTCGGCTTCTTCTCGGCGATCCCGCCGCTGCTCGGCATCGTGGTGATGCTGCTGGTCGGCAGGCATTCCGACCGCACCCTGGAGCGGCGCTGGCACGCGGCGACGAGCTGGATCGTGGCGGTGTTCGCGATGCTGGCGATCTCGGTGTCCGGCGGCAACGTCGTGGTGGTCGTCCTGCTGCTCGCGGTGATGGCGGCCGCGCACTACTCGGGGCTGACGGTGTTCTACTCGATCCCGTCGATCTATCTGACCGACCGGGCCGCGGCGACCGGGATCGCGGTCGTGACGTCGATGGGCTCGTTCGCCGCCGCCGCTTCGCCGTCCCTGCTCGGATTCATCGAATCCTCGACCGGGAGCTTGTCGCTGGGGCTGCAGATCAGCGCGGGCATCATCCTGCTCGCCGTCGTGGTGCTGCTGGTCGGCGTCCGCCCCGGCGATCTTCGCGAACGGCAGCGCTGACCCGCTCCCGCAGAAGTACGTGAGGGTTCCCCTCAGGGAATCAGATTCCGTGCGGGTTCCCCTCACGTACTTCCGGCGTCCTGTGCCGGAGCGGCGCTGACCCTCCAAAGTGTGACGCTCGCCGGCGGGCGCCCGTCCGACCTCGGCGGGCTGCCCGGCCGGTCCTCTCTCTCATCGCTCTCACAGGAACCCCGGAGTAGACCGGGTGCCGCCGGAGGGAGGAGCGGTGAGCGATGGAGCGCGCGAACGGGCACTGGGCCGAGCGGATCGGCGTGGTCGCGCTGGTCGCGGTCCTGCTGGGCGGGGCCGCCTACGGGTGGGCCGAGCTGCGCGCGCTGCTGTCCGGGGTCACCGCGTCGACCGCGCTCGACGGGCGAGCCCGGCCGGGCGGGGACACGAACATCCTCGTCATGGGACTCGATTCGCGGCTCGACGAACGGGGCGAACCGCTGCCCGCCGAGCTCTACGAACAGCTGCACGCGGGAGACCAGCACGTCGGCGGGTACAACACCGATGTGCTGATGCTGCTGCACGTTTCGGCGGACGGCGGGCATCCCACGGTCATCTCCATTCCGCGCGACGACTACACCGATCTCGCCGGCTGTCCGGACGGGATGTGCCAGGGCCGGATCAAGGAGGCTTACGGGTACGCGTTCGCCGCGGAAGCCAAACGTCTTGCCGCGCAAGGCGTCACCGAGAAGGCGGCTCGCGAACAGAGGTCGCGCGACGCCGGCCGCGCGGCAGAAGTCGCTACGGTGCGCCAGTTCCTCGGCGGAGTCGCGGTGGACCATTTCGTCGAAGTCGCCCTGGTCGCGTTCTATCAACTGGCGCAGGTCGTGCAGCCGATCACGGTGTGTTTGACCGAGGCCGCCCACGACAGTTACTCAGGTGCGGATTTCCCGAGCGGCCAGCAGCGGATTTCCGCGGCGCAGGCGCTCGCGTTCGTGCGGCAGCGGCGCGATTCGCAGCACGAGTTCACCGACCTGGACCGGGAACGGCGCCAGCAAGCGTTTCTCGTTTCGCTGGCGCATCAGCTGGAAGAAGGCGGGGTGTTCGGCGACCCGGGGAAACTCGGGCAGCTGGTTTCGGTCGCGCGGCAGAATGTCGCGATCGATTCCGGGCTCGACCTCAACGCCCTGGCGCGGCAGGCGGAATCGTTCGCAGGCGGGGATCTGACCTTGACGTCGCTTCCGGTCGAACGGTTCGAAAAAGACGCGCGCGGCGAAGACGTCAATATCGTCGATCCGGTGCGAATACGGGCCGCCGCGGCCCGGCTGCTCGGCCGGACCGTCCCGCCGCCGCCCGCCGCGACGGCCGGACCCGCGGTGGACGTGGTGAACGCGAGCGGCCGTGAAGGCGCGGCCGCCCGGGTGCTGAAGACGCTCCCGTCGCGGGGATACCGCGCCGGGCGCACGTCCAACGCGCGGCACACGCACCGCACCGTCGTCCGCTACGGGCGCGGGGATTCCGCGTCGGCGGCGAAACTCGTGGCCGCGCTCGGCGGCGGGTACGGCGTGGGCTACGACGGCGCGCTGGCGGCGGGGGAGCTGAAGCTGGTGCTGGGCACGGATTTCCGGGAAAAGGCCGGCGAGGCCGCTCCGGTGCCGGTCGCCCCGGTTTCGCCCGCCGACGAATTGTCCGGAGGCGGGGTGCCCTGCGTGCGGTGAACGGGAGAAGCACAAAGATCCTGTGAACCGGTTGAGAACGAATTCCGAAATTAACTCTGCCGAGTGACATCGGCGGCACTGCGTCCGCTAATGTCCGGACTCGCGTGACGAGCCGCACAGCAGCGGCTGGGGGATTGCCCGATATCTGTTCTTGTTCCGATTTCAGCGTCCGGGAACGGCGCTGCTGCTTCAGCCCGGCCGCACGCCGCCCATTGTTGAGTGGTTTCCGGCCGGTTTCGTGACTCGTGTTCTCCTGGAAGGATGTTTTCCTGTGACGCTGGACGCGGATCGGGCGCGCATCGTCGCGCCCGAGAGGCTCGCCGAAAAGGCGACGGCGATTTACCGGGCGGGCCCGGCGCCCGCCGTGCGCACTCTTTACGACATTTTCGCCGAAACGGTGCGCAACCACCCGGACGCGCTCGCACTCGACGACGGAACCGAGCGCGCGACGTACCGCGATTTCGCCGCACAGGTCGAAGAACTCGCCGGACGCCTCCGCGCCGCCGGGGTCATGCCGGACGACCGCGTCGGCATCCGGATGACCTCCGGCACCGCGGCGCTGTACCGCAGCATTCTCGCCGTTCTTTCCACTGGTGCGGCTTATGTCCCGGTCGACGCCGACGATCCGGCCGACCGCGCCGAGACCGTGTGGACGGAAGCTCAGGCAAACCTGGTCCTGACCGACGCCGGAGTACCGGCGTCGCGTGGACCGCAGTGGCCGCGAGTCCGTCCGCAGCCGCAGGACGACGCGTGGATCATCTTCACCTCCGGCTCCACCGGAAAACCCAAGGGCGTCGCGGTCACGCATCGCGCGGCTGCGGCCTTTGTGGACGCTGAAGCCCGGCTGTTCTGCTCCGCGCAGCCGCTCGGCCCGGGCGATCGCGTGCTGGCCGGGCTGAGTGTCGCGTTTGATGCGTCGTGCGAGGAAATGTGGCTGGCGTGGCGACACGGCGCGTGCCTGGTCCCGGCACCGCGTTCGCTCGTCCGCGCGGGTGCCGACCTCGGACCGTGGCTGGTCGAGCGGGGCGTCACGGTCGTGTCCACCGTGCCGACGCTCGCCGCGCTGTGGCCAGTGGACACTCTGGCCAGCGTCCGGCTGCTCATCCTCGGCGGCGAAGCGTGCCCGCCGGAGGTCGTGACCCGTTTCGACGACGGCAAACGGGAAATCTGGAACACTTACGGCCCAACGGAAACCACCGTAGTCGCGTGTGCACAACGGCTGCGTGCGGGCGAACCGGTGCGGATCGGGCTGCCGCTCGACGGCTGGGATCTCGCGGTCGTCGACCCCGAGGACCCGGCGGGCATCCCGGTGCCGTGGGGCCGCAGCGGGGAACTGGTGATCGGCGGCGCCGGCCTCGCCCGGTACCTCGACGCGGCGAAGGACGCGCAGAAATTCGTGCCGCTGCCGGGGCTCGGCTGGAGCCGCGCGTACCGCAGCGGCGATCTGGTGCGCGCGGTGCCGGAGGGGCTGGAGTTCGTCGGCCGCGCGGACGGCCAGGTCAAGATCGGCGGACGACGCGTCGAACTGGGCGAGATCGACGCCGCACTGCGCGCGTTGCCTGGTGTCGCTGCCGCCGCGACCGTCGTGCAGCGCACGGACAGCGGCGCGCAGGTGCTGGTCGGCTACGTGGTGCCGGAGGGCGAGAGCCTCGATCGCACCGCAGCGCGCAGCCTTCTGCTGGACCGGTTGCCCGCAGCGTTGGTGCCCCGGCTCGCGTTGGTCCCGGAGCTGCCGGTGCGCGCGTCGGGCAAGCTCGACCGCGACGCGTTGCCTTGGCCGCTGGAGGAACCGGCCGCCGCGCCGGTGGTGCCGTCCGATCCGAAGCTGGCTTGGCTGTCGCAGGTGTGGAGCGAACACCTCGGAACCACGGCCGGTCCGGACGACGACTTCTTCGACCTCGGCGGCTCGAGCGTGACCGCCGCACGGCTCGTTTCCGTGCTGCGCGAACGGTATCCGAGCGCGGCAGTGTCCGATGTGTACTCCTGTCCGACGCCACGGGAGCTGTACGAACGCCTCGCCGGAGCGCCGGTCGAAACCGTCGCGGCGGAAGAGCCGCAGGTGGCTCCGGTGCGCGGCAGCGGCTGGTGGCAGGCCGGGGTGCAGCTGGTTTTGCTGGCCCTGTCCGGAACGCGGTGGCTGCTTTCGGTGTCGCTGCTCGGCTCGCTGGTTTCGCTGGTGCTGCCGTTGCAGTGGCTGCCGCGGATGTCGTGGTGGATCCTCGTGCCCGCGTGGCTGGTGCTGCTGAGCCCGCCTGGCCGGATGCTGCTCGCCGCGGGCGGCGTGCGGGTGTTGCGCGGAAAGCTCGCGCCGGGGGAGTACCGGCGCGGCGGCATTGTCCACATGCGACTGTGGACGGCGGAACGGTTCGCCGCGGTGGCCGGCCCGCCCGGAGTCGCCGGAACGCCGCTCGCCGCACCGTACGCCCGGTTGCTCGGCAATCGGGTCGGCCGAGGTGTGGACCTGCATTCGCCGCCGCCGGTGAGCGGCCTCGCCGGCTTCGGCGACGGCTGTGCGATCGAGCCCGAGGCGGACCTGGCCGGGTGGTGGCTGGACGGCGCGGTGCTGCGGATCGGCCGGGTCTCGGTCGGAGCCGGTGCGCGCGTCGGTGGCCGCAGCACGCTGTTGCCCGGCACGGATCTCGGTGCCGGATCGGTGCTGCTGCCGGGCTCGACGCTCGACACCCGCGTACCCGACGGCGCGGTCTGGGGCGGCTCCCCGGCCGGCCCCTCGGGCGAACGCCCATCGCGGCCGACCGTGGCGGCACCGCGGGCGAAGCGGTACTCGCTGGCCTTCGCACTCGGCGGCACGGTGCGATCGATGTTCATGCTGGTGTCCGCGATCCCGCTGATCGTGGTCGCACTGTTGCTGATCCCGGCGGCGGACGATCCGCGCGAGGCCGCACTGGCGATCCTGCCGTGGACGCCGTTGCTCGTCCTCGCCGGAATCGTCGGGTACGCCTTGACGATCGTCCTGCTCGTGCGGCTGGCCAGCCTGGCCGTGCGACCGGGGGTTTATCCGGTGCTCAGCCGCGCGGGCTGGGCGGCCTGGTTCGTGCACGAACTGCTGGAAATCGCCCGGCGGCAGTTGTTCCCGCTCTACGCCGCGCTGGCGACGCCGGTCTGGATGCGCTTGCTGGGCGCCCGAATCGGCCGCGGCGTTGAACTGTCCACTGTGCTCAGTCTGCCGTCGCTGCTGCGAGTGCGGGACGGCGCGTTCCTGGCCGACGACGTCCTCGCCGCACCGTACGAACTGGACCGCGGCTGGGTCCGGCTGGGCGTCTCGGAAGTCGGGGAACGCGCGTTCGTCGGCAACTCCGCCGTCGTCGGCCCGGACCGGACGCTCGGTTCCGCGTCACTGGTCGGCGTCCTGTCCGACACCCCGGCGGACGTCCCCGCCGGCACGTCCTGGCTCGGCCGTCCCGCGTTGGAGCTGCGCCGGATCGCGGACACCGCCGATCCCGCCCGCACCTTCGCGCCGCCGCGCCGGTTGAAGCTGGCCCGCGCGTTGGTCGAATCCTGCCGGATCGCGCCGCTGCTGATCGCGGGTCTGCTCGGCCTCGCCGTGAGCGCGGTACTGACTGGAGTGGACATCGCGGACGGCTTCTGGATCGCCGCCGTCCTCGCACCGGCGGTGTTCGTCTCGGCCGGTCTCTTCGCCGCGCTGCTGACGACGCTGATGAAATGGACGCTGGTCGGCCGGTTCCGGCCGGGACGGCATCCACTGTGGAGCGCGTTCGTGTGGCGGAACGAGCTGTACGACACGTTCGTAGAGACGCTCGCGGTGCCGTGGTTCGCCGGATCGTTCCTCGGCACGCCGGTGCTGAACTGGTGGCTGCGAACCCTAGGCGCCCGCATCGGCCGCGGCGTCTGGTGCGAGAGCTACTGGCTGCCGGAAACGGACCTCGTCCACCTCGGCGACGGCGCCGTGGTGAACCGCGGCTGCGTACTGCAAACACACCTGTTCCACGACCGCGTCATGCGGCTGGACCCGGTCCGCCTCGGTGCTGGGGCGACCCTCGGGCCGCGCGCGTTCCAACTGCCGGGCAGCGGAATTTCCGACGGCGCGACGGTCGGTTCGGGTTCGCTGGTGATGGCGGGGGAGACGGTCCCGCCGCGCACCCGGTGGCGCGGGACGCCGGTCCGGCCCTGGCGGTGAGCCAACCACTAGCCTGGGCGGACCATGGACTACCGGAAACTGTTCGGCGAGATCCGCCGATACCCGGGGCTTTACGGGCTGGACGGCAGTTATCACGACTACTGCACGTTCCTCCTCGGCATCGACACCGGCAACGGCGGGCAGTTGCTCACCGGCTTCCGGGAGTCGCTCGTCCCGCGCGTCGGCGACGGCGACAACCTCACCTGGCCTGCGCTGGTCCTGCACCTCGCCTTCCCGGACCGCACCGAGGGCTGGCGCGACGAAGCCGCCGGTGCGGGCCGGGACACCGCGAACGACCTGCTCTTCACGCTGCTGGACGAGTTCTTCGAGAAGCAGGCTCAGCCCCGCGGGACAGCGGCCATCTTCGACGAGTACCTGACCTGGCTCAAAGCCCAGCCCTGGCATCGAGGGTGAAGCCGAACTGCCACCACTCAGCCAGACCCCTGCGGCCTGAGCTGCGTATGCGCCGCACCGATGGAGAGCGCGTCGTCGACTTCTTCTGCGGAAAGCCCCGCCGCGGAAAGCACCTCCCGCGTATCCGCCCCCGGCGGCCGCGGCGATTCCGCGGCACACCCCGGCGTACGGCCGAGTTTCACCGGCACCCCGACCCCGCGATACCCGTCCCGTTCCACGACCATTTCCCGGTGCCGCACCTGCGGCGCGTTCATCGCCTCCGCGATATCGTGCACCGGCGAAGCCGGAACTCCCTTCGCCAGCAATAATTCGGCCAAGGAGTCCCGTTTGTACTGTCCGATCAGGACACTCAGCTCGGCCCGCAACTCACCCACATTGGCGACCCGGTCGGCATTCGAAGCAAACCGCGGATCGGAAGCCAGCCCAGGAGCACCAAGCACGTCGACCAACGCCGCGAACTGTCGATCATTCCCCGCACCGACAAAGAAGAGCCCATCCGCCGTCGAGAAAGTCTCGTAAGGCGCGATCGACGGATGCGCCGACCCAGTCCGCTGCGGCACCGCGCCGTCAGCGAGCCACGCCGCGGAATGCGGATGCAGCAAGCTGATCACCGTGTCCAGCAACGAACAATCCACCAGCTGCCCGAGCCCGGACCGCGCCCGCTCGTGCAGCGCCAGCAGGATCCCGGAAAACCCGAGCACCCCGGTCACCACGTCGACCACCGGCACGCCGATCCGCAACGGCGGCCCGTCAGCCTCGCCGTTCACGCTCATCAGCCCGCCATAGGCCTGCAAGACCGCGTCGTAGCCGGGCAGCCCGCCGAGCGGTCCGTCCGTGCCGAACCCGGTGATGCGGCAGTGGATCAGCGCCGGATACTCCGCCCGGATCGTCTCGTCCGGCCAGCCCCAGCGCGCGAGCGTGCCCGCCTTGAAGTTCTCCACCACCACGTCGGCGCCCGCGAGCAGGGTGCCGAGCAGCGAACGACCGTCCGGACCGGACAGATCGAGCACGATGTTCTTCTTGCCCCGGTTGAGATTCGCGTAGTACGCGCTGGTCCCCTCGGACAGGAACGGCGGACCCCAGCCCCGCGTCTCGTCCCCGGCGGGCGATTCGACCTTGATCACCTCGGCCCCGTGGTCGGCCAGCATCTGCGTGCAGTACGGCCCGGCCAGCACCCGCGACAGGTCCAGCACCCGCAGCCCGTCGAGCGCGCCCATCAGTACGACCTCGGCAGCCCGAGCACGTGCTGGGACACGTAGTTCAGCACCATTTCCTGGCTGATCGGCGCGAGCCGCAGCAGCCGCGCCTCGCGGAAGTAGCGCTCGACGTGGTACTCCCGCGCGTAGCCCATCCCGCCGTGGGTCTGGATCGCCTGGTCGGCGGCCTGGAACCCGGCGTCCGCGCACAGCCATTTCGCCATGTTCGCCTCCTTGCCGGCCGGCAGACCGCGGTCGTAGCGCCAGGCGGCGTTGCGCGCCATCAGCTCCGCCGCGTCGAGCCTGGTCGCGGCCTCGGCCAGCGGGAACGCCAGCCCCTGGTTCTGCCCGATCGGACGGCCGAACACCTGCCGTTCCCCGGCGTAGCGAACCGCGCGGCGCAGGGCGGCGCGGCCGATGCCGAGCGCCTCGTGGGCGAGCAGGATGCGTTCCGGGTTGAGCCCGTCGAGCAGGTACCGGAACCCCTTGCCCTCCTCGCCGACGCGCGCCGATTCCGGCACCCGCAGCCCGTCGATCAGCACCTCGTAGGAGGACACCGCGTTGCGGCCGAGCTTGGGGATCGCGCGCAGCTGCACCGCGTCGGACTCGATGTCCACGACGAACAGGGACATGCCGTCGGTTGGCTTCTCCACCTCTTCGCGCGGCGTGGTGCGGGCGATCAGCACCATCTTCTGCGACTGGCCCGCCTTGGTGATCCAGACCTTCCGGCCGTGCACCACGTAGGAATCGCCGTCGCGGCGGGCGAAGGTGGAGATGCGCGTGGTGTCGGTGCCCGCGTCCGGTTCGGTCACGCCGAAGCAGACGTGCAGCGACCCGTCGACCGCGCCGGGCAGGATTTCCTGGCGCATTTCCTCGCTGCCGTGCTTGACGATCGTGTTCAGCCCGAAGATCGTCAGGTGCATCGTGCTGCACCCGTTCATCCCGGCCCCGGACGCGGCCACTTCCTCCAGCAGCAGCGCGGCTTCGAGGATGCCGAGCCCGCCGCCGCCGTACTGCTCCGGGATCGCCATGCCGAGCCAGCCCGCGGAGGCGAACGCGTCGTAGAACTCGCGCGGGAACTCGGCCCGTTCGTCGCGTTCGGCCCAGTACTCGTCGGGGAACCGGGCGGCCAGCTCGCGCACGGCGCGCCGGATGTCCTCCTGGTCTTGGCTCAGCTGGAAGTCCACAGTACTGCTCTCCATCGTGCGTATATGAGAACGCTAAGTTCGGATATACGTCCAACGTAAGGCGGCGCGCGGCTCGGGTCAAGCGCCGTTCCGGGAGGACGGCGCGATAGGGTTCGTATCTGCGAACGCAGGGGAGGCTGTCATGACCGAGTCGAGCGCCAAGGCGCACCGGACGGTCGGCCGCGTCACCAGCATCCTCGAGTGCGTCGCGCGGCAGCCCGGGATGCGGCTGCACGAGCTGTCGGTCGCTCTCGACGCGCCCAAATCCTCGGTGTTCGGCCTGGTCAAAGGCTTGGTGTCGACCGGCTACCTGGTCGAGGCCGACGGCGCCTACCGGCTCGGCCCGGCGCTGGGGAACCTGCTCACCGGCGGCCTGCCCGGCATCGCGACCGCGGCCCGGCCCGCCTTGGAGGAGCTGCGCCGCCGGTTCGGTGAGACCGTGATGCTCGGCGCCGAGGTCGGGGATTCGCTGATCTACGTGGACGCGGTCGAGTCCGAGCAGCCGATCCGCTACTCGGCACCGCTCCGCACGCGGCGACCGCTGTACCCGCCGAGCGCGGGCAAGATCGTCCTCGCGTACTGGTCAGCGCGCCGCCGCGAGGCGTACCTGAAGTCAGTGCTCCCAGATGCCGAGCGCGTGCGGGCCGCGATGGACGAACTCGACACCGTCCGCGCCGAGGGCGTCGCGCTCAACCGCGGCGAAACCCTGCCCGACGTGAGCGCGGCGGCGCGGCCGATCCTGGTCGACGGAGAGGTCGTCGCGGCGATCGCGGTCGCGGGCCCGACCACGCGGATTTCCGGCCGTCTGCCGGAGATCGGCGACGCGCTCGCCGGCATCACCGCGGCGGTCGTGAAGCGCTGGGAAGCCGCGCGCCAGGGCTGACTCACCGCGTGCGTGTTGGGCGCGGCTAGAACCGTGATCAACACGCACGACCCTCGATCCACCCCCTTGACCGCCGACCCTGCGGCCTCTTAGCATCCGGATATACGCATCATGCGTTCCCAAATACGCACGCAACGGCGCGCGCCGGCTGGCTTCCGCTCGCCTGTGCCCCAGTTCCGGAGAGCAGGACCATGCCCAGTGTTGTGGACGACAGCGTCGGAACGACCCGGAAAGCCCCGCGCGGAGTCGGGGTCGCGGTGGTCGTCGGCTCCGCGCTCGAGTGGTTCGATTTCTATCTCTACGCGTCGATGGCCGCGCTGGTGTTCGGCCACGTCTTCTTCCCGCCCGGCAACGACGCCGCCGCGACGATGGCCTCGGTCGCGACCTTCGCGGTCGGCTTCCTGGCCCGCCCGATCGGCGGCATCGTGTTCGGTGCGCTCGGCGACCGGATCGGGCGCAAGAAAGTGCTGTCGTGGACCTTCGTGCTGATGGGCGTTTCCTCGGCAGGCATTGGATTATTGCCGAGTTACGCGAGCGCCGGGCTTCTCGCGCCGGTTCTGCTCGTGGTGCTGCGGCTGCTGCAAGGACTCGGCGCCGGGGCGGAATTCGGCGGCGCGATCGCAGTCGCCTACGAGCACGCTGATCCGCGCAAACGCGGGCGGCAAGGTTCGTGGCCCGCGCTGGGCGTGAACGTCGGGTTGCTCGTCTCCTCGCTCGCCGTCGCCGGACTGACCACTTTGGACAAGGAGTTCCTGCACGGGTTCGGCTGGCGGATCCCGTTCCTGGCCAGCTTCCTGCTCGTCGGCGTCGGACTGTGGGTGCGCCGCCGGGTGCCGGAAACCCCGGAGTTCGAGAACCTGGTGCGCAGCAAGAAAAACCGGCCGCGCGGCTGGGCGAATCGGCCGCTGGTGAAGCTGTTCCGCAGCGACTGGCGCGCGCTCGCGGTGGTCATGGTGATCACCATCGGCTACAACGGCGTCAGCTACGTGTTCAAGACGTTCTCGCTCGCCTATTTGACGAATTTCCGCGGCGTACCGGCGAATATCGGCGCGCTGGGGATCAGCATCGCGAGCGCGACGGCGATCGTGACGGTGCCGATCGCCGGGTGGATCAGCGACCGGATCGGCGCGAAGAAGGTCGTGGTCGCCGGCGGGGTCGCGACGGGATTGCTGGCGTTCCCGTTCTTCTGGCTGCTCGACACCGGCACCAGCTGGTTCATCTGGCTCGGCCTCGTGCTGGCGACCGGCATCGTGGTCCCGGCGATGTTGTCGGCGCAAGGAGCGTTCCTGGCCAAGCAGTTCCCGGCCGAGGTCCGCTCGACCGGGCTGGGCACCGGCCGCGAGGTCGGGGGAGCGGTGTCCGGCGGGCTGGCACCGCTGGCCGCACTGGCGATCGTGGAAGCCTCCGCGACGCACGCGACCTGGGGTGTTTCGCTGCTGTTCATCGCGGGCGCGTTGTGCATCGGACTCGGCGCGCTCGCCGACCAGAGCCGCAGCAAACTCAACTGAGCCGCGGCCACCGGGTGCGGGTTTTGGGCAGTTCCGGACCGTAGACGGCTTCGGCGACTGAGCGTTTGAGGTTCGCGCAGTGGTGCAGCACGTGTGCCGGGAAACCGTTGCCGGAAGGGCGTTCCGGCGGTTTCTCGGCACCGGCTGCCACGAGTGTCCATCCGGAACCGAGTTCGATGAGGCTCTGGTGTTTCGTGGTGTAGTACTCCGGCGCAACGTCGACTGCCACGCCGGTCGCGCCCGCCGCGGCGGCGACCAGATGCAGATGGAAGCGGCTGGAGATCCAGGTCTGTCCGGGCGCGAGCGGGAGACCGCGATGCCACACGTCGCGGAACGGGTGGAATTCCGCACCGGGCAGTTCGTGTTCCAGCAACGCGAAAACCTCGCGGTCGACGCGAGGAATCCCTTCCATCACAGCGAGTTCGCCCGGCGGCAGCCGCCACTCGCGCACCAGGCCGAGTACCTGGGCGGCGAGCGAGGACGGTCGCTCGGTGCCGATGTCCGACTGCATGCACAGGACGAACTCGCGCGTCGTGGGCGTCGTCGGCGGTTGCGGCGCAAGGAAAGCGTCGTCGCAGGACCGCTCGACACCCGCGACGCCGTGCAGGAGTTCGGCGGACGGATCGTCGCGGACGTCCACGACGTCGAATCGCTCGGCAAGCGCGCGCAACAGTACGGCCGCGCCCGGCGGGAAGGGGACGAAACCCTGTCCGGTCATTGCCGAACGGGCTCCGGAACGCTGCGCGGCCGCGGCGGCCCCGGCGACCAGTCCCAGGTGCCGGGGCCACAGCGCGTTGACGTAACCGCCGCCGATCAGATGCACGACGTCGAGCTTGCCGAGCAGTTCGATCCCCGCGTCCCAGCGCGGCGCGCGACCGGGGTCGTGCACCGCGGACCGCACCCAGGACGCGACTTCCCACGGATCGTCCGACGGCGCTTCGCCGCACAGCCGCCACAAGGTGTCCGTGCAGCGCAAACGCGGATGCAGGTCGCCGAACAAATGCTGTGCGGGACCCGGCGAATGCGTGTCGAGCCAGACTTCGGCGTCCGGCTCGGTGCGGGCCAAGCGGCGGATCCAAGCCGCGGCGATCAGTTCGTCGCCGAAGTTCGGATAGCCGCTCGGCCCGACCAGGTAATGCCGGCGGGGGGACGGGGCAGGAGTCACGAAGCGACGCTGAGCTGCGTGTCCAACGCCTGGTCGCCCTGTGCCTTCTCGCTTCCGCTCGGCTCGGCCTGGATGCGGTCCTTGGCCACGCCGTCGCCCTCGAGCGCGGTCGAGATCGCCTGCGCGCGCTCCTCGGACAGCTTCTTGGCCTTGTCCGCGTCCGGGTAGCCGGCGTGGGTCTCGACCTTCAGTTTGACATCGTTGCCCTGCATGGCTTTCGCGATCGCGGCGAGGCCTTCCTTGGCCTTGGCGGTCAAGTCCGCCTTCTCCGGCTCGAACTTGATCGGCGAGGCCTGCGAGGCCTGCTGGATCGCGGCGGTGACCGCCTGCGCGGCCGGGCCGCCGGCGTTCTGCCCGGGGGCTCCGTTCTGGCCGGACGCGCCGTTCTGCCCGGCGTCGCCGGACTGGTTGGCTCCGCTGGGCTGTGCGGCTCCGCTGGACTGGGCGGTGTTCTGCCCGGACGCTCCGGATCCGGACGAGTCGTTCGATCCGCCCGACCCGCACGCGCTGACCAGCGCGACGACGGCTGCGGCCCCGACGACCGCCTTGACGAGTGCCCTCTGCATGAGAATTGCGCTCCTTCGGCTGGGTTCGCCGGGATCTGAACACGGGGCCAGGACAGCGGCAACCGGGACGCACCCGGCGAACGCGCCAAGCCACCGCGCGGTTTCGCCCCGTCAGCAGGGAAGGGGCGGCGGCTCGCGGCCTCGCCCGCGGAAACTGACATCCACCCGGGTGAGGGACCCGGCAAGTCCACAAAGGACAGTAAGATCGCGACGCGCGAGGCAGCTGTATAACGACCTATTCAGCGCGCCTTCGGGCGATTTGTCCGGCTGTGCCGACGGCGAACCGGAGACGCGCGTTCCGGTCCGATCAAGGGGCAAAAAGCCCCGGGGTGCGCCGCGGATTCCCGGGGTGCATCTCAGGGTGTTCCCCGATGCCGGGCAGTCACGGCCGCCAGCATGCTGATCGATGTGACCCTCATAACGCGGAAGGCCAAGGCGGCGGCGCCCGCGATCGCTGCCGGCGCGTTGGCTTTCTCGCTGGTGCCGATACTCCTGTTGCACCTGGTGGCGGCGGGCACGATCGACCCGGTCCGCGACGTCATCAGCGATTACGTCTTCCCGCCAGGGGGAGCGGTGCTGCTGGCGGCGGCCTCGCTCGGGCTGGCCGGTGCGTCGCTGCTGGTCCGGCACGCGTTGCTCAAACAGGGGTTGCCGAAGCGCAGCCCGGAATCGGTGCTGATCGCGTTGTGGGCGGCCGGATTGGTCGTCGCGACGTTCTTCCCGACCGATCCGACCGGCGTGGAGACGTCGTTTTCCGGTGCGGTGCACCGGTACGCCGGCGCGGCGATGTTCGTGTGCCTGCCGCTGGCGGGATGGTTGCTGGCACGCCGCCGGCCGGAAGCGACGGCGGTGCGCTGGCTTTCGCTGGCCTCCGGTGCTGCTTCGCTCGCCTTTCTGCTGGCCCACGCGCCATTGCTGGAGCAGTCCGTACCCGAATTTCTGGGGTTGTTCGAGCGCGTGTTGTACGCCCTGCTCTACGCGCAGCTTTTCGCGATCGCCGCGACGGCCCGGACCGAGGTGGCCTCATGACGATCCTCGCCATCGCGCTCGCCGTGCTCGGTGCGGTTTTCTTTTCCGCTGGCGCGCTTCTGCAGCACGGTGTCGTCACCGGGCTGCCCGGCCGGCCGCGGATCGGGGAGCTGGTCCGCGCGCCGCGCTGGCTCGGTGGGCTGGCCCTGCTCGGTTCGGGCGCGGGCGTGCACGCGGTCGCGCTGGGGATGGCTCCGCTGACCGTCGTGCAGCCGGTCGGGGTCATCGCCGTCGCGATCACCGCGATTCTCGACCGGCGGCGGCGGGATTTGCCCGCGGTCGCGGTCACCATGCTCGGCGTCGGGACGTTCGTGACCGTCGCCGCGGGCAGCACCACGAGCACCGAGGTCGGCGCCGACGCGCAAACGCGGGCGGCGTTGCTGGTGCTGGGGGGCGTGGCGCTGCTGACGCTGATCGGCGCGATCGTCTCGCGTCCGTCGGTCCGCGGACTGTGTTTCGGCGCGGCCGGCGGCGCCGCCTACGGCTTCGTTTCGGTGCTGATGCGCGCGGTTTCCCTCGAAATCCGCGAGGGGACCGTCGATTTCGGCACCGCGGTGTCCGTCGCCGCGATGGTGACGGCGTTGCTGGTCGGCGGCTGGCTCGTGCAGTTGTCCTACCGATGCGGTCCGCCACACCTCGCCGTCGCGTGCCTGACCGTCGTGGATCCGCTGGTCGCAGTGGGTCTCGGCGCCGGGGTGCTCGGCGAAGCCACCCACCTCGACGCCGCGGCGACCGCGGTCGCGCTCACCGCGGCGGTGCTGGCGGTCGGCGGCGTCGCCGTGCTGAGCCGCGGCAGTTCTTCTTCTGTCCATTCCACCAGATCGGAGCACCCAGTGAACGACGACCTGCCTTTGCGCATCGTGGTCGCCGCCGAGACCTATCCTCCGGACGTCAACGGCGCGGCGCAGTTCGCGTACCGGCTGTCCACCGGTCTCGCCGGCCGCGGCCACGAGGTCCACGTGATCAGCGTCGACCCGGAGGGCCCGGCGCGCACCGAAAGAGACGGCGACGTGGTGGTGCACCGGGTCCGGTCGCACCGCACCCCGTTCCACCGCACCTTCCGGATCGGCCTGCCCTGGGAGGTGAGCAAGGACGTGGCTGCGCTGCTGGAGGAGTTGCAGCCCGACCTCGTGCACGTCCAGGCGCATTTCGTGGTCGGAAGGTACGTGCTGAAGCACGCCGCCGCGATGGGCATTCCCGGGGTGGCGACGAACCACTTCATGCCGGAAAACCTGTTCGGGCACGTGCGAGTGCCGACGTGGCTGCGCGGCGCGGCTTCGCGGTGGGCGTGGCGTGACTTGACGCGCGTGTTCTCGACAGCCCGCGTGGTTACCGCGCCGACCCCGCGTGCGGTGGAACTGTTGCACGACAACGGTTTCCCGGAGCGGGCGATCCCGGTGTCGTGCGGCATCGACATCGACCGCTACCGGTTGCGCACGGTTTCGCGAACGTCCGACGATCCGACGGTGTTGTTCGTCGGACGGCTCGACGAAGAGAAGCGCGTCGACGAGCTGTTGCGCGCGGTCGCGCTCGTGCCTCGCCTGCGTGCGGAGATCATCGGCGACGGTTCTTGCCGCGCGGACTGGGAAAAGCTGGCTGGCGAACTCGGGATCGCCGACCGGGTGCGGTTCCGCGGTTTTGTGTCCGAAGAGGACTTGCTGGACGCTTACGCGGCCGCAGATCTGTTCTGCATGCCGGGCGTAGCCGAACTGCAGAGCCTGGCGACGATGGAGGCGATGGCGGCGGGGAAGCCGGTGGTGGTCGCGGACGCGATGGCGCTGCCGCACCTGTGCCGTCCGGGGTACAACGGCTGGCTGTTCGAACCGGGCAACGTGGGAGAGCTGGCCGAGCGGCTGCACGCGGTGGTCGCCGACCCGGCGACGCTGGCGCGGATGGGGGCGGCGAGCGGCAAGATGATCGCCGGGCACGCACTGGAGTCCACTTTGGATTCGTTCGAGGCGTGCTACGCGGAGGCGATGGGCCGGGTCGCGGCAGTGCCCGCGGCTGCCTGAGTCTTCTGGGGAACGGGGGGATGGCCGGGTTCGCCGGACTAAGGGGAGGGATCCGGCGAACCCGGCCGGGCTCAGGCCAGGGTGATGGCGTAGAGCTGGACGCGCGGGTCGTTCGGCAGGCTCACCGACTGGACAGTCTTGGCGCTGTCCACTGTGGAGGCGATGCCGAACAGCCGCACCGGCGGGCCGTCGACCCCGCTGCCCGCCTTGATCCGGTGCGGCATGTCGAGCACGACGGTCGTGCCGGACGGCGTCGAACCGGCCCAGTCGCCGAACGTCACCGGGAGATCCGCGCTGGATCCGTCGCTGTAGTGCACGGTCAGCGAAGTGGACACCGGACCGTTGTGCGACGAGCCGATCAGCTGCACCGCCTGGTGCTTCCCGGCGGGCAGAAGCAGCGATTGCCCGCGTGCTTCCACGAAGTTCGCCGCGGTGCCAGTGGGATCGGCCGCCGCGTAGGTGACTCCAGTGTGGACGAAGGTTCCGGCTCGCGGCATCAGGTCAGCGTCGTAACTCCAGCCGCTGCCGTCGAAGTTGCCCTCGGTGGACGCCGCGACGGTCGCGGTTCCGTCGTGATTGCGGTCGTGGCCGAGATCGACCGCGCACTGGGTCCCGGACGTCGTCGCGCACACCGTCGGTTCCCGGACCTCGATGCTCGCGGTGCGGGTGACGGTATTCGCGCCCGGCCCGGATGCCTTGAGCTGCACCGAATACGTGCCGACTGGCGTGTTCGCCGGAACGGTCACCGTGACCGGTGCGGTCTTCTGCGTCGGAAGCCGGAAGGACCACAGCAACTGCAACTGGTCGGTCTGCACTCGCCAGCCGGACGGCGCCGACGAGGTCACGAAGACCGGCTGTGCTCCGGGGTTCTGGCCGAGCACGTCCAGGTTCAAGTGGACAGTCTGCGCTGAAGATTGCTGAGGCAGCACTACCGAACTCGGCCGCAGCGTTGCGTCCACGTGCCGACGCAGATCCCCAGCGGATTTGTTGACCGACGGCGGTTCCGCGCCCGGCTGCGTGCCCCAGCGGGACGGCGTCGAGCCGACCTGATAGGCGAGGTTGCCGCCATGCGCGACCGCGGACCAGTCGAGCCAGGTCTGCCGGACGTCCCGCCCGTTGAGCGAAACGCTTTGCACGTAACGGTTCGCGTCGCTCGCGTCCGGCGCGGTGACGGTGAGCGTGCCTCCCTGCTTGCCCTCGTACTGTCCGATCCGGACGGTCGCCGATTCGAACTGCGGACTGGACACCGCGAGGAAGTTCGCGCCGCTCATCGTCGGGTAGAGGCCGAGCGAGGAGAAGACGTACCAGGCGGACATCGTGCCGAGGTCGTCGTTGCCGGTCATGCCGTCCGGTCCGGTGGTGAACAGCGTCATCGCCGCGCGGACGACGGTCGCGGTCTTCGCCGGCGCGCCGACCCAGTTGTACATGTACGGGGACAGCAGGTCAGGTTCGTTGTTGGGGTTGTAGGTGGCCTTGGCGTAGTAGTCGTACGGGCTGGCGATCCAGTCCTTGCGGGCGGTGCCCGCCGGGTCCTTGAGCAGGTTGTCGTAGGCGAAGAAGGAGTCGAGCCGCTTTTCGGTCGCCTGCTTGCCGCCCATCAGGTCGGCGAGCCCGGCCGGATCCTGCGGGACCAGCCATTGGTACTGGTAGGCGCCGCCTTCGTGGAACTGGTGGTCGGCGTCGACCGGGTTGTACGGCGTGAGCCAGGTGCCGTCGGTGGTGCGCGGCCGGAACTGCTTGTCCGCGGCGTTCCAGACGTTGCGGTACCACTGACCGCGGTCGGCGAACATGCGCGCGTCGGCCTGGTGGCCCAAACCCTTGGCCATCAACGCGAGCGCGGCGTCGGCGGCGGAGTACTCCATGGTCGCCGACGTCGGATGCTCGCAGTCGTTGTCGCCGCCCTTGGCCGCGCAGTCCTTGCCGAGGGTGAGGCCGCTCGGGATGTAGCCGCGGTCGTTGTAGTAGTTGACCCCGGAACGCCCGTTGTACGGCGAATCGGCGGGCGGCGTGGTGGTCGCGTTCTTCTTGAGCAGCGCATACGCCTCGTCCTCGTGCCCGGCCAGCAAGCCCTTCGACCAGGCTTCGACAAGGAACGGAGTCACCGGGTCGCCGGTCATGATGTTGGTTTCGCTGCCCGCCAGCGCCCATCTCGGCAGCCAGCCGCCGTCGCGGCCGATCGCCAGCACGGACAGCGCGACGTCGCGCGCCACCTGCGGCTCCAGCATTTCGAGCAGCTGGTTCTGCGGGCGATAAGTGTCCCAGAGGGAGAAGTTCTGGTACGGCGTGTAGCCGTTGGCGCGATGGACCTTGCCGTCGAAACCGGCGTAGTCGCCGCTGATGTCGCCAGCCAGGTTCGGGTGCAGTTGCGCGTGATACAGCGAGGTGTAGAACGCGGTCTGCCGTTCGGTGCTGCCGCCGCTGATCTTGATCGCGCCGAGCCGGCCCGCCCACTGCTTGCGCAATGCGGCGCGGGTGGCGTCGAAGTCGTAGCTGTCGCTGGTTTCCTTCGCGAGGTTGTCCCGCGCGCCGGCGAGACCGGTGTAGGAGAGCCCCACCTTCAGGACGACATCGTGGTCAGCGGTCGCGTCGAAGCTGACCCACGCGCCGTTGCCGCCGGTGCCCGCGGCGTCGCGGCTGCCCGCGGTGCGGGTGGTGCCGCGCCAGGTGCCGTAGGAGGCGAAAGGACGGTCGAAAGTGGCGGTGAAGTAGACGGTGTGCTCGTCGTGCCCGGCGCAGAAGCCGCCCGCGCGCACGCGACCCTCGAGGGTCCGGTCGCCGACGACGTGGATCTCGGAATCCTTCACCGACTGGTTCGCCTGGCCGGTGTTGAACAGCACGTTCGCCTGGCCGGTCGACGGGAAGGTGTAGCGCTGCCAGCCGGTGCGCGGGGTGGCGGTGAGCTCGGCGTTGACGCCGTACTTCTTCAGCCCGACGCGGTAGTAGCCGGGTTCGGCCTTCTCGTCGTCGTGGCTGTACTCGGATTTGTAGGCGTTCTTGTCCACGGAATCGACGGCGCCCGTGGTCGGCATGACCGGCAGCTCGCCCATCACGCCGCAGCCGACGCCGGAGAGGTGGGTTTGGCTGAAGCCGTAGATCGAGTTCTGCTGGTAGTCGTACCCGCCTTGGCCGCCGGTGTCGGGGCTGACCTGGACCATGCCGAAGGGCGCGCTGGCTCCGGGGAAGGTGTTGCCGAAGTTCTGCGTGCCGACGAACGGATTGACGAGCGACACCGGATCCGCCGTCGCCGCGCTGGCTGTGGCGGCCGTGCCGGACAGCAGCCCGGCGACCACGAAGCCCGCCGCCGCGACCGCGGTCACCCGTCTCTTCTGCGACCACATGGACGCGCTACCTCCAGGGCTGACAACGTTGTCATCATGCGAACCGGTGCGGAGACGACCGGCTGGTGAGCAGCTTGTCATCCCGGAGGGGGTTTGAGAAGGCCGACAACCGGACAGCTTCCGCTCCCCGCCGGAGGTCCGTGACGGCCACCCTCACGGCTTTTGCTCCCGCCGATGTTCGTGAGGGGCCCCTTCACGGCTTCCATTCCCTCCGGTGTTCGTGAGGGCCACCCTGACGGCTTTCGCTTCCGCCGGTGTTCGTGAGAGCCGCCCGGACAACTTCCGCTCCCCGCCGCCGTCCGTGAGGGGAACCCTCACGGAATCAGATTCCCGGAGGGTGGCCCTCACGGACGTTCGCCGGGCCTGGCCGCCGCGAACCCTGCCGGGCCTGCCCGCCGCGAACGCTCGCCGGTCCCGGCCGCCGCGAACCCTGCCGGGCCTGCCCGCCGCGAACGCTCGCCGGTCCCGGCTGCCGCGAACCCTGCCGGGCCTGCCCGCCGCGAACGCTCGCCGGTCCCGGCTGCCGCGAACCCTGCCGGGCCTGCCCGCCGCGAACGCTCGCCGGTCCCGGCTGCCGCGAACCCTGCCGGGCCTGCCCGCCGCGAACGCTCGCCGGTCCCGGCTGCCGCGAACCCTGCCGGGCCTGCCCGCCGCGAACGCTCGCCGGTCCCGGCTGCCGCGAACCCTGCCGGGCCTGCCCGCCGCGAACGCTCGCCGGTCCCGGCTGCCGCGAACCCTGCCGGGCCTGCCCGCCGCGAACGCTCGCCGGTCCCGGCTGCCGCGAACCCTGCCGGGCCTGCCCGCCGCGAACGCTCGCCGGTCCCGGCTGCCGCGAACCCTGCCGGGCCTGCCCGCCGCGAACGCTCGCCGGTCCCGGCTGCCGCGAACCCTGCCGGGCCTGCCCGCCGCGAACGCTCGCCGGTCCCGGCTGCCGCGAACCCTGCCGGGCCTGCCCGCCGCGAACGCTCGCCGGTCCCGGCTGCCGCGAACCCTGCCGGGCCTGCCCGCCGCGAACGTTCAGCGGGCCTGGCCGCCGCGAACCCCGCCGGGCCCAGCCGCCACGAAGGTTCCCCGGGTCGCCCGCCGCGTGAGAACTCCGTCAATCACCGCTCGATCCGGGCGACTCCGGCAGCCGCAACACCGCCCGCGCCCCGCCGCCCGGCAGGTTCCCGAACTCCAGCTCCGCCCCCAGCACCCGCGCCTGCGCGACGGCGATCGTCAACCCCAGCCCGTGCCCGCCGCCCCGGGAGTCCGCGCCGGTCCGGAACCGCGCGGGTCCCTCGCGAAGCAGCACCTCCGGATACCCGGGCCCGCGGTCGCTGACCACCACACACCGGCCCGTCACCTCGACTGTCACCGGCGGGGCCCCGTGCTTGGCCGCGTTCGACAGCAGGTTCGCCAGGATCCGCTCCAGCCGCCGGGGATCCGTCCGGACCCGGACCGCGGCCGGGGCCACCGCGTCCGGCACCCGCCGCCGGACGAACTCCGCCAGATCGAGTTCCGCCAGCTCCGCCCGCTCGGCGGCGGTGTCCAAGCGAGCCACCTCGAGCACGTCCTCCACCAGCGACCGCAGCGCGGCGACCCGGTCGCGCACCAGCTCCGCCGGACGCCCGGGCGGCAGCAGTTCGGCCGCGGTCACCAAGCCGGTCACCGGAGTCCGCAGCTCGTGCGCGATGTCCGCAGTGACCCGTTGCTCCGCGGCCAACCGTGCCTGCAACGCATCCGCCATCGCGTCCACCGCCTGCGCGAGATCGGCGGCTTCGTCGCGCGGGCGCGGGCCGATCGCGTCGCGCACCCGGGCCGGCGCGCCGTTCGCAACGTCCCGGGCAGCGTCGGCGGCTCGCCGCAGCCGACGCGCCATCCCGGCGCCGAGCACGACGCCCAGCAGCGCCCCGGCGACGGTCACCACCGCCGAACCCGCCAGCAGTTCCCGGTCCAAAGTGGCCAGTGCCTGCGTTTGCGCCGCGTAGCTGACCCGCACCGAGACGACGTGCCCGCCGGTTTCGGCGGCTGCCCACAGAACCGGTCCGTCCAAATAGGTCGCTCGGTTGCCGCCGCGCACCGCGTCGCGGAGGGGAGCGGGCAGGGTCGGATCGTCGAGCTGCCCGTCGACACCGGGATTGCGCAGCAGCAGCTGGATCCATTCGTCCTGCGCGCGCCGGGCCTGGTCGGCTTGCGTGCGCGCGAATTGCTGGTGCACCAACAAACTCAACGTCAGCGCGACGGCGGCCGACACGAGGGTCACCGCCGCGGTCAGCCGCCACCGAAGCGTGGCCGGGAAGAGTTTCACGGCTCGGAGCGGAGCTTGTATCCGAAGCCCCGCACGGTTTGCAGCCGCTCCTGGCCGATCTTCACGCGCAGCCGCTGCACGTGGACGTCGACCACGCGCGTGTCGCCGCCCCACGCGTAATCCCACACGCTCGCCAGCAGCGTGTCCCGGCTCAGCACAGTGCCGGGCGATTCGGCGAAACGCAGTAGCAGCCGCAGTTCGGTCGGGGTCAGGTCCACCGGCTGCCCGGCTCGGCGGACGTCCAGCCCGGCGCGGTCGATTTCGAGGTCGCCGAAGCGGACGAACGCGTCCTCCTCGGGCCCGGACCAGCCGCTTCGCCGCAGCACCGCCTGGATCCGCGCGATCAGCACCGAGGTGTCGAACGGTTTGGTGACGTAGTCGTCGGCACCGGCTTCGAGCCCGAGCACGACGTCGACCGAATCGTCGCGGGCGGAGACCATCAGCACCGGCACCCGGCTTTCCTCGCGGATGCGGCGGCACAGGCTGACGCCGTTGAGCCCGGGCAGCATCACGTCGAGCAACGCCACGTCCGGCGGCTGCGCGCGGAACTGTTCGAGCCCGGCGAGCCCGTCCGCGGCCGTCGACACCCGGAATCCGGCGCGTTCGAGGGCGAGCTGCGTCGCCTCCCGGATCACGTCGTCGTCCTCGACGAGCAGTACCTGCGTCATGTCCCCTCTCACTCCGGCGAGAAACGGTTGCCGGTCCAGCGGTAGCGGGCGACCCCGTTGTTCGGCCCGGTCGCCGACATGGTCGCCAGCTGTCCGTCGAGCACGGTCAGCATCGCGCCGGAGTTCTCCAGCTTGAACAGCTGTTTCCCGTTGACGGTGTAGACGTAGCCGCCGAGGTACGCGCTGACCGGCACGCCGGTCGCGCCGCTGCTGCCGGTGCCGGGAGCGCCGACCGCGCCGCACGGATACACGTTGACCACGACGTCGACCTCGCCGGTCAGCTCGTGATAGGCGGTGCTGACCGGATACGACCCGGCGATGGGTCCGTGCGGACACGGTCGCAGCGCTGCCTTCGTCCTCGCGCTGACCGTGGGGTCCGCGCGCAGCAGGGCGACCGCGTCCACGGTCGGGCCGTGCGGGTTGTTCGCCGGCGCCGGGGCGGCCGCTGCCGGCGGAGCGGGGCCGGCGACGCGCACACCGTCCACACCGGAGCAAGCGGTGAGCGACAGCACCGCAACCGCCGCGACCGCTGTCCTCCGCATGCCTTGCACAGTAGCCATTTTGCCGTCCGCGCGCCGCTCGGGAAGCGCTGTTACCAGACCGATGGGTTTCCTCCGGGCCACCGCAACGCGATTCCCGCCAGCCGGTGATCCGCCGTTCCTACCTTGGCCGGGGACTGGCACGAGAGAGGAGTCCGATGAGGACGGAAGCGGTGCGGGACCCGGCGGAGACCCGGGTGCCGAAGGGACGGCTGCTGGGCGTGGACGCGGTGCGCGCGCTGGCGATCGTCGGGGTGTTCATCGAGCATTTCTTCGCCAGCGGCTGGCTGCACGGCGGCCCGCCCGACCAGGCGCCCGGGTTCCTGACGTGGCTGAACGTGCAGACGTCGTCGCGGGCGATGAGCCTGTTCGTGCTGCTGTTCGGGCTGTCCGCGGCGTTGATGACCGGCGGCGCGGCCCCGTACGCCGGGAACGAACGGTGGCGCGCCCGCGGCAGGCTCGCGATCCGGGCGGTGGTGCTGTTCGTGCTCAGCCTGGCGATCGACGAGTACGGCATGTCGGTGATCGAGTACTACGCCGTGCTCCTGCTCCTCCTGCTGCCGCTGACCCGGCTGCGCGCGCGGACGCTGTTCGTTCTTTCCGGAATCGCCGTTCCGGCGGTGACGCTTTACGCGTTCTGGGTGTTCAATTCCCATTCCGATTGGCTGCGCTCCGGTGCCGAGACCGCGAGCGGCCTCGCGATCTTCGCCCACCCCGAGCAGTGGGGCGAGTTCTTCAAGGGAATGGTGCTGTTCGGCGGCGGTTTCCAGGTCGCGTACGGCCTGCCGCTGGCGTTGGCGGGAATGGCGATCGGCCGCCTCGACCTGCGCGCGCATCAGGTCCGGATCCGCTTGCTGTACACCGGTTTCGTGCTCGCCACCGCGTCGATCCTGGGTTCGTGGATCGCGACCAATCCGCTGGGCGGAGCCGACGCGATCGCGACGACCCCGCCGCCCGGAATGCCGTGGCAGGTGCTCCTGGCGATGCCGACCGACGGTTCGCTGTACGCCACCAGCCCGCTCGGCATCGTGCTCATGATCGGCGTCGCGATGGTGCTGTTCGGCGGCCTGCTGATCGCCTTGGACCGCCCGCTGGGCCGCCGCGCCCTGTGGCCGCTCGCCGCGGCCGGCGGGATGGCTTTCACCTGGTACGCGGCGCATTTCGCGGTGTTGAAGCTGGTGCCGAAGCCGTATTCTTTCGTGTTCCTGGCGACGGTGGTCGCGGTGATGCTAGCCGCCTCCGTGGCGTGGCGGCATTGGCGACGGCGGGGTCCGCTGGAGTGGCTGGTGCACCGGGCGACGTTGCTCGTGCCGTGAGTTTCAGCGTGCGCGGGGTCCGGCGGTTTCGCGGATCCCGCGCAGCACGGTGGCGAGGGTGATGACGGCGGCGAGCATGATGTAGAAAGCTGGGGAAAGCTTGTACCCGGTGGCGGCGACGAGCCAGGTCGCGATGTACGGCGCGGTGCCGCCGAACAGCGAAACCGCGATGTTGTACGGAATCGCGATCGCGCCGGAGCGAATGCGCGGCGGGAACAGCTCGGCCATACCCGCGCCCGCGGCTCCGTCGTAAGCCGCGATCAGCAGGCCCAGCACCACCATGCCGACGACGGCGAGCACCGGATTTCCCAGCGACATCAGCAAAAGCGCGGGCCAGGTCAGCACGACGAACCCGACGGTCAGTGAGCGGCCATCGACAGCTCCCGTCGGCGGGTCGCCAGCAAAGTGCACCCGACCGCCGCCGCATAACCGAGGGCGGCCACCGTCAGCGGGACGCTCAGTGACATCGTCGAGCCCGTCGTGAGCAGCGTGCCCAGCACCGCGGTGCCCAGCGCGCCACCGGTCTGCCGCGCCGTGTTCAACACCCCGCTCGCCAGCCCGGTGTGCTCCTCGGGCGGCGTCGACATCGCGACCGACGTCATCGCGGGCATCGCGATCGAGCAGCAGCACAGCACCACGCCGCCGATCAGCACCAGCGGCAGGGAATCGGCCGCGGCCAGCAGGATCGCGCCGAGTCCGGCGAGGCTGAACCCGGTCAGCATCGGGACGCGGGCGCCGAAGCGGGCGGTGAGCCGTCCGCTCGCGGTGGCTCCGATGCCGATCGCGACGGTGAGCGGGAGCGTCAGCATGCCGGTCGCGAACGCGGACTGGTGCAGCGGCCCCTGCAGATACAGCGACAGGCACAGCAGGGCGCCGTACAGGCAGAAATTGAAGAGCAGCCCGGCGGTGCTCGCCGCGGAGAACGGGCGGGACGAGAAGATCGCCAGCGGCAGCATCGGATCGCGACGGCGCCGCTCGGCCAGGACGAACGCGATGCCGGTCAGCACCCCGGCGGCGATCAGCGGGAGCGCCCAGCTGGAGCGGCCGACCTGGATCAGCCCGCCGGCGAGCGCGGACAGGGCGACGGTGCCGAGGACGAGGCCGTACGGATCGAGGCGGCGCTCCCTCGGCGGTGATTCGACGACATACTTGCAGGTCAGCACGATGGCGAGGGCGGCGAACGGCACGTTGACCCAGAAAATCGCCCGCCAGTCGGCCAGCGCGATCAGCACGCCGCCCGCCACCGGGCCGGTCGCGAGCCCGATGGCCGCGATGCCTCCCCACAGGCCGAGCGCGTGCGCCCGGGCCCGCGGTTCCGGGAACTGCCGCACGATCAGCGCGAGCGAACACGGCAGCAACGCGGCCGCGCCGACGCCCTGCAGCGTCCGCGCGACGATCAGCACCGGCAGGGTCGGGGCCAGCGAACACAGGGCGGACCCGACGCCGAACACGACGGTCCCCGCCACGCAGACCCGTCGCGCACCGTAACGGTCGCCGAGCGAACCCGCGGTGAGCATGCCCGCGGCCAGCGCGATGGTGTAGCTGGCGATCACCCATTGTTCACCGCCCAGCCCGCCGCCGAGATCGCGCCGGATCGCTTCGACGGCGACGTTCACCACGGTCGCGTCGAGCTGGACGATGAAAAACGGGAGGCACAGCGCGATCAGCGCCAGCCGTTGCCTGCGGGTGGAGGTCGTTGCGGTCACCGGGCAATCGTGCCGCGGGGACCGTTCGGTGCGGGCCGAAGTTTCCGCGTTCGACCGTCTACTTAGGACTCGTGCACCCGGGTGAAGTCCGGCTTGCGGCGTTCGCGGTGCGAGGCGAGGCCTTCGCGGACCTCGGGACCGGCGAAACCGTAGAACTCCAGTGCCAGCGAGGAGTCGAAGATCGCGCCCGCGAGCTGCCGGTACCAGAGGTTGAGGCTCTGCTTGGTCCAGCGGATCGCGTTCGGCGCGCCGTTGGCCAGCTCATGCGCGATCTCCCGCGCGGTCGGGAGCAGCCCGTCCTCTTCTTCGACACAGAGCGACACGAGCCCGATCCGCTCCGCCTCGGCACCGGTCATCGGACGGCAGGTCATCAGGTAGTACTTGGCCTTCGCCATCCCGCACAGCAGCGGCCAGCACACCGCCGCGTGGTCGCCCGCCGCGACGCCGAGCCGCGTGTGGCCGTCGATGATCTTGGCGTTGGCGGCGACCACCGAGATGTCCGACAGCAACCCGGCGACCAGGCCCGCGCCGACGGCCGGGCCGTGGATCGCGGAGACGGTCGGCTTGGAGCAGTCGATGACGTTGTAGACCAGGTCCCGCGCTTCGCGCATGGTGCGCGACCGGGCCTCGAAGTCGTTCGCCAGCTTCTCGACCAGGTCGAATGATCCGCCCGCGGAGAACCCCTTGCCCTCGCCGCGCAGCAGGACGGCCTTCACCGCCGGATCGCGGTCGAACTCGCGCCAGATGTCGGCGAGTTCGCCGTGCGCGGCATCGCTGACCGCGTTGAGGTGCGGCGCGTCCAGGACGAGTTCGATGACGCCGTCCTCGTCCGGCCCGTCGACCCGCAGGTTCTCGAACTGCGCATAGCGGCTCATTCAGCTTCCCTCCGTCGTCCGGAACACCTGCGCCACCATGCCATCGGTGCGGACGCCGCCGCCAGATCAGGCGCCTTCCTCGTCCAGTTCGACGGCGAGGCTGGTGCTCGGGCCGGACGGGCCGAGCAGGTCGAGCGCGACCGAACGGGTGCTGGGGCTGACCCGCAGTTGCGCGGGCTGGCCGCAGAACAGCGGCGCCTGGTTGCGGTGGCTGATCCGGCGGACCCGCGAGGCAGGGGAGTCGAGGCGCAGCACCTCGGCCAGCGCGAGCGACATCAGCGGCCCGTGCACGACCAGGCCGGGATAGCCCTCGACCCGGGTCGCGTACGGCCAGTCGTAGTGGATGCGGTGTGCGTTCGCGGTGGCCGCGGAAAACCGCATCAGCAGCGTCGGATCGGTGACGAATTCCCAGGTTTGCCCGTCGGTCCGGCGAAACGGCGACCCCGCCGGTTCCAATGCGGCGGCGGTTTCCGGCACCGAGGGCGAAGAGGACGGCCCGACTTCGCGGTGGAGCATGTCCTGGCGCTCCTCGACGTACGGCGTTCCGTCCATTCCGGACAGTTCCGTGCGCACCTGGACGATCACCAATTTCCCGGACCGGCCGGATTTTTCGGTGACAGAGTCCACAATGGAGCGTCGGCGCACTGTCTCGCCGACCTTCGGCGTCCGGTGGACGACGACCTCGCCGCCGGCGAACATGCGCCGCGGCAGGTCCACCGGCGGCAGGAAATCGTCGCGCACAGGATGACCGTCGAGGCCGATCCGCGACGACACCGGCCAGCGCGGGAGCGCGACCCAATGCCACAGCGGCGGCAGCTCGTCGCCTTCGCGCGGCGCGGGGAGTCCGTTGTCGAACAGCGCGGCCAACGCGGCGACCGGACCGGGTTCGACGACTTCTTCGGTGGTGCGGTCGTACGGTTCCCAGGCTTCCGGTTCGGACATGGGTTCCTCGGATCCTGTCTCGGGCGGGGCCGTCGGCTGAACACGTTATCAGGAATGCCGCGGGCAACCCGCTCGAACAGCAGGGACGAGGAGGCGTCGAGCAGAAGGGCTTATGTAATACTTTATCCGGAAGACGTTCGCCGGAGGGGGAGGCTGAGGCGATGCCCGACACCACGGGCGCGGGACAGCGCCGCGGCGGCCCGGCGAACCTGAAAGCGCTGGCCGCGCACGAGATCCGGCGACGCGTCTTCTCCGGGCAGCTGCGCGCCGGGGAGAAGATCGACCAGGAGGCGCTGGCGGACGAGCTCGGCATCAGCAAGCTGCCGATCCGGGAAGCGCTGATCACGCTCGACCACGAGGGCGTGGTGGAGCACATCGCCCGGCGAGGCGCGTTCGTGGCGCGGATGACGCGCGACGACATCCGCGACCATTACCGCGTGTTCGGCCTCGTGTCCGGTCTGGCCGCCGAGCGGGCGGCGAAGAACCTGTCGCCGGAAAGCTTGCAGGCCTTGCACGATCTCGCGGACCGGATGGAGTCCGGAGTGGACCGGGCCGAACAGGAACGGCTGAACTTCGAGTTCCATCGCAGGATCAACTACGCCGCCGATTCCCGCCGGCTGGTCTCGATCCTGGGCATCCTGGCGAAAACGGTGTCGCATGGGTTCTACGAGGCGCACGAGGACTGGCCCGGCAAGGCGCACGAAGACCACCGGAAGATCCTCAACGCGCTCAGCGCTCGCTCGGCATCGCGGGCACGGTCCATTGTGGAGAAGCACTTCTCGGACGGCGGCGAGCGCGCGGTCGCTTTGCTGGAACGCCAAGGATTCTGGGACAGCTGACCCCGGGTGTCAGCGTCGCTTGAGCAGCTGTGCCAAGTGGACACCACGCACGCCGGCCAGCTGATCGGCTTGGGTGCGGCAGGAGAAACCGTCGGCGAGGAACACGGCGTCCGGGTTTTCGCGAAGCGCCGGAAGCAGCGCATTCTCCGCGACGGCAACGGAAACGTCGTAGTGGCCGCGTTCCATGCCGAAGTTCCCGGCCAGACCGCAGCATCCGGCGAGAGTGCGCAGTTCCGCGCCGGTCGCCGTGAGCAGGGCTCGGTCGGCCTCGAAGCCCATCACTGAGTGGTGGTGGCAATGCGGCTGCGCGACCACTGTGACGCCGGACAGATCAGGCGCTTGCCAGCCTTCTGTCTTGGCGAGAAGTTCGGCGAGCGTCGTGACCGCGCCGGAAACCGTTGCGGCGTCCGGATCGTCGGGGAACAAGTCGAGCAGATCGGACCGCAGGACGGCGGTGCATGACGGTTCGATGCCGACGATCGGCAGCCCGGCCTGCGCGTACGGGCGCAGCGTGTGCACGAGGTCGCGGAGCTTCCGACGGGCAGTGTCGAGTTGGCCGGTGGTGATCCAGGTCAGCCCGCAACACGGACGCCGCGGCGGGACGAGCACACGGTATCCGGCATCGGCGAGCACCGCCGCGACGGATTCGGCGACCTCGGTGTCCATGCCGTCCGAGAAGGAATCCGCCCACAGCACCACTTCCGGCCCCTGCTCGCGGATCCTGCGCCGGGATCGGGTGAACGAACGACGGGCGAACCGCGGTGCGCGACGTCGCGTGTCCACTCCGGACAGTGCTAACAGGACCTTCTCGACGGGCCGGATCGACATCAGGGCGTTCACGACGAGCGGGCCGAGCACGGGGATTCGGTGCAGCAGGCGGATCCAGTCCGGCAACCGGCCCAGGGTGTAATGCGAGATTGGCCGGAGCCGGTTCCGGTATTTCCGGTGCAGGGCTTCGGATTTGTACTGCGCCAGGTCTACTCCGGCCGGGCAGTCGCTGCTGCATGCCTTGCACGACAGGCAAAGGTCGAGCGATTCGTGCACCGCGTCGTCCGACCATCCGGAGACCAGCGAACCGTTCGCGACCTCCTGCAAGACCCGGGCACGACCGCGCGTGCTGTCCTTTTCGTCGCGAGTGGCGAGATAAGACGGACACATGAAACCGCCGGCCGTCCGGTTGTCCGCACGGCATTTCCCGACTCCGACGCACCGGTGCACGGCGCGGGTGAAGTCGCCGCCGTCGTGCGCGAAGGAGAATCCGCCCGCGACGACCGGGAGCGGATGTGCTTGCGGGCGGCGGAGATCGGCGTCGAGCGGATGGGGCCGGACGACGACGCCCGGGTTGAGCAGATCGCCGGGATCGAAGAGATTCTTGACCGCGCCGAACAGTTCGATCGTTTCGGTCGAGTACATCTGCGGCAGCAGTTCGCCGCGCGCCCGGCCGTCGCCGTGTTCGCCGGAGAACGAGCCGCCGTAGCCGACGACCAGTTTCGCGGCGGCGGTCATGAACGCGCGGAACACCGACGGGTCGCGTTCGAGCGGCAGGCCGAGCCGGACGTGCACGCAGCCGTCGCCGAAGTGGCCGTAGGGGAGTCCTTCGAAGCCGAATTCGTCCAGGAGAGCGTCGAAATCCCGCAGGTACGCGCCGAGCCGTTCGGGCGGGACCGCGGCGTCCTCCCATCCGGGCCACGCCTGCTCGCCGGTCGGGGTCCGGCCAGCGAGCCCGGCTCCGTCCTCGCGGATCCGCCACATCGCGGCGGCGTCGGCACCTTGCGCCAGCACGACGTGGTCGAGCGCCTGGGAGTCTTTGACCAGACGCTCGGCGTTGTGTCGGGCCTCGGCTTCCGTCTCGCCGCCGACCTCGATCATCAGCCAGCCGGCGCCGTCCGGGAGCGCGGGCACGGCGCCGCGGTGGTTGCGCACCAGGTCGACCAGCCGCGCGTCGAGCCCTTCGACAGCCAGTGGCCGGTGCGGGAGCAGCCCGGGCACGACGTCGCCAGCGGTCGCCATGTCCGGGTAGCCGAGCACGACCAGCAACCGCGCCGGGGAGATATCGACCAGGTCGACGGTCGCTTCCAGCGTGACTGCCAGGGTGCCTTCGGTGCCGACCAGCGCGCGGGCGAGCGACCGGCCGTTCTCCGGCAGCAGGTGCTCGAGCGAGTAGCCGGACACCTGACGGCTGAACCGGCCGAACTCGGTGCGCAGCAGGCTGAGCCGGGTGTCGATCAGCTCGGTGAGGCCCGGCACCGCGTCGGAAGGGCCAGCGGTGAACTGGCGTCCGATGCCGTCGACCACGCTGAGTTCGCGAACGTTGTCCGCGGTCCGGCCGTACGCGATCGCGTGCGGACCGCAGGCGTTGTTGCCGATCATGCCGCCGAGCGTCGCGCGGGCGTGCGTGGACGGGTCGGGGCCGAAGCGCAGCCCGTGCGGGGCGGCGGCGCGCTGGAGGTCGGCGAGGATCACGCCAGGCTGGACGACCGCGGTCCGCGCCCGGGGATCCAAGTCGACAATGCGGTTGAGATGCCGCGAAAAGTCGATCACCACGCCCGGCCCGATCGCGTTGCCCGCGACCGACGTGCCCCCGCCGCGACTGGTCAGCGGAACGCCGTGGCGGCGGGCTATTTCGAGAGTCGCGAGGACGTCGCCGGTGTCCCTCGGCAGCACGACGACCTGCGGGACGACGCGGTAATTGGACGCGTCGGTGGAGTACTCGGCGCGGCGGCGGACGTCGGCGTGCGCCTCGCCGCGCACGTTCGCGCGGAGGTCGGCGAGCAGGTCAGTTTCGGTGGGCATCCCAGTGCTGAATTTAGGTGTTTGAAACAGTGTCGTCAATCCGTACGCTGGCCCGATGACCTCGGGACGGAGGGGACCGCCGCCGGAACTGGCCCGGGTGCGGCGGGTGAGCGTGGTGGACTCGCTGGTCGAGGAGATGACCCGCAAAATCCTCGGCGGCGAATGGCCTCCCGGGACCGTCCTGCCATCGCTGCGTCACTTCGCCGCCTCGGCCGGGGTGTCGATGCTGACCGTCCGCGAAGCAGTCCGGACGCTGCAGGCGCGCGGCTGGGTCGAGACGCGCCAGGGGGTCGGCACGTTCGTGCTGGAACCCGAGAGCAGCAGTTTCGTGCCGTGGCAGCTGGGTGCTTCGGACGCAGCCGAGTACCGCGAGCTGGTGGAAGCCCGGGAGTCGATCGAAGCGACCATCATCGCCCTGGCCGCCCGCCGCCGGACCGCCGCCGAGCTGGCGGTCTTGACGGATCTGGTCGACCGGATGGCGGCGGCGCTGACCGACCGTGACCGTTTCCTGGAGGCGGATGCCGAGTTCCACGTCGCGCTGGCGGAGGCCGCGCACAACCGGATCCTGCTGCGCAGCATGCTCGCAATCCGCCTCCCGCTGCGCCGCCTGATGGCCGACCGGCTCCGCGAAGAACTCGCCGAGCACGGCGATCTCACCCGGTCGTGGGAGGACCACCGGGCGATCGCGGAAGGCGTCCGGTCGGGCACGCCGGAGCCAGGACATGCCGCACTGGCACGAATCGCCGCCCGCGCACGGTCCTATGTGGACTCGACGCTGCCGGGTTTGCCCGCGCGCCGTCCGGGTAACCAGACTCGCGACGCCGGGAGGTGATCGAAATGGCCACGCACGTGGACGAAGAACTGTGGACGGAATTCCACCGGGTGGTGAACATGACCTCGCGAGAGCTGGCCGACTGGCTGCGCACCCGGGAGGCGGGCCCGGAAACCGAACCCCTGCCGGACCGGGCGGGCCCCGCGACCGGCCGGAAGGTGCTGTCGATCCTGGGCAAACGCAAGTCGGACGTGAACGACAACGACGTCGAGGTGATGCGCGACGTGGTGGACCGAGTGCACGCCTCGCGCCGCGACGACCTGGAACCCGTGGCGGGGGACGCGGGGTGGCGGCAAGGGTTGATGTCGCTGGGGCACGACCCGGTGAAGCCGGTGCGGAGCTGAGCTGGCTCCGCCGCGGACGGCTGCCGGGGTCAGGTGCCGTGACGGTTTCGCTGGCCGGGCTCCGGCGAGCCGCCCGGCGTTCGTCAGCTCAGGCGTCGGCGGCGATCGGCGTCAGGGGAGCGGTTCCCTCGAGTCGTTGCTTGGTGTGACTGCGCTGCGTCTTGAGCTGTTTGGTGTGACTGCGCTCGGTCTTGAAGCGAGCGGCTTCGGCCAGGGAGCACGTGTCTGCCCTGCCCGGCGGCCCCGGCCCGCGAAGACCGCTCCGGCATCGGGAAATCCGGCACAGCACGCGTGAGCCCCTGGCCTCGGTGCGCCCCCGGGACGCACCGAGGCCTGGGGTCCTTCCCCTCGGCCGGTGGTTCGTGGTCAGCCGCCTGCCATGGCTCCGATGATGAGGAACGGTTCGGCTCCGGAGAGGACCGGGGCGGGCAGGGCGGTGTCCGGGGCGGTGTTCGACAGGTCTTCCTCGCACGCGAAGAACCGGACGAACGCCCGGCGTTTGCCGGTGGTCGTGTCGCGGACCGTGCCGCGCAGTTGCGGGTACGCGCGTTCCAGTGCGTCCAGCAGGGCGTCTCGCGTCGGCGGGTCTTCTACCGGCAGCTGGATTTCGCCTTCGACCTTCGCCAGGCGGCGCAGGTGCGTGGGCAGCTTGACGCGCACGACGGTGGTCATCGCAGGGTTTGCACCTCGACCGAGCACACCGCGGGCAGGTCGCGCACGATCGGGGTCCAGCTGTCGCCCGCGTTGTTCGACGCGTAGACCTGTCCGCCGGTGGTGCCGAAGTAGATGCCTGCCTCGTCGCAGGTGTCGACGGCCATCGCGTCGCGCAGGATGTTCACGTAGCAGTTCTCCTGTGGCAGGCCCGCGGTGAGCGGTTCCCATTCGTTGCCGCCGGTGCGGCTGCGGTACACGCGCAGCTTGCCCTCCGGCGGGTAGTGCTCGGAATCGCTGTGGATCGGGACCACGTACACCGTTTCCGGTTCGTGCGGGTGCACGGCGATCGGGAAGCCGAAGTCGCTCGGCAGGTTGCCGCTGATCTCCCGCCAGTGTTCGCCCGCGTCGTCCGAGCGCATGACGTCCCAGTGCTTCTGCATGAACAGCACGTCCGGCCGGGACGGGTGCAGGGCGATCCGGTGCACGCAGTGCCCGACCTCGGCGTCCGGGTCCGGGATGCCGTCGGAGTGCAGGCCGCGGTTGATCGGCTGCCAGGTTTCGCCGCTGTCGTCGCTGCGGAACGCGCCCGCGGCGGAGATCGCGGCGAACATCCGCTTCGAGTTCTGCGGGTCGAGGATGATCGTGTGCAGGCACAGCCCGCCCGCGCCCGGCTGCCAGCCCGGGCCGGACGTGTGCTTGCGCAGCCCGGTGAGCTCGCGCCAGCTCTTCCCGCCGTCGGTGCTGCGGTACAGCGCCGCGTCCTGCGCTCCCGCGTACACCGTGTCCGGGTCGGTCAGCGACGGTTCCAGGTGCCAGATCCGCGTGAACTCCCACGGTTTCGGCGTTCCGTCGTACCAGAGGTGGTCGCCCGCCCCGCCCTCGTAGGCGAAGTCGTGGTCGACCTGGTTCCAGGTCTTCCCGCCGTCGTCGGAACGCTGGATCAGCTGACCGAACCACGACGTGGACTGCGACGCGTACAGCCGGTCGGGATCCGCGGGCGAGCCGGCGAGATGGTAGACCTCCCAGCCGCCGAAGTGCGGCCCGTCGACCTCCCAGCGCGTGCGGCCCTCGTCCGAGGTGAGGATGAACGCGCCCTTGCGGGTGCCGACCAATACTCGAACTCCAGGCATGCTTTCTCCCTGACAACGGCCCTGTGACCTGGTTCAACCTAATCTCGCCAGCCGCGCGCCGCCTCTCCATTCTTGCGCTCCCTCCGACGCCAGCGGGGGCAGCGCGACCAGCACCGGAGGCGACCACGAGGGCGCGACGTCGAGCCGGACGTCCTGGCGCAGCGGTACCGGCCCGGCCCGGATCCGCACCGGCCGGGCAGCCGAGCCGACCGCCTGCACGCTCGGCGCGAGCTGCGCGCGCGGATCGGCGGCTGACGGCAGCGCGCACGCCAGCAGCCGGTAGGTGCCGGCGGGTACGTCGACGAGCGTGAACTCCAGATCCGGCCCCAGGAGCGAGCCGCTGACGGGCACGCCGCGCGCGGACGACGCGGCGAACAGTCCGACATAGACCGCCGGGGCTCCGTCGAGCGCGGCGACCGCCGCCGGACTCAGCAGCGCGCGGCCGGTGACGGCTCCGCCCGCGCAATCCGGGCCCGCGACCCGCACCGGTTCCGGCGGGTGCTCGGCGAGGAGGCCGGGCAGCTGCCGGAACCGGTGCGGGCTCACGCCGACCGCCGCGGTGAACCTCGTGGTGAACGTGCCCGGCGCGGAGAACCCGACCTCGTGGCAGATGTCGACCACTTTTTCACCGGTGTCCAGCAGCAACTCCTTGGCGAGCTGGAACCGTTGCGCGGCAAGGAATTTCCCCGGCGGCAGGCCGATCTCCCGCTCGAACGCGCGCGCCAGGTGGAACGGGCTGTAGCGGACGTGGTCGGCCACGTCCTCGAGCGTGAGCTGCCGGGTGCGTCCGGCGGTCAGGAACCTCGCAGCCTCCAGCACGGCGTCCCGCATGTGCACACCTCCTCGGATGTGCCCGCCATGGTAAATCCGGGGACCGACAATTCCGGGGCGTCCGCCATCGGCGGGACCGAGGACGTGGACAGGTGACGCGGGCGAGCGCGGAACCGTGGGGAATTCGCTGCGGCGACGGGCGGCTTACAGTTCCCCGACAGTGGTCATCCGGCGAGAAAAGGGAGCCAGGTTTTCGCTGGTCACCCCTACATTGCGAGCTTTAGCTCGGATGTCCAACAGGGACCGGCCGCGCAAGCTGCTCACTTCGCCGCGGCGCGGTTCGCATTGAAGCGCGCCTTCTTCTGCCGGTTCCCGCACGTGTTCATGTCGCACCATCTGCGGGTGCGGCTCTGGCTGGTGTCGAAGAACGCGGCCTGGCAGGTCGGCGAGGCGCACAAGGCGAGTTTGCCGTCCCGTTCGCCAGAAATGATGCTGATCGCGTCGGCAGCGATCACTCCGAGGGCATCCTCCACGGCGGTGGGCGAGTTGAGCTGCCAGCGCCGTTTGCCGTCCGGCGTCAGGACCGCCGACGCCTGGCCCTGCGCGCTGCGGGCATTGATGATCTCGACCGCGGCGGCGGGGAGCGGCTCCTGGAGCGCGGCAGCAGTCGCGGCGGCGTGAATCGACTCCCGCAGTTCCCGGGCGAGCTCGAGTTGCTCGTCGGTGCAGGACTCCACGGCGAGGCCGCTCACTGCCAGCCAATCGGCGAGCCGCTGCGGGACGGGAATGCGCTCGACGGAATCGCCGCGGCGCTCGGTCAGGGTCGCCGTGAAGCTGGTCGCGAGCACGGTGCCGAGGCGGAAGTCAGGGAACGCGGCAGGCATGGAACCAGCTTAGCCGGTTGCGCTCGGACGCGGGCGGCTGCTAGAACCGTCTAAGCCGGTTCCAACGACCCGAGGAGGACCCATGACCGCTCTGACCAGCGAAGTAGCAGCATTCGAAGCCCGGGCGACCGACGCTGACCTCGACGATCTCCGGGCGCGGCTGGCCGCGGCGAGGCTTCCGGAGGCCGAGACGGTGCGCGGCCCCCGACGCTGGGACCAGGGCGTTCCGCTCGCCGACCTGGTCGACCTCGTGCACTACTGGCGCACCGAGTACGACTGGCGCGCGTTCGAGGCGCGCCTTGACCGGATCGGCCAGTTCCGGACGGTCATCGACGGGCTGGGGATCCACTTCCTGCACCGCCGGTCCCCGCGCGCGGACGCCGTCCCGCTGATCTTGACGCACGGCTGGCCGGGCAGCGTCGCGGAGTTCGTCGACATCGTGGACGACCTGGCGGATCCCGAAGACGCCAGCGCGCCGGCGTTTCACGTCGTAATCCCGTCCTTGCCCGGATACGGGTACAGCGACAAACCGGCCACGACGGGATGGGGCACGGAAAAGATCGCGGCCGCGTGGGTGGAATTGATGGACCGGCTCGGATATCGCCAGTTCCTGGCCCACGGCGGCGACTGGGGCGGCAATATCACCACGATTCTCGCCGGCCGGTTCCCGGAGCGGGTTCTCGGCGTCCACACGCTGTTCGCGGAAGCCCCGCCCGGGCTGCCGACGGACGGCCTGACCGCGGACGAGCGCCGGTGGACCGAGGAAACCCGCCAGTTCTGGCGGCGGCGCGGGGCCTACGCGAAACTCCAGGCGACCGAGCCGCAGACCATCGGGTACTCGCTCGTCGACTCGCCGGTCGGGCTGCTCGCCTGGCTCGTGGACAAATTCGCGGAATGGTCGGACACCGAGGACAGTCCGTTCGAGACGATTTCCCGGGATCGCGTTCTGGACGACGTCACGCTGTATTGGCTGACGCGCTCCGGGGCGTCGGCGGCCCGGATCTACTACGAGAGCCACAATTCGCTGGACCCCGAGCTTCGCGTGGACGTTCCGGCGGCGATCACCATGTACCCCCGCGACACGGAGAAGACCCCGCGTCCCTGGGCGCGGGAGCGGTTCCGCCAGATCGTCCGGTGGCGCGTGCCGGAACGCGGCGGGCATTTCCCGTCGCTGGAAGTGCCGGAGTACTTCGTCCGGGATCTGCGGGAGGGGCTCGCCGCCGTGCTGCGGGGGTGACAAATGGCAGGGGTCCGGCCCGGCGGCGGCTGGTGTGGTGAATCAGCGATTCCGATGCGAAGAGGAGAGCTGATGCGAAAGACCATGCCGATCGCGCTTGCCGTCGCGGTGCTGGCGGGGGTGGTTTCGGCTGCCCCCGCTTCGGCCGGGCCGCGGTGGAGCGCCTGCCCAGGACAACCCGGCCTGCAGTGTTCGACCGTGACCGTTCCGCTGGACTACCGGCATCCGGACGGGCGGACGATCGACCTCGCGGTGTCCCGGCTGCCCGCGGCGAAGCCGGAGAAGCGGCGCGGGGTGCTGCTGGTCAACCCGGGCGGGCCGGGTCTCGCCGGGTCGCGCGTCCCGGCACTGCTGCCGTTTCCGCAGGCGGTGCGGGACAGCTATGACATCGTCGGCTTCGATCCGCGCGGGATCGGCTCCAGCGCGGGGTTGACCTGCGGCCTGAACGACGCGGACAAGACGCTCGCGGCCAACCCGCCCTATCCGCACAACCCGGCGGACGTGGCGAAGTCGGCCGAGTTGGCGAAGCGGATCGCCAAGCAGTGCACGACCTCCGAGACTGCCGATCTGTTGCCGTTCATCACCACCGCGAACACGGCGCGGGACATGGACCGGATCCGGGAAGCCTTGGGGGAGGCGAAGATTTCCTATTACGGCGAGTCGTACGGCACCTACCTCGGCGCGGTGTACACGACGCTGTTCCCGGACCGCAGCGACCGGATCGTGCTGGACAGCAGCTTGCCGCCGGAGGGATACGACGTCGAGGCGTTGCGCGCGCAGGGCATGGGTTTCCAGCAGCGGTTCCCCGACTTCGCCAACTTCGCCGCGAAGCACGACCAGGACTATCACCTGGGCACCACTCCGGCGGCGGTCACGAAGAAGTACTACGAGCTGGCCGACCGGCTGGACCGCAAGCCGGAGTCCGGGTTCGACGGGACGGCGTTCCGCGGCTTCACGTCCGGGGAAATCCGGAACGACGCCAGTTTCCCTGAGCTGGCCACGTATTGGCATCTGCTCGACACGCATCAGCCGCTCCCCGGAGCCGCCGCGAAGGCGACCGGCGATCGCGGCAGCTTCCCCGTCGGGTACCTCGGGGTGATCTGCGGGGATTCGCAGTGGCCGACGTCGGTGCGGACCTATCAGCGCAACGTCGAGATCGACCGGGCGCGGTATCCGATGTACGGCGCTTACGCCGCCAACATCCGGGCGTGTGCGTACTGGCCCGCGCCGGTGGAGCAGAAGGTGCGGATCACCGGCCAAGGACCGGCCGACGTGCTGATGGTGCAGAACCTTCGCGACCCGGCGACGCCGTTGCCCGGGGCGTTGCGCACGCGCTGGGCGTTCGGCGCCCGGGCCCGGATGGTCACCGCCGACCAGGGCGGACACGTCGCTTACGGTGCGGGCGCGAACCACTGCCTCAACGACACGACGACGGCGTACCTGGTCGGCGGGAACTTCCCGGCGCGGGACCGCTTCTGTCCCGCCGAGCCTTCCCCGGCTACTCGGCGCTGAAGATCGGCGCGAAGAACGCGGCCAGCTCGGCGGTAGCGGTGAGGGGAAGGACGTTCGCGACGTACTGGTCCGGCCGGACCACCACTACCGCACCGCCGGGCGAGATGCCGCGGTCGGCGAAGATGTCTTCGGACGCATAGACCTTCTCGTAGTCGATCAGCGAGAACGGACCGGTGCGGGGCAGGAAGATCTCCGGGACCTCGCCGAGATCGACCTCCTCGTACGGCCGCGGGTAGATCACCTTCACGTCGAACCAAGCGTCGACGTCCAGGTTCTTCGGCGTGTGGGCCACGACCGGGGAGTCCGGGGAATTCCCCAGCCAGTCGGCGAAATCCGCCACCGGAGCGGCGGGTCCGAAGACGTAGACGCGCCACCGGCCGTCGGCCTGGGCGTGATGTCCTAAGTGGACCGTGTTCGCGTCGCACACTCGCGTGACGGGAGCCGATTTGAACCGTTTGCCGATCGGGAACCCGGTCGCCAATTCCTGGTGTTCCGGCGAGGCGATGAGCACCGAAGGCTGGTAGCACGTCATGAAACCGGACGGGAACTCGAAGGTCTTCACGTAGAACTCTTCCAGCTCCGCCGGATCGGCCAGGTCCTCCGGCCGGGCCGCCATGAGGGTCGACCATTCCTTGTCGAAGTCGATGAGGTTTTTCGCGATCAGCTGGCGTTCCGCGGAATAGGTGGCCAGCAGCGAAGCGGGACCGCGGCCGTCGAGCACGTGGCCCAGTTTCCAGCCGATGTTGAACCCGTCCTGCATCGAGACGTTCATGCCCTGCCCGGCTTTCGCGCTGTGCGTGTGGCAGGCGTCGCCGGTGATGAAGACGCGCGGGAGCCGGGTGTCGCCGACGGGAACGTCGTCGAATTTGTCGGTGAGACGATGGCCGACCTCGTACACGCTGTGCCAGGCCACGTTCTTGACGTCCACAGTGTACGGACTCATGATCGCGTTGGCGCGCGCGATGATCTGGTCGATCGTCGTCTTCCGCACGGCGCCGTGGTCGTCCTCGGACACCTCGCCCAGATCGACATACATCCGGAACAATGTGCCGCCCTCGCGCGGGATCAGCAGGATATTGCCGCCGTCGTGGGACTGGATGGCGCATTTCGTGCGGATGTCCGGGAAATCGGTGACGGCGAGGACGTCCATCACGCCCCACGCGTGCAAAGCCTGGTCGCCGACGAGTTGCCGGCCGATCGATTCGCGCACCGCGCTGCGGGCTCCGTCGCAGCCGACCACGTATTTGGCCCGGACTACGCGATCCTCGCCGGTGCGCGGGCCGGCGGTGTGCCGCAGCGTGACGGTAACCGGGTATTCGTCGCCCTCAGTAATGGTGAGCGACTGGAATTCCAGGCCGAAATCGGGCGTCATCCGGCTCGGCGAATGGGCCATGTACTCGGCGAAATAGTCCTGCACCCGGGCCTGGTTGACGATGAGATGCGGGAATTCGCTGATCCCGGTGGGGTCGTCGGGCACGCGCGACGAGCGGACGATGCGCTTCGGATCGGCGGGATCGGGCTTCCAGAACGACATCGTGGTGATCCGGTACGCCTCCTCGACGATCCGGTTCGCGAAACCGAAGGCCTGGAACGTCTCGACGCTGCGCGCCTGGATCCCGTCCGCCTGCCCGACCTCGAGCCGTCCGCCGCGGCGTTCGACGATGCGCGTGGTGACGTGCGGGAACCGGGACAGCTGCGCGGCGGTGATCATGCCCGCGGGGCCGGTGCCCACGATCAGCACGTCGACCTCGTCCGGCAGTTCCGCGGGCCGGTCGATTCCGGTTCCGGCGGCGGGCAGGACGCGCGGTTCGCCGGAAACGTAGCCGTGGTGGTGGAACTGCATGGATTTCCTCACCTCACTGTGAGCACCAGAGGGGACCGTGTTCGATAATAGAACTCGTTGTTCAATTATTGAGTACAACGATGCTAGGGTGGGCCGCGCCGGTGCACAAGACCCCGCGGGGAAGGACCGAGTCGTGACGGAAGCCAAGCAAGCGGCCGGGTCGCAGACGTTGTCGCGCGGGCTCACCGCGCTCGAAGTGCTCGCCGAGGCCGGCGCGCCGCTGTCGATCGGCGAGCTGGCCTCGCGGCTCGGGCTGCACCGGTCGATCACCTACCGCATCGTGCGCACGCTCGAGGACCACGGGCTGGTCGTGCGCGGCGCGAACGGCGAACTGGAACTGGGGGCGCGGCTGGCGGCGTTGGCGCGCAACGTTTCCCGCGATCTTCAGTCGACCGCGCTGCCCGAGCTGACCGTGCTCGCGAACGAACTCGGCATGACGGCGTTCCTCGCGACGCTCGACGGCGAGGATTCCGTGGTCACGCTGGCCAGCGTCGAACCGCGGCAGGCGACGGCGGCGGTGGCGCAGCGGCCGGGCAGCCGGCATCCGATCACCGACGGCGCGCCGGGTCGCGCGATCCTGCAGCAGCTGCGCGGGGGGACGGCACCGTACGAGACCAGTCATGACGAGGTGATCCCCGGGCTGTCGTCGATCGCGGTGCCGCTCGCGGTGCCCGGGCAGCATCCGGCCGCGCTCGCGGTGGTGTACCTGACCGGTCCGGCGGACATCGACGCGATCGGGGAGCGGCTGGCACGGGCGGCGCGGGTGATCCGGGCCGAACTGCATCCGTAATGGACGCGGTGGACAGCGGCCGGGCGCGGGAAGCACGATGGCGTCCGTGGTACAGACGACGCGCTTCGCCCGCTTCCCGCTCGGACATTTCCCGACCCCGCTCGAACCGCTGGACCGGCTCACCGCGCGATTGCGCGAACGCCACCGGGACGTACCGGACCTCTGGATCAAACGCGACGACTGCACGGGTTTGGCGACCGGTGGCAACAAAACGCGCAAGCTGGAATTTCTCGTCGGCGACGCGCTCGCGCAGGGTGCCGACACGCTGATCACCCAGGGCGCGACGCAGTCGAACCACGCCCGGCAGACCGCTGCGGCCGCCGCGCGCGCCGGACTGGCCTGCAAACTGCTGCTGGAACAGCGGCAGGTGCGCGACGAGGAGTACGAGAACTCCGGCAATGTGTTCCTCGACGAATTGCTCGGCGCCGACATCGTGGACCGGGTACCGGCCGGAACTGATATGTCAGCGGCGATGGAAGACGTGGCAGCGAAACTGCGCGCGGAGGGACGGCGGCCGTACGTGATCCCGGGCGGCGGGTCGAATCCGATCGGCGCCCTCGGATACGTCCAGTGCGCGCTGGAGCTGGACGCCGCGCCGGTCCCCGTCGACTGGGTAGTGCACGCGACCGGCAGCACCGGCACGCAGGCCGGGCTCGTCGCCGGATTGAGCGCGGTGCACAGCCCGGCGCGGGTGCTCGGCGTCAGCGTGCGGCAGCCGGAAGCCCGGCAGATCGACGCGGTGCACGGGCTGGCCGTCCGGACGGCGGAGCTGATCGGGACCGAGGTTTCCCGTGACGATGTGCTGGTGGACGACCGCTGGGTCGGCGAGGGCTACGGCGTGCCGACCCCGTCCATGGTCGACGCGGTGCGGCTGCTCGCCGAGACCGAAGGAATCCTGCTGGACCCGGTGTACTCGGGGAAGGGCTTCGCCGGCCTGCTCGGCGGGATCGCGGAAGGCCGGTTCGCCGCGACCGACCGCGTCGTCTTCGTGCACACCGGCGGCGTCGCCGGGCTGTTCGGCTACCGGTCCGCGTTCCAGTGATCGCGGGCGTCCTCGGCGGCATGGGTCCCGCGGCGACCGCGGAGTTCTACGCGAAGCTCATCGCGCGCACGGTCGCGGAGCGCGACCAGGACCACCTTCGAGTGGCGATCTGGGCCGACCCGACGGTGCCGGACCGGGTCGCCGCGGTGCTCGACGGGAGCACCGACCCGTATCCGGCTTTGCTTGCCGGGGCGGAAAAACTGCGCGATCTCGGCGCGTCCGTGCTCGCCGTGCCCTGCCACACCGCGCATTTCTTCCTGCCCCGGCTGGCCGCGGACAGCGGGGTGCCGTTCGTGGACATGGTCGCGGAAACGGCGGACTTCCTCGCCGGACGGACGGGTCCGGTCGGCCTGCTCGGCACTCGCGGGACGATCGCCGCCGGGCTGTACCAACGGCGAGTGCCCGAGGTCGAGTGGGTGGTGCCGTCCGAGGCGGGGCAGCGGGAAGTCGACGCAGCGGTGGCGGCGGTGAAACGCGGCGACCTCGCCGCTGGAGCGGCACATTTCGACCGGGCGCTGGCGGAGGTCGACGTGCCGTTGTCGGTGCTGGCGTGCACCGAACTCCCGCTGGTGGCGGGAAACGCGACCGGGGTGCTGGACCCGACGGACCTGCTCGCCGACGCGGTGATCCGCCGTTGCGGCGGAAAACCGGTCGACGCCCGGCCGTCCGCCTGACAGAGTCCGGCCATGACCGATCTGCTGACCGCCGCGGACGTGCTGCTCATGCAGGAACTCGCGCAGCGGATCACTGCCGTGCGCCCGGAACTCGTCAACAGCGACGCCTCCTACGGCGAGCTGGCCTGGAACTGGGGCAAAGGGCACGCCGCACAAGGCGCGAGCTGGGTCCGCCGGCTGTGGTTCGCCGGCGACGACCTCGTCGCGTGGGGCTGGGCGCAACTGCCCCGGAGCGTGCGGCTCAACGACGGCTCGGTCAAAGACGTCACCGGTGCTTACCTGGCATATCAGGTCCATCCCGACCACGCCGGGCTGGTCGACGACGTGATCGACTGGTTCGACGCCACCTCGGACGGCCTCGAACGCACCGTGCTCCCCGGCGCGGCCGACAAGTTCGGCCTGGAACGCTGGGCGGCGCACGGCTACGGGCCCGATCCGGACGGCCTCGGCGACACCGGATCCTGGACGCAGCTGAACGAACGCGACCTCGAGGTGCTCGAAACGCCCGTCCTGCCGGACGGTTTCCGCTTCCGCACCGCCGCCGAAGCCGGTCCGGAGGCGGCTGTGCGGGCGCATGTGGACGCGTGGGGCGTGACCGCGTACACGCTGGAAGGCTACGAGGGCGTCCGCGCGACCCCGGCGTATCGCGGCGACCTGCATGTCCTGGTCGAAGCGCCGGACGGAACGATGGCGGCGTCCACGATCATGTGGCTGGACGAGGCGAACAAGACCGTTGAGTTCGAGCCGGTCGGCACCCATCCGGACTACCGGCGGCGGGGACTGGGCAGAGCGATGCTGCTGCACGGGATGGACCGCGCGCGGGCAGCCGGAGCTGCCCACGCGACGGTTGCTTGTCTTGGCGCGCCTGGACATCCGTCGGCGCGGGAGTTGTATTACGGCGTCGGGTTCCGCGAAGTGTGCCGGGACGTGCCGCTGCTCAAGCCCGCGTGAGCGGGGGCTGGCCCATCCGCAGCGCACCGAACTTCGCGGACGTCCGGACCGCGTCGAAGCCGTAGCTGATCATCTCGGTCTCGTATTCCCGCAGCGCGGGGAGGAGGTCGGTCTCGGTGAGCTTCCTGGCGAGCAGCTCGGCGTCGCGCAGGGCGGTGTTCGCGCCGACGCCGACTGCCGGGCTCATCGCGTGGATCGCGTCGCCGAGCAGGGTCACCGGCGTGGTCGGCCACGGCTCGACCGGCACGCTGGTGCGCATGAAGATCGGGAACAGCGTCTCGGGATCGGCGAGGGCCAGCAGTTCGCTGGCCTTCGGATTCCACTTGTGGGCCAACGAAACCGTCATGTTCCGCAACTCGCGCCCGGTCGCGGCGCGGAGTTCGTCGTCGGAGCACGGCAGCAGTTCGGTGCGCGCGGCGAACAAGCACATCACGTAGTCGCTGGTGTCGGTGAGCCCTGGCAGCGACGGCGGACGCCGGGAGTGGACTGGGGCGATGCCGATGTGCTGGAGGTCCGGGCCGAAGAGCCCGCGGTAAATCCCGAACCACTCGTCGGGGATCAGTTCGGCGGTCTCGCGGGTGAGCGGGAAGCGGCCGTACATGATGCGCACACCGGTGTCCACGACGCGGGCGTGCGGCAGGTATTGGCGTCGGATAACCGAATTCACGCCGTCGGCGGCGACCAAGACGTCCGCTGAAGCGGTGGATCCGTCGGCGAACGTCGCGGTGACGGTGTCGTCCAGGCGGTACCCGGTGCATTCGCGGCCGAACTCGACGACGTCGTCCAGCCCGTGCAGAAGGATCTCGCGCAATGTGCGCCGGTTGATCGAGACATTGCGTTCGACCGGTTCCTCCGGCGGCGTCCCGGTGAGGTAACTGGTACGCGACGGTGTCGAACTGGCATCCCAGATCGCCCGGCTGAGATGAGCAGGAAGCAGCCGGTCCAGCGCGTCGAGGCCGTGCGGGTCGAGCCGCAGGCGATACCCCTGCAACCGGCCGGCTGCTGAGATGTCACGTTCGCGGACTGCGACGGCAACCCCGGCGCGGTGCAATCCCTGTGCGAGCGCGAGCCCGCCGATGCCGCCGCCGATGATCAGGACGCGAAGTTTCCGGGCACCGCGAATTCCCCTTCTGAGTACGGAACGAGGGGACGTGCTGGACGCACCGGAAAGGTGCGGGTACGAGCGCGGCGCGCCGCCCGGACTACCTACCGGGCTGTGGCTTTCGACGTCCTGGGCCACCCTAGCTTTTTCCGGAAGCGGATTGTCAAGGACGGATTTCCGCCTAGGCTGGGCTCATGTGCGCACCGGGGCCGGAGATCCGCGGGACGCGGGTGGAACTGCTGACCGCCCCGGACTGCCCGAACGCCGAAGCGGCCCGGTCGCTGGTGGCCGAGTGCCTCGCCGAGAGCGGCCTCGACGCGGCGGTCGTCGAACGCGTCGGCAGCTACCGTTCGCCGACGATCCTGGTCGACGGGGTCGACGTGATGGGCACGCCTGGGCCGGTGGCAGGGGACGCCTGCCGTCTTGACGTGCCGACGCGGGAGCGGATGCTCGCCGCGTTGGCGGCCGTAAAAGCCTGACCGGAAGCCGTTGCAGCTCGCTAGTTGTCTTCGGGGCACCCTTCGCTCTGGTTCACATTACAGATGTAATGTACGCTCGCCCGGACGGAGCCGAGGAGGTGCGGATGAGCCGGTCCGGAACCGCGGACGACCCGACCGGGACGAAGCTCGCCCTGCGCCGGGCGGCGGTCGGCGTGGTCGCTTCCGACGGGCTGCGCGGCCTCACCTACCGTGCGGTCGCGCGGGCGGCGGGCTGCACCACCGGCGCGGTCCAGCATCATTTCTCCTCGATCGACGACCTCCTCCAGTCCTCTTTGGACCTGGTGCTGGAGGAAAGCGCGGAGAACGGCCTGATCGGCGCCCGCACCGGCGTCTACGCGGACGGTCCCGAGGTGCGCCAGCGGTTCCGGGACAGCGCGGACCTGCAAGTGTTCCAGTACCAGCTGGTCGTGGAAGCGGCGCGGCGGCCCGAACTGCGGCCGGTCGTGCGGCGGCTCTACGACGGCTATCTCGCCGCGGTCGGCAAGGAACTGTCGGCCGACGGCGGGCTGGCCCAGCTCGTGTTCTACGCCCTCGACGGAATGTTCCTGCACCAGGCGGCGGATCCGGACGTCGATCCGGGCCCGGCGCTCGAAGCCCTGCGCGGCCTGCTCGCGGCCGCGCGTTAACCGAACCCCGACTCTCGCCCCGGCCGCGCTCGACGCCGCCGGGGTCGAAGTGTTGCCGGATACCGTTGCGCCGCAAGAACTTCCCACTGTCCTATCCGGAAATTTCGTCGTCGCTCAGGTGTTGACTTAATCAACACCTAGGGGTCAGACTCGGCGCATCCCGAAGCCGCCGAACCGAAAGGCGTACCCGATGCCCGACACCGCCGCCGCGACCTTGCTGATCGACGGCCGCTGGCATTCCGCCCCGGCGACGTTCGACGTCGTCGACCCCGCGAGCCTCGCCGTCCTCGGCCAGGCCGCCGACGCGGGGCCCGAGCAGGCGCGGGACGCACTGGCCGCGGCCGCGCGCGCCGCCCGCGGCTGGGCGGACACCGATCCGGAGACCCGCAGCGGCCATCTGCGCGCCGCGGCCGCCGGAATCCGTGCCCGGCAAGGAGAACTGGCCGCGTTGCTGAGCCGCGAGAACGGGAAACCGCTCGCCGAGGCGAACGGCGAACTGGCTGGGGCCGCCCGGATGCTGGAGTGGGCCGCGGAGGAGGGCCGCCGCGCGTACGGGCGGGTCACCCCGGCGAACGCGGCTGGTCCCGGTCTCGTGCTGCGCTCGCCGGTCGGCCCGGTGCTCGCGATCACGCCGTGGAACTTCCCGGCCAGCATGCTGATTCGCAAGGTCGGGCTCGCGCTCGCGGCGGGCTGTCCGGTGATCGCGAAGCCGGCCGAGCAGACCCCGCTGATCGCCACCGCGCTGCTGGAAATCGTGCAGGACACCGGTTTGCCCGCCGGGGTGCTGCAGTCGCTGACCACCACGCGGCCCGCGGAACTCGTCGGAGAATTGCTGGCCGACCGGCGGCTGCGCAAGGTCAGCTTCACCGGCTCCACCGAGGTCGGATTGGGCCTGCTGCGACAGACCGGCGACATCCTCCGCCGCACGTCGCTCGAAATGGGCGGGCACTCGCCGGCGATCGTGTTCGAGGACGCCGACCTCGAAGCGGCCGCGGCGGGCGTCGTCACCGGGAAGTTCTTCAACGCCGGGCAAAGCTGCACCGCAGTGAACCGGCTGTACGTCCACGAAAGCGTCCGCGACGACCTGCTTTCCTTGATCGAAAAGAAAACCAGCGCGCTGAAGGTCGGCCGGGGCGACGCCGAAGGCACCAACGTCGGTCCGCTGATCGACGAGGCCGGACTGGCGAAGGTGGAGAACCAGGTGGCGGACGCGGTCGGCAAGGGCGCGCGCGTGCTCGTCGGCGGCAACCGGTGGACGGATCCCGCGCTGCCGGGCCATTTCTTCGAGCCCACCGTGCTGGACGGCGTCACCCCGGACATGCTCATCAGCCGCGAGGAAACGTTCGGCCCGGTGCTCGCGGTGTCGGCCTTCCGCACCGACGACGAGGCCGTCGAACTCGCCAACTCCACCGATTACGGCCTCGCCTCCTACGTGTTCGGCACCGATCTGCGCCGCATCTGGCGCACGCTCGACCGGCTCGATTTCGGCGTGTTCGGCGTCAACGACCCGGCGCCGGTGCGTCCGGAACTGCCGTTCGGCGGCCAGAAGAACTCCGGCCAGGAACGCGAAGGCGGTGCCGAAGGCATCGATGCCTACACCGAGACCAAAGCAGTCGCTCTGCGGTTCTGAACCGCTCCCCGAAAGGAATCCGCGTTGACCACCGCTGAACTCGCCGCTGCCGATCAGCGCACCCTCATCCACCCGCACACCGTCATCGGCGACCCCGCCGAACCGCTCGTCCTCGACCGCGGCGAAGGCGCGCTGCTCTGGGACACCGAAGGCAACCAGTACATCGACGGCACCTGCGGCCTGTGGCAGTGCCCGGTCGGCCACGGCCGTGCCAAAATCGCCGACGTCGCCGCCGAGCAGATCCGCAAGCTGGAGTTCTACTCGTCCTTCGGCGACTACTCCAACGCCCCGTCGATCCGCCTCGCCGAACGCCTCCTGTCGCTCGCCCCGGCGGGTCTGGAACGCGTTTTCCTCACCAACGGCGGTTCGGAAGGCAACGAAACCGCGATCAAACTCGCTCGTCTCGCCTTCCACCACGCCGGTTCCCCGGAGCGCACGGTGGTGCTGGCACGACATGGCGGTTACCACGGCATGGGCGGCGCCTCGCTGGCCGCGACTGGCATTGAAGGCCTGCGCGCCGGGTACGGTCCGCTGCTGCCGGACGTCGAATGGCTCGGCAAACCGCACGGCATCGAGCACGGTCCCCACGCGACAGACATCCTCGTGGCCGAGCTGGAGAAGCGGATCGAAGAGATCGGTCCACATCGGATCGCCGCGTTCATCGGGGAACCGGTGCTCGGCGTCGGCGGGATGGTTCCGCCGCCGGAGGATTACTGGCCGCGCGTGCAGGAAGTGTTGCGGCGACACGGAATTCTGCTGATCGTGGACGAGATCGTGACTGCGTTCGGCCGCACCGGGCACTGGTTCGGCAGCGAGCACTTCGGCATCGAGCCGGACATGATCGTCACCGCGAAGGGACTCACCAGCGGGTACATTCCGATGGGTGCGGTCCTCATTGGACGGAGGGTGCTGGAGCTCGCCGAAGGCGCTGCGTTCCTGCACGGCTTCACCTACAACGGCCACCCGGTCGGCTCCGCGGTCGCGCTGGCGAACCTCGACCTGATCGAAAAGGAGAACCTGCTCGAACGCGCCACTGTCCTCGGGGCCCGGCTGCGCGAGCGGCTCGACCCGCTCGCCGAGCTGCCGCACGTGCGCGAGGTCCGCGGGGTCGGCCTGATGCTCGGCATCGAGTTCGCGGACCGGCCCACCGCACCGGTGCAGGCGGGCTGCCGCGCGGACGGCGTGGTGGTCCGCGCGTCCGGGACCAGCATCGTGCTGTCCCCGCCGCTCGTGATCACCGAGGACCAGATCGACACTTTGGCCGACGTGCTGTGCAAGCACGTCGCCGCCGCGGCGAGCTGAACGGAGGAGCCATGAGACGCCGGATACCGACGCTGTTGTCCGCCGCGCTTCTGCTCACCACCGCCGGCTGCGCGATTTCCGAAGGCGGGCCGAACTCGCTCGTGTTCGTTTCCTACGGCCAAGGCGCGTACCAGGCGGGCCAGCGCGCCGCGTGGCTCGACCCCTACGAGAAGCAGACCGGGACGACGGTCACCCTCGACGGCCCGTCGAGCAACGCCAAGCTCAAGGCGATGGTCGAGGCGGGGAAGGTGACCTGGGACGTCGTCGACACCGACGCGTCCGCTGCCGCCGCCGTGTGCGGGAGCCTGCTCGAACCCGTCGACATGGGCGCGCAGGCTTCCGGGTTCCCGGAGGGCTCGCTCACCGACTGCGGGGTGCCGGACGCGTTCTTCGGCATGATGCTGATGTACGACTCGAAGGTCTACGGCAAGCATCCGCCGACGAAACTCGCGGATTTCTTCGACCCGAAGCAGTTCCCCGGACGCCGCATCATCTACGGCGGCGACCCGAGCGTCGGCACGATCGAGGCCGCGCTGCTGGCCGACGGAGTGCCGCGGGACAAGCTGTATCCGCTCGACATGCGCCGCGCGCTGCGGATGTACGACCGGATCCGGCCGCAGCTGGCCATCAGCAGCACGTACGGCGACCAGCAGCAGCGCATGGCCGGCGGGCAGGCGGACATGGCGCTGATCGTCAGCGCGCGGGCGTTCTCGCTGCTCAAGGCCGGTGCGACGAACTGGAAAGTGGTGCCTGACATCCCAGTTCCGGTGACCTGGGATGTCCTGGTGGTGCCGAAGGGGACGGCACGCGCCGAGGAGGCGAAGAAGCTCATCCGCTTCGCCTCGCAACCGGCGCAAGCGGCGGACTTCGCCGCGCGGGCGGGCGTGGGACCGGCCAACACGGCCGCCCCCGCCGCCCGTTCGGAGATCGGCCGCCAGCTCGACATCTGGGGCGAGGGCAAGGAGGACTTGCGAGTGCTCAGCAACGTGCGCTATTGGGCGGCGAACCGGCCCGAGCTGGTGAAGGCGTGGTCGGATTGGACGACCGGATGACCGCCGTGGCGACCCGCGTCCCGGCCGCGCCGCGGGCCGGGCGCGAAAAACGGCGGACCTCGTGGCTGCTGCTCCCCGCCGCGGCGGTGGTGCTGGTGTTCTTCTTCTACCCGCTCGCCGTGATCCTGTGGCGGAGCTTCACCGAACCGTCGTTCGGGGTCGGCAATTACCTGGCGGTGCTCGGCGACGAGGTGCAGATCCGCGTGCTGCTGCGGACTTTGCGGACCGCGCTGATCATCACCGTGGCGACGCTCGTCATCGCCTATCCCTACGCGTATGCGATGACGCTCGTCGGCCGTCGCGCCCGGTCGGTGCTGACGCTGCTGGTGCTGATGCCGTTCTGGACCAGCCTGATGGCGCGCAACTTCGCCTGGTACGTGCTCGAACAGCGCGGCGGCGTCATCGACCGGGTGCTGTCGGCGATCGGCATCGACGGGGTTGTGCTGCTGGGTTCGGTGGCTGGCGTGACGGTCGCGATGGTGCAGGTGATGCTGCCGTTCATGGTGCTGCCGCTGCAAAGTTCGATGCTGAGCATCGACCGCAGCCTGCTGCACGCGGCGGGCAGCCTCGGCGCGCGGCGTCCGGTCGCGTTCCTGCGGGTGTACGTGCCGCTGTCGATGCCGGGCGTGCTGGCGGGGGTGTCGGTGGTGTTCATCATGTCGCTGGGCTTCTACATCACCCCGGCGCTGCTCGGCACGCCGCAGCAGGCGCTGGTCGCGCAGGTGATCGGCACCCAGGTCAACGACCTGCTGGACTTCGCGGGCGCCGGCGCGCTCGGGACGATCCTCCTGGTCGTCACGCTCGTGGTGCTCGCCGTGCTCAGCCGCGTGGCCGCGCCGCTGGGCACCAGTGCGGCTGGAGGTGCCGACCGTGGCTGACAATCCGTCCATCAGCAGGGCCGCCGCGGTGCGGCAGCGGAGCCTCGGCTGGGGCCTGCGCGTGTGGGTCGCGCTCGTCGCGTTCGTGCTCGTCGCACCGACGCTCGTGGTGATCCCGATGAGCTTCGGCGCGGGCTCGACGTTCGAGTTCCCGCCGAAGGACTGGTCGTGGCACTGGTACGCGGAGTTCTTCACCAGCAAGCAATGGCTGGCCGCACTGGCGAATTCGGTCCAGGTCGGGGTGCTCGCCGCGGCGCTGGCGACCGTGCTCGGCGTGGCGGCCGCGCTGGCGCTCGACCGGATGCGGCGGGGGAGGGGCATCGTCCGGCAGCTGCTGATGGCTCCGATGATCCTGCCCGGCATCGTCGTGGCGGTCGCGATTTACGGCGTCTTCCTGCGCTGGCAGCTGAACGGCACGATGCTCGGTTTCGTGCTGGCGCACGCGGTGCTGGGGCTGCCGTTCGTGCTCACCTCGGTGCAGACCAGCCTCGCCGGATACGACCCGATCATGGAGAAGGCCGCGGCGAGCCTCGGCGCGCCGCGCTGGACGACGGTGCGCAAGGTCGTGCTCCCGATCATCGCGCCCGGCGTGCTGTCCGGTTTCGTGTTCGCCTTCGCCACGTCGTTCGACGAGGTCGTGGTCGCGCTGTTCCTGCAGACGCCCGCGATCAAGACGCTGCCGGTGAAAATGTACGAATCGATCGTGCTGGAAATCGACCCGACGATCGCCGCCGCGTCGAGCCTGATCGTCGTGTTCACCACCATCCTGCTGTTCGTCCCCGCCGTTCTGCGCCGAAAAGAGCAATCATGACTGACGGAATCGCGACCGCACACGTGACGAAGGCGTACCCCGGCGTCGACCGGCCTGCAGTGGACGACGTTTCGCTGCACATCGCCGACGGCGAGTTCATGACCTTCCTCGGCCCGTCCGGTTCGGGCAAGACGACCATGCTGTCGATGATCGCCGGATTCACCCCGCTCACGTCCGGATCGATCACTGTGGACGGTCAGGAGATCTCGCGGCTCAAACCGCACCGGCGGAACCTCGGGGTGGTTTTCCAGCAATACGCGCTTTTCCCGCACATGTCGGTGGCGCGCAATGTCGCGTTTGGACTGACGCAGCGCAAGGTGCCGAAGCCGGAGATCGCACGGCGGGTGGACGACGTGCTGGACCTGGTCGGATTGTCGGCGGTGCGGGATCGGTTGCCGCGCCAGCTTTCCGGCGGCCAGCAGCAGCGCGTCGCTCTGGCGCGAGCGGTGGTATACGAACCGCGCGCGTTGCTGATGGACGAGCCTTTGGGTGCGCTGGACAAGAAGCTGCGCGATCAGTTGCAGCGGGAAATCGCGCGCATGCACCGGGAATTGGGCATGACGTTCCTCTTCGTGACGCACGACCAGCAGGAGGCGCTGACGTTGTCGGACCGGATCGCGGTGTTCAACGACGGCCGGATCGAACAGGTCGGCACCCCGGAGGAATTGTACGAGCGGCCGGAGACGTTGTTCGTCGCGCAGTTCGTCGGGGAGTCCAATGCGTTGTCGCTGACGGCGGGGGAGGTGACGATCGTGCGGCCGGAAAGGTTGACCCTGCACACTTCCTCAGATCCTGTCCCGAGTGGACACCAGCGGGCGAGCGCGCAGGTGACCGACATCGTGTACGTCGGCGACCACACGCGGATTTGGCTGCGGTATTCCGACGGTGCGCGCGGGTGTGCGGTGCTGTCGGCCGGGGTCGCGCACGATCATCGGCCCGGGGACGAGGTGATCGCGGCCTGGCATCCGGAGCACCAGGCCGTGGTGCCGAGCGCCGACGTCCCGGAATTGGCGGCGGTATGACCGAGGATGTGCTGCTGCGCGGAGGAGTGGTCCGGACGTTCGATCCGGCAGTCGGGACCGTTTCCGCGGTGCTGGTGTCGGACGGCCGGATCGCCGCGGTCGGCGACGACGAGACGGTTTCCGCCGCGGCCGCGCCGGACGCGCGGGTCGTCGAACTGGCGGGCCGGACTGTCCTTCCTGGACTGAACGACGCGCATTTGCACCTGGCTTTCCACGCCGCCGCCGGTCCGGAGTTCTGCGTGGACCTTTCGGCCGCCTCGGATCTTTCCGCGGTAGCCCGTGCGTTGGCGGGTGCGCCACCGGGGGAGTGGATCGTCGGCCGCGGCTGGCGGGAAACGACGATCGCCGAATTCGCCGATGGCCGAGCGGTGCCGACCCGTGCCTGGCTCGACGGCGCGACTGGCTCCCAACCGACGGTGCTGCATCACGCGTCGTCCCACGAGGTGTGGGCGAACAGCGCGGCGCTCGCGCGGGCCGGGATCACCGCGGCGACACCGGACCCGGAAGCCGGGGAGATCGTGCGTGACGCCGCCGGCGAGCCGACCGGGGTGCTCGTGGAAAGCGCACAGGAACTGGTCGCCTCGCTGGTGCCGAAGCCGAGCCGGTCGGTCCGGCTGGATTCGATCGTGCGCAGCATGGAACGGTTGAACGCCCTCGGGATGACGAGCGTGACCGATCCGATCGTCCCGCCGGACCTGTGGCAGGACTACCGGGACCTGCACGCCGCCGGCCGGCTGCGGATGCGGATCACCGCGCTGCTGCATTGGAACTGGCCGTCGCCGGCGACGTCCGCCGCCTCGCTGGCGGAACTGCTGGACGAGACGGATTTCTCGGTCGGCGACGACCTGCTGCGGATCGGCGGCATCAAACTGTTCGCCGACGGCGTGCCGACGCACTGCACCGCGTGGATGCACTCGGCGTACCCGTCCGGCGGGCACGGAAGCCTGGTGACCTTCGGCCCCGACGACGACGCGCGCGTGCGTGAGCTGCACGAACTGATCCTGGCCGCCCACGTCCGGCGGGTGCGCGTGCAAGTCCACGTGACCGGGGACCGGGCCGCGGACGCGGTAGTCGACGCGATCGAGGCGGCCCAGACCGTCGACCCCTGGCCGGAAGCGCGGCACGCCCTGATCCACGGCACCTTCTTGTCCACCGCCGTGCTCTCCCGCCTGGCGCGGTCCGGAATCGGGGTCATCACCAGTTCGCTGATGCGGACCTACAGCGGCCCGTCCATGGTCCGCGTGCTGGGCGAGGAGCGGTGGGCCGACGCCTTCCCCGCGCGAGCCCTGCTGGACCACGGCGTGGCGGTCGCCGACAGCTCGGACGCCCCGGTGACCGTGCCGGACTGGCGCCGAGGCGTCGCGACCTTCACCGGCCTGCCCGGCCCGAACGCCTTCTCCACGGTGGCCAACCCGCTGACCAGGGAGGAAGCGCTGCGCCTGTGGACCACCGGCCCGGCGTGGCTGGAACACGCGGAGTCCGTCAAGGGAACCCTCCGTGTCGGTTCCCTCGCCGACCTGGCGGTGTTCGCCCACGATCCGGTCACCGCTGCGGGTCCGGAGTTGCTCAGCGTACGGTCGGAACTGACCATGCTCGGGGGACGGGTAGTGACGGAGTGAGGTTTCGTGTACAGCAGCAACACCGACGCTGACCGCGGCGCTTTCGTGTGGATGGTGAAGAACGCCGTCGTCCCGCGGCCGATCGCGTGGGTGAGCACAGTGGACGGCGCGGGGGTGCGGAACCTCGCGCCGTTCAGCTACTTCGCGCCGCTGACCATGGACCCGCCGACGGTGCTGTTCTCGATTTCGGAAGCGCCGAAAGACACTTTGGCCAATATCGAGGCACAGGGCGAGTTCGCGATCACGATCGCGCTGAGCGGCCAGGAGGAATTGGTCGCGCGCACTGCGTCCACAGTGGACTCCTCTGTGGACGAGGCGGAACACGTGGGTCTGTCGTGGACGCCCGGGGTGCGGATCGCCGCGCCGCATCCCGCCGGGGCGGGCCCGAGCCTGGAATGCACGCTGGTGAAGATCGAGGAGTTCCGGGGCTCGCACCTGGTCTTCGGCGAGGTGGTCGGAGTCGCGGTGGACGACCGCCTGTTGCGCCCGGACGGCCGGCTGGACCAGGACGTGTACCACCCGGTGGGCCGCATGGGCGGCGCGACGTTCACCCGAGTGAACAACTGGGTGCGGGTGCCGATCCCCGCTCCGGAGGAGTTCCTGGCCGCGGGTCAGCATTCCGATGCGGGCAGCTGACCCTGCTGACAGGCCCATTCGCGCTGGATCTCACCGGACGTCTTCGGACGGCCGGGGCCGCCGGGGTCGAGGTAGCCCTGGTATTCCTTGCAGCGCGGGTTGAACTTGCCCGCGTTGACCGCCCGCTGGCCGCAACCTGGGCCGGTCGAGGGATCACGTCGTTTGGCTTGTGACGTGCTGGCCGTGGGCCTGCCAGTCGGCTTGGCCGAAGTCGAGGCAGCCGGTGGCGACGGGACCGGGACTGTTGTCGTGGACGGGGCTGGTTCGGGAGCGGACTGGCTCGGCAGCGGTGGGCCTGCGACGGCGTGCTGGGCAGGCGGGTTCGTAGTACACCCGGCCAGCGCGATGGCGGTGACGGCGAGGCGGGTCCGGGTCATGCCAGAAAGACGTACCCCGGTCCGTGCGCGTTACCCCCGCCCCACTTCGCGTAGCCTCGGCCCTGTCCACGTCTGAGCAGGGAGGTTCCCGTGGCCGAAGCAACCCTCGCCGGGGTCCTCGACCGGCTCGCGGAGCTGCACGACCCCAAAATCCGCGCCGTCAACGAGAACCACGGCGACGACCACAGCGTCAACCTCACCAAACTCCGCGCCCTCGCGAAGGAACTCAAAGCCCAGCCCGACCTGGCCCGCGAACTCTGGCAGACCGGCGACCCCAACGCCCGCCTGCTCGCGCTCCTCGTCGCCCGGCCGAAGCAGTTCGACCGCGACGACCTCGACAAGATGCTTCGCGAGGCGGGCACTCCCAAGGTCCACGACTGGCTTCTCGCGAACATCGTCAAGAAGAGCCGCCACGCCGAGGACCTCCGCACCGCCTGGCTCGCAGATCCCGACCCGGTGGTCGCGAGCGCGGGCTGGGCGCTCACCGTGGACCGCGTCGCCAAGAAGCCCGACGGGCTCGACCTCGAGCGGCTCCTCGACGTTATCGAAGCCGAGATGAAAACCGCCCCGGCGCGGTTGCAGTGGGCGATGAATCACTGCCTCGCCCAGATCGGCATCGAGAACCCCGGCCTGCGCGCCCGCGCGATCGGCATCGGGGAGCGGCTGGGAGTGCTCAAGGACTATCCGACCCCGCCGAACTGCACCTCGCCGTACGCGCCGGTGTGGATCGCGGAGATGGTCAAGCGGCAGGCTTGACGGCAACACCAGCTGAACCACACAAAGTCAGGCCTCGGCGAGCTCGATGAAGCTCGTCCAATCCGGATCGGACAACCCGAGCTGAGCACCGGCTTCGGCGAGGGCGGAGGCCGCGGAATCGAGGAACCACGACGCGGTCAGCACCATCTTCGCCGCAGCGGCGGGATCGCGGCGGACGCCCTCGGGAGTGAGGTCCTGCGCCTTGAGCGCGTGGACGGCGGAGTCGAGCAGCTGGGCGACGAGGCTGTACGCGTTGGCCGCCTCGGTGGTGCGAGTCAGCGCCCGGAACCGCGGGCGGGCGGCTTCGACGAGATCGGGGACCAGCAGGGAACGCAGCCGCGGCCATTCCGCTGCCATGTGCTCGCCCAGCCAGCCGGAAAGCCGCTGATAGCGCACGGCGGCCTGCTCGAAGCGGGACCGCAGGGAGGTGATTTCCGCCGGTTCGGACTCGCCTTCCATGAAGAGGATTCCGGTCGTCGCGACCACCGCCGGGTCGTTGAGATCCACGCAGCCGACGGCGCCGTGCGCGGGGTCGAGCCGGTCGGGCGCCGGACTGTCCGACCACCGGGCGGCCAGCAGTTTCAAGGCGTTGGCATCGCGCCGCCAGGCCGCCGACTCCTCGAGCTTGAGCACCGAGTGGTACCGCTCGTGCTCGCGGTGGTCGCGCGCCACCCGCACGTATCCGGCCAGTTCCGCCGGCGACGGTCCGTCGCTCATGGTCGATGCCCCTTCGCCTGGTCCACCCGAGAGCAAATGTTACACACTCTCTAGATTTAGAGTGAACCTAATTTTGCGGCGAGAGGGTCAGCGGCGACGGCTCCGCGGGCGGGCCGGTTCGGCCCGGTCGTCCGGCGAGACGGCGGGTTGGCGGAACAGGCCGCCGTACCGGTCCTCTTGCGGGCGGACGAGGGCGCCGGGGCGCGGGCTTTCGGCGACGGGATGGCTGAAAAGCGGAGAGCTGACTGGTGCGGTGATGGGTTTGCCTTTCCGGGCAAGACGGACCGTGACGGACCAAGAGAAACCGGGCGGATGGGCCACGTCGCACCACCGCCGTCCGGGAAGGGCGCCACTGGCTGATGCCGCGGGTGCGACCGAAGCGAGGGCAGCTCGGCGGCTGACAGGCCGCGAGGGTGACGGTGGTGTGCCGTGGGCCCGACGACATGACGTGCGTTCGCCCTGACCGCGATCGGCCCGGACTGTCGGCGCACAAGATGTTCTCGGACACTGCTGACGGTACACCCTCGGCGGCCCGGTGCGCGCCGCCGCGTGCCCGGAACGGGGGATTCGGCAGTGGGCGAAGTCTCCCCGGCACGTCAGAATCCCTTGGTGGGCAAGGGATTACGCGTCTCGGGATGGTCTTGCCATCCGGATAAGGGATTTCTCCGGGTGTAGGCTCGACGGCAGGACCCCGGTCGCGGGCCTCCACTTCTGTCGAACCACTGCGGTTGTCCGGCACGCCACCCGATGCGGAGCGGAAAATGGACAGACCGGCACACGGCCCGGGACACGGCAGCGAGTTCGCGGAGCTTTCGGCGCTGGTGAAAGAGGCGGGTTTGTTCCGCCGCCGCCCGGTGCACTACCTCGTCCGCGCCGCAGCGGCGTTACTGGCGTTCGGCGGGGCGTGGACGCTGCTCGCGCTCGGCCCGGCGAGCTGGTGGCAGCTCGGCACGGCGGCGCTGCTGGCCGTCGCCTACACCCAGCTCTCGTTCCTCGGCCACGACGCCGGGCACAAGCAGATCTTCCGGACCCGCCGCGCGAACGACGCCGCCGGAACGGCACTGGCCGCGCTGGTCGGGCTGAGCTACGGCTGGTGGGTCGCGAAGCACACCCGGCACCACGCGAACCCGAACCTCGAGGAATCCGATCCGGACATCGACATTCCCGCCCTGGCGTTCACCCGCCGGCAGGGCCGCGCGAAAGCGGGTTTCCTGCGCTGGATGGCGAAATACCAGGCTTTCCTCTTCTTTCCGTTGCTGCTGCTGGAAGGCATCGACCTGCACTGGTCCGGGATCAAGGCGGTGCGCCACGGCGGAACGCGGTCCCCTCGGCTCGACGCGACGCTGCTCGCCGTCCACCTCGCCGCGTACCTCGCGGCCGTGTTTCTCTTGCTGCCGCCGGGAATCGCCGCGGTCTTCGTCGTCGTGCACCACGCCGCGTGGGGTGTCTACATGGGATGCTCGTTCGCGCCGAACCACAAGGCGATGCCGCACCTGGAACCCGGGCACCGGCTGGATTTCCTCCGCCGCCAGGTGCTGACGTCGCACAACGTCCGCGGCGGCCGCTGGGCGACCTACGCGCTGGGCGGGCTGAACTACCAGATCGAGCACCATCTCTTCCCGAGCATCCCGATGGCGACCCTGCACCGGGCGCAGCCGCTGGTGCGGGACTTCTGCGCCGCCCGGGGGATCAGCTACAGCCAGGGCGGGCTGTTCCGCACCTACGCGGACGTCCTGGCGCACCTGCACCAGGTCGGGGCCCCGCTGCGAACCGCGGCGGAATCGGGTCGCTAGGAGCACAGTCTCGAACACCGGGCAGATTCCGGCGGATTTCCGCGCGAACAATCCCCGAAGGCTGCCCGGCGCGGCCGCCGGATCCGACACATTTTCGCGTCGCGGTTCCGGCTCGAATCCGGACCGGAATGGCAACACCCCCTCAGGGCGTCGCGGATAGCGTGCGGAATCGGAGGCTAGCCGGGGCTTTTTCACGTTCGCACCCCTGCTGACCTGCCCGGGTTCCCCCTATGTGGTGATTCTGGGCCCGCTGCCTCCCCGTCGCGGGGGAGAGCGCGGTACGAATTCTCCTGCCAGGTGTCGATGAACGCGGGTAAGCAGCTCGACAATTCCGTTCTTTGCCGTGGGAGCTTTCGTGATGGCCCGTCGTTCCGGATTCATGCGCTCCCGCGGGAAGCGCGCCGCCGCGGCTCTCGCTGTGGTCTTCGCCCTGAGCCTCGCGAGCGCCGCGCCCGCGATGGGCACGACCCTGCCGCCCAGCACCAGCACGGCGAGCCCGTCCGCGGCTCCGGCTTCGGCGCAGGAGAGCCCGGCGCCGTCCAGCCCGGCTGCCCCCGCGCCGACCAGCATCACCACGACTACCTCGGCGCCGCCCGCCGCACCGCAGCCGAGGGCGGTCGAGCCGAGAGGCCTGGGCACGCCGCGCAAAATCGGCCCCGACCCGGCGTTCTCGACGGTCGCCCACGGCGCGATCACCATGGCCTCGAACTCGGTCGTCAGCTGCGGCACCGTGCCCACGTCCTGCGGGGAGACCGCGAACAACTCCACCTACGGCTACTGGGTCAAAAGCGACCCGGCCGCCCCGGGCAACACCGCCTCGAGCGCGAACCTGACCATCCCGCCCGGCGCCACCGTCCTCTCGGCCCGGCTGTATTGGCAGGTCAACCCGATCTCCTCAAACGCCGACTCCGGCGACGCCTCCCGCGCGAACCAGGTCGCGTTCAAAGCCCCGGGTTCCGCGACCTACCAGCGGCTGACCGCCGACACCTACGACTGGTTCGACGCGCTCGGCAGCGGATCCCCGCAGATCACCGCGCACGCGGGCGTCAAGGACGTCACCGGGCTGGTCAAACAGGCAGGCGGCGGCTCCTATACCGTCGCCGACCTCCAAGCCTGCCGCGGCAACTCGGCCAACTCCGCGAGCAACCTCGGCTGCTGGGGCGGCTGGTCGCTGGTCGTGGCGTACGAACTGGACACCGATCCGCTGCGCTACCTGCAGATCTGGGACGGCTTCGACGTGGTCCGCGGAGGTGCCAGTCCCACCTCCACCACCATCGACCTGAACGGGATCCGGAGCCCGGGCGACCATGCCCCGTCGGCCACCATGGGCGTGGTCGTCGGCGACGGCGACGCCAACATCTCCGGCGACTACCTCGAATTCGGCCGCGACGCCGCGTCGCTGCAGCGGCTGACGCTGCCCGCGCCCGGCGGCACTAGCACGAACAACGCGTTCAGCAGCCGGATCGACCGCGTCGCCGCGAACGGCGCCGGCAGCAATGTCGCCGACCGCACGCCGAATCCGGCCAACAACTTCGGCTACGACGCGCGCACGGTCGACGTCACCGGCAAACTGCCCGCCGGCTCGGACCGGGCCCAGCTGAAGGTCGGGACCACCGGCGACGCGCTGTACCCGCAGACCGTCTGGCTGATGACCGAGGCCAACGAGCCCAACCTGCAGATCGTCAAGTCCAACGACCCCGAGGGCAACGTCCAGGAACGCCCGCCGGGCTGGGTCGGGCAGGGCGGCGAGATCTCCTACGGGCTCGACGTCGCCAACCGCAACCCGGACGGCAGCACCACGAACCTGGACACCGCGACCGGCGTGGTCGTCACCGACACCCTGCCCGCCGGAGTGTCCTATGTGGCCGGTTCGGACCCGCGATGCACGGCGTCCGGTCAGGTCGTCACCTGCCAGCTGCCCGATCTGGCCCCAGGACAGAGCACGCACCTCGGGTTCCGCGTCACCGTTTCGCCGACGGTCGCTCCCGGCACCCGCCTCGACAACACCGCGTCGGTGGCCTTCCAGGGCAAGCAGACCGGCCGCGAGCAGACGCGGACCAGCAACACCGTCCGCAACGTGGTCGCGGCGCCGGAGTACACGCTGGCGAAGGTCGTGGACAAGGCGACCGCGCTGCCCGGCGACCAGCTGACCTACACCGTCACGCTGGCCAACACCGGCCCCATCGCGGTGCCGCCCACCACTGTCACCGACACGCTCCCGCCCGGCACGACCTTCGTCAGCGCGGACACCACGAGCGGCACCGTCACCGGGACCGGTCCGTTGCAATGGCACGCCGCGGCGATCCCTCCGGGCGGCCAGGCCACGCTGACCGTGCACGTCCGGATCGACGACGCGACCATCGGCGCCACGCTGATCAACCGCGCGAAGGTGACCGAGGGCCCGCCGCCGACCGTCCCGCCGGAACGGCAGTGCAAGGACGACGCCACCGCTTCTTGTGCGGAGACGGTGGTGCCCGGCACGAAAATCGAGATCGCCAAGACCGCAGACAAGGCGTCGGCGAACCCCGGCGACACCGTGACTTATACCGTGGTCGTGCGCAACACCGGCCAGGTCTCCGCGCGCGGCGCGACGTTCACCGACGACCTGTCGAAGGTCCTCGACGACGCCGTCTACAACAACGACGCCGCTCCCGCCGCGCAAACCTCTTACACCGCACCGAAACTGACCTGGACCGGCGACCTCCCGGTAGGCGGTTCGGCGACGATCACCTACAGCGTCACCGTGAAGAATCCCGTGACCGGCGACCACAAGCTGGTCAACACGGTCACGTCGACCACACCAGGCAGCAACTGCGCGGCCGGGTCCACTGATCCTCGGTGCGGCACCACGACGCCGGTCTCCGGAATCCGGATCAGCAAGACCGCCGATCCCGCCAGCGCCAAGCCCGGCGACACCGTGAAGTACACCGTGACGGTCGCGAACACCGGCCAGACTCCGTTGTCCGGCGCGACTTTCACCGACGATCTGTCCAAAGTGCTGGATGACGCTTCGTATGCCGGTGATGCGTCGGCTTCTTCCGGTTCGGTGAGTTATGCGGCACCGCTGCTGACGTGGACCGGCGATGTGCCCGTCGGCGGGGCCGCGACGGTGACGTACTCGGTGAAGGTCAACAACCCCGACACCGGCGATCACAAGCTGGTCAACGTCGTCACGTCCACGACGCCGGGCAACAACTGCGTCGCGGGTTCGACCGATCCGGCGTGCTCGACGACGACTCCGGTGTCCGGAATGCGGATCGAGAAGAAGGCCGACAAGCAGTCCGCGAATCCCGGCGACCAGGTGACCTACACCGTCGTCGTGGCGAACACCGGCCAGACTCCGTTGCCAGGCGCGACTTTCACGGACGATCTGTCCAAAGTGCTCGATGACGCCTCTTATGCCGGCGATGCCTCGGCTTCGGTGGGTTCGGTGTCTTACGCCGCGCCTAAGCTGACCTGGACGGGCACCCTCGCGGTCGGCGCTTCGGCAACGATCACCTACAGCGTCACCGTGAAGAATCCTGTTGCAGGCGACCACAAACTGATCAACACGATCACCTCCACGACGCCAGGCAACAACTGTGTCGCGGGCTCGGCCGACCCGGCGTGTTCGACCACGACGCCGGTGTCCGGGATCGAGTTCGCCAAGACCGTCGACAAGACCAGCGCGAACCCCGGCGACAAGGTCACGTACACGGTGACCGTCCGGAACACCGGCCAAACTCCGTTGTCCGGCGCGACTTTCACCGACGACTTGTCGCAGGTGCTGGACGACGCCGACTACAACAACGACGCCGCCCCAGCCGCGCAAACCTCCTACGCCGCGCCCAGGCTGACCTGGACCGGCGACCTCCCGGTAGGCGGTTCGGCGACGGTCACCTACAGCGTCACTGTTAAGAATCCTGTTGCCGGTGACCACAAACTGATCAACACGATCACCTCCGCCACCCCGGGTAGCAACTGCGCCGCCGGTTCCGCCGATCCCCGCTGCGGCACTACGACACCGGTGTCGGGAATGCGGATCGCCAAATCCGCCGACCGCGACCAGGTCGTGCCCGGCGACAAGGTGACCTATACGATCACCGTCACCAACACCGGCCAAACCCCGTTGCCCGGCGCGACTTTCACCGACGACCTGTCCCAGGTGCTGGACGACGCCGACTACAACAACGATGCCATTCCGGCCGCGCAGGTCTCTTACGCCGCACCGAAACTGACGTGGACCGGCGACCTGCCCATCGGCGGTTCCGCGACGGTGAAGTACAGCGTCACGGTCAAGAACCCGGATCCGGGGGACAAGAAGCTGCACAACGTCGTCACGTCCTCGACCCCCGGCACCAACTGCCCGCCGGGTTCCACCGACCCGTCGTGCTCGACGACGACGCCGGGCAAGGAGCTGACGGTCGCCAAGACTGTCGACAAGCAGACCGCGAACCCGGGCGACAAGGTCACCTACACCGTGAAGGTGACCAATACCGGCCAGGTCCCGATGCCGGACGCGAGCTTCACCGACGACTTGTCGCAGGTGCTGGACGACGCCTCCTACAACGAGGACGCGTCTTCCTCAGTGGGCTCGACGGCCTACACCGCACCGCGGCTGACGTGGACGGGCAACCTGCCGGTCGGTGCCTCCGCGACAGTGACCTACAGCGTCACCGTGAAGAATCCTGTTACCGGCGACCTCCAGTTGCGCAACACAGTCAGCACGCCCGTTCCCGGCAACTGCGAGCCTGGTTCGACGGACCCGAAGTGCTCGACCCTGACGCCGCTGCCGGGGATGACGATCGAGAAGAAGGTCGACAAGCAGTCCGCGAACCCCGGGGACAAGGTCACGTACACGGTCACCGTGACGAACACCGGCAAGACTCCGCTGCCCGGCGCGACTTTCACCGACGACCTGTCGAAGGTCCTCGACGACGCCGCCTACAACGGTGACGCCGCTTCGTCCGCCGGTTCCGTGTCGTATGCCGCGCCGCGCTTGACCTGGACCGGTGACCTGCCGATCGGCGCCTCGGCGACGGTCACCTACAGCGTCACCGTGAACAACCCCGTCAAGGGTGATTTCAAGCTGGCGAACGTGGTCACGTCGGACACTCCGGGCGGGAACTGCCCGCCGGGGTCGACGGACCCGCGCTGCGGCACCGAGACGCCGGTGTCCGGCATCGCGATCAGCAAGGTCGCGGACAAGCCGTCGGCGAATCCCGGGGACAAGGTCACCTACACCGTGACTGTCACGAACACCGGCCAGACACCGTTGTCCGGCGCGACCTTCACGGACGACCTGTCGAAGGTCCTCGACGACGCTGCCTATGACGGCGACGCGGCCGCTTCTGTCGGTGTGGTCACTTATGCTGCTCCTCGATTGACATGGACTGGCGATCTTCCGGTGGGCGCTTCGGCGACGGTGACCTACAGCGTGACTGTGGCGAAGCCGGTCAAGGGCGACCACCGGCTGACGAACGTGGTCACGTCCGACACGCCGGGGTCGAACTGCCTGCCGGGCTCCACGGACCCGCGCTGCGGGACGACGACGCCGGTGTCCGGGTTGGACATTTCGAAGGTCGTGGACAAGAAGGAGGTGAAGCCAGGGGACAAGGTCACTTATACGGTCACGGTGAAGAACACGGGCCAGACGCCCTTGCCCGGCGCGACTTTCACGGATGACCTGTCGAAGGTGCTGGACGATGCGACCTACGGGGACGATGCTGCGGCTTCGATCGGCTCGGTGAGCTATGCGGCACCACGGTTGACGTGGACCGGCGACCTCCCGGTGGGTGGTTCGGCGACGGTCACCTACAGCGTCACCGTGAACAATCCCGTCAAGGGTGATTTCAAGCTGGCGAACGTGGTCACGTCGGACACTCCCGGCGGGAACTGCCCGCCTGGATCCACCGATCCGCGTTGCGGCACCACGACTCCCGTCGCGGGCTTGGACATCACGAAGGTCGCGGACAAGAAGGACGTCAAGCCAGGGGACAAAGTCACTTACACGGTCACGGTGAAGAACACCGGCCAGACGCCCTTGCCCGGCGCGACTTTCACGGACGACCTGTCGAATGTCCTCGACGATGCGACCTACGGCAATGATGCCGCGGCTTCGATCGGCTCGGTGACCTACACGGCGCCACGGTTGACGTGGAGTGGCGACCTCCCGGTGGGCGGTTCGGCGACGGTCACCTACAGCGTCACCGTGAACAACCCGGTCAAGGGCGATCATCGGTTGGCGAATGTGGTCACGTCGGACACCCCGGGCACGAACTGCCCGCCGGAGTCGAAGGACCCGCGCTGCGGGACCACGACGTCGGTCGCAGGACTGATCCTGGAGAAGAAGGCGAGCGTCACCGAGGCGAAGGCGGGAGATCAGGTCACCTACACCGTCACCGCGCGGAACACCGGCCAGACCGACCTGAAGGACGCCACCTTCACCGACGACCTGACCAATGTCCTCACCAACGCGACGTACAACAACGACGCGACCGCCTCGACCGGCTCGACGACCTACGCCGCACCCCGCCTGACCTGGACCGGAGACCTGCCGCTCGGTGCGATCGCGACGGTCACCTACAGCGTGAAGGTCAAGACCCCCGTCGGTGACGGGCAGAGCCTGCGCAACGTCATTACGTCGACCACGCCAGGCACCAACTGCCCCGACCCCTCGACCGACGAGCGATGCAAGACGACCACGCCGCTCACGAAGACGCCGCCCACGCCACCGACCCCGCCGACAGTCCCGCCGACGCCGCCGGTCCAGCCACCACCGCCGACGCCACCGCTGGCATCGACCGGCGTGGTACTGATCCCAGTGGGCATCGCAGCGCTCGCCCTGCTCGCCGGAGGCGGAGCACTGCTGCTGCTCTCGCGCCGCCGCCGCTCCCGGCCCTGACCGGGTGACGGACGGCTGGGCCTGTCGCGGTGGGCAGGCCCAACCACCGTCGGTGCACGCTGCTCCGGGGCACGGTGCCACCGTGCGCCCCGTCGCGAGCGAGGCTGGGTCGACCCCGGGATGGGGCCCGCCGCGTCGCTGCGAGCCCTTCCTGGCGGCGGTTGGGTTCTCGGCCGGGTTGGCAACAGGACCGTCTGATCGTTCCTGCGCACTGACTGCCTCGGCCGCAAACCTCACGGGTGAACGTCGGGGCGGCGGCACTGGACCGCGCCCCCGCCTGGACTTCACCCCGGCGACGTGAACGTCCGTGAAGACATCCCTGGGTTTTGTTTGTCAAGCG
>NZ_SDLS01000024.1:53452-154111 GCF_004522315.1 Amycolatopsis sp. CFH S0740 | reverse complement strand
ACTTCCGGGGAGCAGTTCATTCCCTCAGGGTTCCCCTCAAGCCCGTTGAAAGCGCAACGTGAACGTCGCGCCGACCCCCGGCTTGCCGAACGCGGCGATAGTCCCACCGTGTCCCGCGACGACTTCCTGCACCAACGCCAGCCCCAGTCCGAAGCGCCGGCCCTCGCCGTGCGCTCCGTGGGCGAACCGCTCGAAAAGGCGTTCCGCTTCGTGCTGCGGGAAGCCCGTCCCGGTGTCGCACACGCGCAGTTCGACGTGCCGGGCGTCCGGGTTGGCGAGAATCACCTCGATCGACCCGCCCGGCGGCGTGTGCCCGATCGCGTTGTCCAGCAAGGCGGACAGCACTCGCCGCAACGCGGTCGGCACGCCTGGAACGACGTCCTCCAGACCGGGTGAACGGCTCAGCCGGAGGTCCACCTGCCGGTCGTTCGCGCGGACCGATTCCGCCGCCACGGCCTGTTCCGCCAGCACCGCCAGCTGCACCGGTTCCAGATGCGGCCGCTCGGAACAGGCCTGCGCGGACAGCAGCAAATCGTCGACCACCGCGCCCAGTTCCCGGGTGCCTGAGACCAGGGTTTCCAGCTCGGCCGACCCCGCACCGCCGCGTCGGGCCAGGAGTTGCGTGCGGGTGTGCAATCGGGTCAATGGCGCCCGCAGCTCGTGGGACGCGTCGGCGACGAACGTCCGTTGCCGGCGCAGCGCCTCGCCCAACGGCCGGATCGCCCGTCCGGCCAGCAGGTACCCGCTGATCACCGAGATGATCAGCACCGCAAGCTCGGCCACCCCGAGCCCCAGGAGCAGCTGTTCCCGGTCCGAGATCAGGTAATGCTCGTTGAAGAACGCCTGCCAGACTTCGCCTTCGCGGTTCACCGTGCGGATGGTGTACGTCGCGCCGTCGAGCACGCGTTCTTCGGTCACCACGTCGCCGTCGTTCGGTACCGCGGGAATCGGCGGGAGCGCGAACGGCAGCCGCCCGGCAGGCGCGTGTCCCTGCGGCGTCACCAGGTAGGTGCATCCGGGCGGAGTCGCGGAAAGGCCGTGCCCCAAAGCGAAATCCAGCTGGCGTTCGGTCTCCGCGGCCTGCCCGCGCAGCAGCACCCAGTACGCGATCGCGCCCGCGGCGAGCACGACGATCGTGATCACCACGGCGATCTGGCCCGCGATGATCCGCCGCGCGCGCCGCAGCGCCCGCGCCTCCGGGGCGACGACGGTGGTCACACCGCCCCGATCTGGTAGCCGAGGCCGTGCACGGTCTTCACCACACCGCGGCCCAGCTTCCGCCGCAGGTAGTACACATAGGTGTCCACAATGGACTCCGCGGCGGATTCGGTGAACACTCCCGCGCGCAGCGACGCACGCGGGTGGATTGCCTTGGGCCGCTGGGCGAGCGTGCGCAACAGCTCGAACTCGCGTCCGGACAGTGTCACCCGCTCGCCGCGCGGCAGCACGACCTCGTGCCGCTGGAGGTCGAGCGCCGCCGCGCCGAGCGGGAGGGACTCGGCGTGCTCCGCGTCGCGGCGGCACAACGCGCGTACCCGGGCGAGGAGTTCGTCGGTCTCGAACGGTTTCACCAGGTAGTCGTCGGCCCCGGTGTCGAGGCCGTGCACCCGGTCGGCCAGCTCGCCCAGCGCGGACAGCACCAGCACCCGCGCGGGCACCGCCCGGCGACGCAGCTGGGCCAGCACCGAAAGGCCGTCGACCACCGGCAGCCGCCGGTCGAGAATCACCACCGCGTGCCTTCCGGTGAGCCCGAGGTGCAGGCCGCGCTGTCCGTCGTGGGCCACTTCGGTCTCGTAACCTTCTCCGGCGAGCAATTCGACGAGCATCCCGGCGAGATCGCGATCGTCCTCGACCAGGAGCACCCGGGAAGCCGCCGGGGTCTCTGCCTCATCGTGCACAGGTCCATACTCGCAGTGATCCGGCCATCCGACCCTCGACTTTCGTAGGCAATCGCTCAGCTTCGCCCGCTCAGGAGAAATTCGGGCATTTCCCCGTCCGCGTACCGGCGGGCGTCGCGTTTGTCCAGCCAGCCGAGCACCGGCGAGGTCATGATCGTGGTGACGAGCGCGACGAGCACCAGGACGGTGAACAGCGCGGGCGAAACGATTCCGGCGGACAGCCCAACGTTCAACGCCACCAATTGCATCAGTCCGCGCGCGTTCACCAGCACGCCGATCCGCAGCGCGACCGGTTGCGGTTCGCCGGTCAGCCGTGCCGCGCCCCACGAGGCGCCGAGTTTGCCGACCACCGCGACCGCGATGCAGACCAGCGCGAACAGCAGCAGCTTCGGGTCGGCGAGCAGCGCGAACCGCGTGTTCAGGCCGGAGTAGGTGAAGAACAGCGGCAGGAACACGACCCGGCCGACCGGCATGATCCGCGCGAGCACCGCGTCGGCCGCCTCGCCGCGCGGGAAAACCAGCCCGAGCACGAACGCGCCGAACACCGCGTACAGGCCGATGACGTCGGTAAACCACGCGGCGGCGAAGAGGAACATGGCGGTCACGAGCATCCGCTGGTCCACTGACACCCGCGGGTTGTCCATCACCTTCACCACGATCCGGCGGACCACCAGCCACACCAGCAGCACGAACAGCACTCCGCCGCCGATGGCCGTCGCGATCGGACCGGCCGTACCGGCGTGCATGCCGAGCACGACGGCCAGCAGGATCCAGGCGAGGACGTCGTCGAGCGCGCCGCAGGCCAGCGCCAGCGAGCCGAACCTCGTGCTGCCCAGGCCGCGTTCGGTGATGATCCGAGCCATCATCGGGAACGCGGTGATCGCGATCGCCACCGCGACGAACGCCGCCGAAACCACCGGCGACACCCCCGGTTTCAGGATCCCGGCCCAGTTCGCGCCGAGCACGCTCACCCCGACGCCGAGGGCGAGCGGCACGACCGTGCCCGCCGCGGACACTGCCGCCACGGTTCGACGGCCTTCCTTGAGCGCGCTCAGCCGGAATTCGTAGCCCGCGCCGAACATGTAGATGACCAGCCCGATCTGGCCGCCGAGGTACAGCAGCGTCCGCACCGAGTCCGGGAACAGCCATTCCTGCACGCCCGGCAGCAGGAGCCCGAGCAGCGACGGGCCCAGCAGCACGCCGGTGACCATCTCGCCGACCACCGGCGGCTGCCCGAGCCGCACGGCGAGCGCGTTCACCGCGCGGCAGGCAGCCAGGATCACCACGGCCGCCAGGAAAAACGCGGGTGCGGCTTCTACGGCACTCATCGGGTTCCTCCCTGGAAGTGTTTGGTGCACAACCGGAGCCGGCGCGCGTCGAGCACCATGTAGGTGCCGAACACCAACTGCGCGAGGCTGCGCCACACGTCTTCCCAGCGATCCCGCACCGCCAGATAGGCCAGCGCGGTCCGCGGATTTCTCCGCGATCCGCGCGGCGTGACGAAAACCGGTCCGCGATTGGGAATCGACCGGGTGTGCGCGGCGCTCGTGGCGAGAGTGAATCGGCGCAGGAATTCCCTGGTCACCACCCGCATCGTCACCGGGGCGAGGCCGCGCGCGGGACACGGCCGGTTCTGCGCGACGCCGAACGGCAAGAAATTTCTCTGCTGGTGCGCGGGGCAACCGGCCCAGCGCTCCGGGTCGAACTCGTCGGCCCGGTCCAGTCCGGCGTGGTGGAATTCCGGATAGCTGAACAGCAGCACGGTGCCGGCGTCGATGGTCCGGTCGGCCAGTTCGATGTCGCCGGTGCTGATCCGGTGCGCGATGCCGAACAGCGGGTACGTGCGGAGGCATTCGTCCAGCACGCGGTCGAAATACTCGTCGTCGTCCGGGTTTTCCGCGAGCCTCCGCTGCACCCGCGGATGTTCGGCGAGCACCATCAGCAGGTGCGCCATCGCCTCGGACATTTGCACGACCGCGGTGTTGAAGAACGTCCCTTGCAGGTAGAACACCTGCTCCTCGCGGGTGAGCCGGGACGGCAGCGGATGCGGTACGTCGTCGAGGCGGCGGCGCAGGTACGCGGTGAGCCGGGCGCGACGGCGCATGTTGCGCGGGCGCACGCACTTCAGCGCGGACACGACGTCGTCGGCATGCCCGACTATCAGGTCCCGCGCCTCCGGCGGACACGGTTCGCCGAAGACCAGCTCGTAGTACAGCTCGGCCCAGACCGGCATCATCTCGTCGCGCAGCCGGAGCAGCCGTCCCGGCCCGGTTTCGATCCGGTCGAGCACGCGCGCGGCGACCCGTTCGGTCAGCGCCTGCGATTCGGCCTTCGACTTGACCAGGATGCTCCGGGTCGTTTTGGCGACCTCGTCGTAGCGCGGGCCCGGCTCCAGATGTTCCTGGTGCACCTGGGGTCCGGGCGCGAGCCAGTACCAGAACAGGTCGGACAGTGCGGCGCCCTCACTGCGTCCGTCAGCGGCCGGATCGGCGTACACCCGGCGGAAGTCCTCGACCGGCACCGGGTAGCCCTCGTCCCCGTTGACCAGCGCGAAAATCCGGTTCCGCAACGCGACCACCCGGCCGGGCAGCCACTTCGGCGAGGTCGCGATCAGCCCGGCCGCCCCGGCGACCACGAGCCGCTTCATCGGACCAGGTCCGCGGTCAGCTCGCCGGGGGTGCGCGCCCCGCAGAGGCCGAGCGCGGTGTCCGTTTCCTCGCGCAGCCGTTCCAGCACTTCGGCGACCCCTTCCTGTCCCGCCGCGGCGAGCCCCCACAGCACCGGCCTGCCGACGCCGACCGCGTCCGCGCCGAGAGCGAGCGCCTTGACCACATCCGCGCCGCTTCGCACGCCGCCGTCGAGAAGCACCGGCACTTGACCGTCCACAACGGACACTATTTCCGGCAACGCGGCCAGGCTCGAAATTGCGCCGTCGAGTTGCCGGCCGCCGTGGTTGGACACGAAAATCCCGTCGATTCCGGCCGCCACCGCCTGCCGGGCGTCCTCCGGGTGCAGCACGCCTTTGAGCAGCAACGGCATTTTCGTGGCCGCGCGCAGCCAGCCCAGGTCTTCCCAGGTCAGATCGACGGGCATCTCGATATTCCGCACGCGACCGGTGCTGTCGCGCATGTTCTCGGCGGCCATCCCCGGAGGGAGATCGTGGAACGAGTGGCGAAATTCGCGTTCTCGCCGTCCGCGTACCGCGGAATCGACCGTTATCACCAATGCCCGCGCGCCCGCGTTCTCCGCCCGGCTGATGACCGCTTCGGTGAAATCCCGATCTGACTGCACATACAGCTGGAACCACAGTACGTCCGCGACCTTGGCGACGTCCTCGACCGCCGTCGTCGAGGCCATACTGCACACGAAGACGGTGCCCGCTTCCGCGGTTGCTTGCGCAGTCGCGAGTTCTCCGTCCGAATGCGCGAGCCGGTGGAAAGCCGTCGGGCACACCAAAATCGGCATCGACAACGGCGATCCGGCGATTTCCACCGACAGGTCGCGTTTACCGACTCCGCGCAGCGCCCGCGGCACGAGGACCCGGCGGCGGAATTCTTCTTCGTTGGCGCGCAACGTGTCTTCTCGCCCCGCGCCACCGGCGTAATAGTCGTAGTGCGCTGGTTCCATCCGTTCCCGCGCGATGGCTTCCAGCTCCGCGATAGTGCGCATGTCAGAGCTGCTTGGTGAAGAAGGCCGTCAACGCGTCCACGTGCACCGGGCGGTTCCACTCGTTTTCGAGGTTCTCGGTGACGTGGTGAGTCGCGACCAATTCGCCGCCCTGGTAATGCCGGACGATCGGGTGCAGGTAATGCCCTTCGCCGGAATCGTTCGCGACGTCCTGGCTCGCGCGGGTGACAGCGAAATCGAACGGGTCGATCTTGTCGTGGTCCGGCCCGTAGTCGAGAGTGATCACAAACGCGTCGGCGCTCTCGCCCAGCGGGGTGTCCTTGAACCGGTCGACCGGGACTTCCTCGTAATACCTGGCTCGGTCGCCGTCGACCACGAGGACGTCGGCGAGGAAGCCGAACTGCTGGTACAGCGCGGAAGTGCGGTTGATCCGGCGGATGACGGCGTCGACCAGTTCGCTGGTCTTGTTGGCCACCACCGTGTTCGGCCATTCGGTGTCGTGGTAACGCTCGTCAAGCACCTTGGAAAGCGCGCGGACGCCGTAACGGTAGCCGTGGATGAACGCGCTGGTGGCTTTCTTGAAATCGCGCACCTGGGTGATCGTCCCGGCGAAGTAGAGTCCCGGCACGTTCACCGATTCCCACGACGACGTCTGCGCCGGGAACCGGTTGTTGATCGTCATCTCCGGACGGCAGTCCTCGTCGAACATCGAGGCGTCGAAACGGAATCCGGTGGCCGCGATGACCCGGTCGTAACGGATCTCCTTCACCAGTTCATTGGCGCGGGCGAAGGCGAACTTGACGTGGTAGCCGTCGTCGTCCTTGGTGATCTCGCGGACGTCGCCGTCGAGAATCGCGTGCTGCAGTTTCAGCTGGTACATGTCGAGCACGCCCGCGTTGTACGCGCGGAGATGCCCGACGAAGTGCGTGCGCCAGGCGAGTTTGACCGGTCGCGGCCCCGCGACGTGCAGCACCGCGGCGTAGGCATTGATGCTGTCAGCCGTCTCGAAAGCGGAGTTTCCCTTGCCCAGCACGAGAACGCGCTGGTTGATGAACTGCTCCGGCTCGATGTCGTAATCGGCGTACTGGTCGACCAGTTCCATGCCGGGCACATCCGGGACGTACGGCTTGGTCACGCCGGTCGCCATGATCAGCCGCCGCGCGCTGAACGTTTCCCCGTCCGCCGCGGTGACCGTGAAGACGTCGTCCGCGCGCGAAATTCGCGTAACCTCGGTGTCGTACCGGATTTTGACGTCGTGTTTCGCCGCGTAATCGGCGGTGTAGCGCAGGAACGCTTCCGCGGGCGGGAACATCTCCGCGCTGTAGTCGGTGAAGACGAGCGGGTCCGGCCCGTCGTCGAGCAGCGAGTTCCAGTCGACCCGGAGGTTCAGCTCGGGGTCGGTCCATCCGGTGTACTTCTTGTTGACCGAGATGAGCGTGCGGTGCCGGGGAAAGCGCGTGAAGAACGCGGCGGGCACGGACCCGCGCTCCAGGACCAGGTAGCTGCGCCCGGCCCCGCCCAGCTGCCGCCCGAGCTGCAATCCCGCCGGCCCGGCTCCGACCACCAGGTAGTCCAGCACGTCCGCCATGAAACCGACCTCCCGCGTCGCCGTGATCTGACGGCGATCAGAGTGGTCGGAAGATCTCAGAAATCCCTCAGAACGTACCCGGTCTTCGGGACACCGGCAGGTGAGACGGCCGCGGCCTGTTCCTGCGAAAGTCCGTGAGGGGAACCCTGAGGGAATCAGATTCCCTCAGGGTGGCCCTCACGGACCTCGGCCTAGCGCGCGGCGGGCCCGTCGGGGCGGACGAGGGCTGCTACTTGCCGGTGACGCGCGCGAGCGCCTCCGGGTACCGCGCACCGGCGACCGCCTCGAGCGGAGCGGCCTTCTCGATGGCCGCGATGTCCTCTTCGGACAGTTCCAGCTCGGCCGCGCCGACGTTCTCTTCCAGGTACTTCCGCCGCTTCGTGCCCGGAATCGGCACGACGTCGGACCCCTTGGCCTGCACCCAGGCGAGCGCCAGCTGCCCCGCGGTGACCCCCTTGTCCGCGGCCAGCGCGCGCAGCGCCTCGACAATCGCCATGTTGCGCGCGAAGTTGTCCTCGGCGAACCGCGGCAGGCCGCGCCGCATGTCGCCCTCGGGCAGCTCCTGCACCGAGGTGACGGCACCGGTCAGGAACCCGCGCCCCAGCGGCGAGAACGGCACGATTCCGATCCCCAGCTCCCGGCAGGTGCCGAGAATTTCGTCCTCGATGCCACGCGTCCACAGCGACCACTCGCTCTGTAGCGCGGTGACCGGATGCACCGCGTGCGCCCGGCGGATCGTGTCCGCACCCGCCTCGGAGATCCCGGCGAAACGGATCTTCCCGGCCTGGACCAGCTCGGCGAGCGCGCCCCAGGTCTCCTCGATCGGGACGTTCGGGTCGACGCGATGCTGGTAGTAGAGGTCGATGTGGTCGACCCCGAGCCGCTGCAGCGATTCGTCGCAGCACTGCTTCACGTACGCGGCGTCACCGCGCGCGGTCATGCCCTGATCGGTGTGCACGATGCCGAACTTCGTCGCGAGAACCACCTGGTCGCGACGGTCCGCGATCGCCTTGCCGACGAGCTTCTCGTTCTCCCCCGCGCCGTACACGTTGGCCGTGTCGAGCAGGGTCACCCCCAGTTCCAGCGCCCGGTGCACGGTGGCGACGGACTCGCCGTCGTTGTCGCGCACGCCGTAGGCCGAGCTCATCCCCATGCAGCCGAGCCCCTGTGCCCCGACCTCCAGTGCGCCGAGCTTCCTCGTACCGATCACGCGGAAATTCCCTCCATCTCGGGCGCGACGCCGAAGGCCTTGCGCTCGATCTGCTCGTAGTTGGCGATCTTGTAGTCCAGAATGTCGAGACAACCCTGCAGTTCGGCGATCCGGTCGGCGACCGACTGCCGCTGCTCCACGAGGATCGCCTTGCGCCGTCCCGCGCTGGCCACCCCGTGCCTGCGCAGCGAGGCGTACTCGCGCATGCTCTTGATCGGCATCCCGGTGAGCCGCAGTTTCGTGAGGAAGCCGAGCCAGTTCAGGTCCTCGTCGGAGTAGGCGCGCCGCCCCGCCGAGTCTCGTGCGGGCGGTTCGAGAAGCTTGATCCGTTCGTAGTACCTGAGGGTGTCGATCGACAGGCCGCTACGTCGTGCGGCTTCCGCTATCGAGTAGCTCATGCGCTCGACAGTACGACCTGGAGTGCACTCCAGGTCAAATCTTAAAACGACGGTCACGGTCGCGTTTTATAACGTTGTTGCGTTACGCTGGGTACATGCCTCGCCCCCGTACCCATGACGAAACCCTCCGGCTGAAGCTCCTGGACCGGGCAGGCGAACTGATCTCCGCGGACGGCCCCAAGGCCCTGTCGCTGCGCAAACTGGCCGCCGACTCCGGCACGTCGACCACCGCGGTGTACTCGCTGTTCGGCAGCAAACCGGACCTGGTGAACGCGCTGTACGTCGAGGGCTTCCGCCGCTTCGGCGCCCGCCTGGCGAAAGTCCCCCTGTCCGGCGACGCAGTAGCCGACCTCGTGCGGCTGGGCATCGCGTACCGCGAAAGCGCCCTAGCCGACCCGCACCTGTACGCGATCATGTTCAGCCGCTCCGTGCCAGGCTTCGAACCCAACGCCGAGGCCGACGAGGTCGCGCAAGCCACCCTCGCCCCGCTGATGGGCGTCGTCCGCGCCGCGGTGTCGTCCGGCCAGTTCCAAGACGTCGCACCGGAACTGATCACCGTCAGCCTGTGGGGTCTCGTGCACGGCCTGGTGTCGTTGGAACTGTCCGGCCGCCTCCCGGACGGCTTCAGCGTTTCCGACGCGTACGAGAAAGCCTTGCACGCCAACGCTTCCGGCTGGCTTACCTAGCCCCGTACTGCCGATCCCCCGCATCGCCGAGCCCCGGCACGATGAACCCGGAATCGTTGAGCCGCTCGTCAATGCTCGACGTGACGACCCGAAGCGGCAGCCCAGTCTGCTCCAGGTGCGCCAACCCTTCCGGCGCGGCAAGCGCACAGATGGCGGTGACGTCAGTAGCACCACGATCGGTCAGCAGACGAATCGTGTACTCCATCGAGCCACCGGTCGCGAGCATCGGATCAAGCACCAACACCGGCCGATCCGAGAGAGACTCAGGCAGCGACTCAAGGTACGGAGTCGGCTTGAGCGTCTCCTCGTCACGAGCGAGCCCGACGAACCCCATCTGCGCGTCCGGGATCAGCTTGTGCGCCTGGTCAGCCATGCCAAGCCCCGCCCGCAACACGGGCACCAGCAACGGCGGACTGGCAAGCCGAAAAGCGTCAGTGCGCGCGACCGGAGTATGAATGCGCTCAGTACGCACCGGCGCGTCCCGCATGGCTTCATAGACGAGCATGACAGTCAACTCATGCAGCGCGGCCCGGAACGCAGCACTGTCAGTCCGAGCGTCCCGCATGGTCGAGAGACGAGCCTTGGCCAGCGGGTGATCGACTACCTGCACATCCATAGCGCACAACTTAGCCGCCCGTTTCGGACCCGCCACTCTTTCCCCCGCACCTTCGTGGGCCCCATTACGTCGTGAGGGCCACCCTCACATCCCCTGATTCCCGCAGGGTTCCCCTCACGACCATGCTCCAGAGGTNCATTACGTCGTGAGGGCCACCCTCACATCCCCTGATTCCCGCAGGGTTCCCCTCACGACCATGCTCCAGAGGTGAGGGGCCCCTTCACGGACCTGGATTCCCTCAAGGAGCCCTTCACGGCCGCCCCGCCAACCCAGCCACCGGGATGCTTCCCCAATGTGGCATTGGGTGCGTCGGATGCACCCAATGTGGCGTTCGGTGCGTCAGATGCACCCAATGCCACATTGGGGCCGCTAACCCCACCCAAACCGCAGCCGGTGCACCCAGCACCGAGGACCCCAGCCGCACCGACGCACCCAACGAGCCAGGCACCTGGCCCTTCCCCGCAGCCGATGCACCCTACGAGCGAGGCACCCAGCCCCTCCCCCAACCCCGATACGAAGCTCCCCTGCGGTTCGGGGGTGCTTGTCAAGGCATCTTTCCCGCCTTGACAAGCACCCCCGAACCGTCAGCACAATCAACCTTCGGGGTGCCCCACGCAACCAGGACGGGCCAATGTCGCCGCCAGGCGACGAGGCCCCGCCCGACTACCGAGCCTCAGCAAACCACCCCACCCACCGCCGCTGCCAAGGCGTCTCCACCGCCCGCGGATGGTGCTCCCGCCGAACCCACTCCACCGCCTCCTCAGCCCCCACCCCGCCCAACGTCACCAAACAAGCCAGCACAGTCCCAGTCCGCCCAACCCCGCCAAGACAAGCCACCTCAACCGCCTCCCCGGCAACCGCCCGGGCATGCAACCCCAGGATCTCCCGCCGAGCCCCCTCCCGATCCCGCGGCAGCAAAAAGTCCGGCCACAACACCCACCGCCGCTCCCAGTTCAGCGAAGCGTCGTACTTGGCCCGCATCCGCCGAGACCCCAAATACAACCCGAACTCCGGATCCGCCCCCTCCGGCTTCGGCTTCCCCAGCCCACGTGCCCGCAACCGAACCCCGTCCGGAAGCACGAGAGTCCCCGTCAACCCAGCATCCATCACGCCATGATGCCCTTATCCACCGTTCGATGGACCCGGCGCAGACCCGACAGGACTAGGCTTTCCCAGGTGAGTGGAGATCCAGCCATGCCGGGCCCGGACCAGATGCGCGTGTCGGACGCTGATCGGGAGCAGGTCGCGCAGGTGCTGCACCAGGCCCTGTCCGAAGGCCGGATCACGATCGACGAGCTGGAAGAGCGGCTCTCCAGCGTCTACTCCGCGAAAACGTTCGCCGACCTGAAACCGGTGACCGCCGACCTGCCGGGCAGCGCCGCGATCGCGCCCACCGCGTCGGCTTCGCTGCAGCCCGCCCCTTCGCGCGCGCTCGGGCTGCCGGACAACCGCGTCGGCGGGCATCCCGGTTCCGCCGTGTCGATCGGCGTGATGTCCGGGGCCGTGCGCAAGGGCAGCTGGGTCCTGCCGCAGCAGCACACGACCTTCGCGTTCTGGGGCGGCGCCGAAATCGACCTGCGCAGCGCCCGGTTCGCCGAGAAATCGTGCACGATCACCGCGGTCGCGATCATGGGCGGGATCGAGATCACCGTCCCGGACGACATCAACGTGAACGTCACCGGCATCGGCTTCATGGGCGCGTTCATGCTGGAGGACAAGTCCGGCGCGCCGCCTGCCCCGCCGACCGCCCCGACCGTCACGATCAACGGCCTCGGCTTCTGGGGCGGCGTCGTCGTGTACCGCAAGCCGGCCAAGGACTTGAACGCACCGCAGATCGAATCCTGAACCCGACTGCACACAGCACCGACAAAAACCGTCGCCCGCGCCGCGCGGCTGTGGACAACCGCGAGGCTGTGACCAGCTGTCCACAGATTCCGGTGAGCGCTCCGGCGCCTGCTGTCGCGCACCTACACTCAGCGGTATGACAGCTACCACCAGCCCGGCAGCGGCGCCGGAAACCCCGTCGCCGCTGACGGACGTCACTCGCGACGAAGCGAGCCTGCGGCGGTTCCTGCACGGGCTGCCCGGTGTCGACCAGGTCGGCGTCGAGCAGCGCGCGGCAGGGCTCGCGACCCGGAGCATCAAGAAGGAAGCCAAGCGGTGGGCCATCGACACCGCGGTGTCGATGGTCGACCTGACCACGCTCGAAGGAGCGGACACGCGCGGCAAGGTCCGCGGCCTCGCCGCCAAGGCGATGCGGCCGGACCCCGAGCGGCAGGACTGCCCGCGCGTCGCGGCCGTGTGCGTGTATCCGGATCTGGTGGAGACAGCCGTCGAAGCGCTCGCGGGCAGCGGCGTGCGGGTGGCGAGTGTCGCCACCGGTTTCCCGGCGGGCCGCACGAGCCGCGAGGTGAAGCTGGCCGACACCCGGCTCGCGGTCGAGGCGGGCGCGGACGAGGTCGACATGGTGATCGACCGCGGCGCATTCCTCGAGGGCCGCTATCTGGAGGTGTTCGACGAGATCCGCGCCGTGAAAGCGGCCTGCGGCTCGGCGCACCTCAAGGTGATCCTCGAAACGGGCGAGCTGGCGACGTACGACAACGTCCGCCGCGCGTCCTGGCTCGCGCTGCTGGCGGGCGGGGACTTCATCAAGACGTCCACCGGCAAGGTGTCGCCCGCCGCGACGCTGCCGGTCACGCACGTGATGCTGCAGGCGGTGCACGACTGGCACGAGCGCACCGGCGAACTGCGCGGCGTCAAGCCCGCGGGCGGGATCCGGACGACGAAGGACGCGATCAAGTACCTCGTCGCCGTGCACGAGGTCGCGGGCGAGCAGTGGCTCACGCCGGAACTGTTCCGGTTCGGCGCGTCGAGCCTGCTCAACGACCTGCTGCTGCAGCGGCGCACCCAGGTGGACGGCCACTACAGCGGCCCTGACTACGTGACGGTGGACTGACATGGGCATCTTCGAATACGCGCCCGCGCCGGAATCTCGCGCTCTGGCCAATCTGAAAGAGCAGTACAAGCCGTTCATCAACGGCGAGTTCGTCGACGGTTCCGGCGAGCCGCTCAAGACGGTCAACCCGGCCACCGAGGAGATCCTCGCCGAGGTCGGCACCGCGTCGGAGTCCGATGTGGACATCGCGGTGAAGGCCGCGCGCAAGGCGTACACGTCGGTCTGGTCGAAAATGCCGGGCGCCGAGCGGGCGAAGTACCTGTTCCGCATCGCGCGGCTGATCCAGGAACGCTCGCGCGAGCTGGCGGTGCTGGAGACTCTGGACAACGGGAAGCCGATCAAGGAGTCGCGCGATTCCGACGTGCCCACCGCGGCCGCGCATTTCTTCTACCACGCGGGCTGGGCGGACAAGCTCGGCTACGCGGGATACGGCCCGGACCCGAAGCCGCTCGGCGTCGCGGGCCAGGTGATCCCGTGGAACTTCCCGCTGCTGATGCTGGCGTGGAAGATCGCGCCCGCGCTGGCCACCGGGAACACCGTCGTGCTGAAGCCGGCCGAGACCACGCCGCTGACCGCGCTGGTGTTCGCCGAGATCTGCCAGCAGGCCGAGCTGCCGCCGGGCGTGGTGAACATCCTGCCGGGAGCCGGCGACATCGGAGCGTCCATTGTGGAGCATCCGGACGTCGACAAGATCGCGTTCACCGGCTCCACCGAGGTCGGCAAGCTGATCCAGCGCACCGTCGCGGGCACCCGCAAGAAGCTGACCCTGGAGCTCGGCGGCAAGGCGGCGAACGTCGTGTTCGACGACGCCCCGCTGGACCAGGCGGTGGAGGGGATCGTCAACGGGATCTTCTTCAACCAGGGCCACGTCTGCTGCGCGGGTTCGCGGCTGCTGGTGCAGGAATCGGTGGCCGAGGAGGTGCTGGAGAAGCTCCGGTACCGCGTCTCGACGCTGCGGCTGGGCGACCCGCTGGACAAGAACACCGACCTCGGCGCGATCAACTCGGCCGAGCAGCTCGCGAAGATCCGCGGCCTCGTCGAATCCGGCGACGCGGAAGGCGCGCAGCGCTGGACCAGCCCGTGCCCGGTGCCGGACCGCGGGTTCTTCTTCGCGCCGACGGTGTTCTCCGAGGTCCACCAGTCGATGCGGATCGCCCGCGAAGAGATCTTCGGCCCGGTGCTGTCGGTTCTCACCTTCCGCACCCCAGAAGAGGCCGTGGCGAAGGCGAACAACACGCCGTACGGGCTGTCCGCGGGCATCTGGACCGAGAAGGGTTCGCGCATTCTGTGGATGGCGAACCAGCTCCGGGCAGGCGTTGTCTGGGCCAACACGTTCAACCGCTTCGACCCCGCCGCCCCGTTCGGCGGCTACCAGGAGTCCGGTTTCGGCCGCGAGGGCGGACGCACCGGTTTGGAGGCCTACCTCAATGTCTGACCGGATTTCCGTCGCCAAAACCTACAAGCTTTACCTCGGCGGCAAATTCCCGCGCTCGGAATCGGGCCGGGTCTACCCCGTCACCGACGCCAAGGGCGCCTTCCTGGCCAACGCGGCCCACGCGTCCCGCAAGGACCTGCGCGACGCGGTGTCCGCCGCCCGCAAGGCGTTCCCCGGTTGGTCGTCGGCAACTGCATACAACCGCGGCCAGGTGCTCTACCGCGTCGCCGAGGTGATGGAGGGCCGCCGCGCCCAGTTCGCCGCCGAGGTAGCCGCTTGTGAGGGCGTCGCCGCGAAAAAGGCCGAGTCCCTTGTGGACGCCGCCATCGACCGCTGGGTCTGGTACGCGGGCTGGACCGACAAGATCGCCTCGGTCCTTGGCGCCGCCAACCCGGTCGCCGGGCCGTACTTCTCCTTCACCACGCCCGAACCCACCGGGGTCGTGGGCGTCCTCGCGCCGCAAGAGTCGAGCTTGCTGGGTCTGGTGACCGTCCTGGCGCCTGTCCTGGCCACCGGCTCGACAGCAGTCCTGGTCTCCAGCGCGGACCGCCCCCTGCCCGCCATCACCCTGTCCGAGGTCCTGGCCACCTCCGACGTCCCCGGCGGCGTCGCGAACATCCTCACCGGCCACGCCGCGGAACTGGGCCCCTGGCTGGCCTCGCACGGAGACGTCAACGCCCTCGACCCGACCGGCGCGACCCCCGAGGACCGCGTCACCCTGGCCCAGGAAGCCGCCGGAACGGTGAAGCGCGTCCTGTCCGTCCCCGACTCCGAACCAGACTGGACAGCCGAACCCGACCTGTCCCGCCTGCGTCGGTACCTGGAAGCGAAAACCGTCTGGCACCCCATGGGCGTCTGACGTTCGAGCTCACCCAGACCGCCGTTCCGGTTAAGCCGGAACGGCGGTTTTGTCTGCGGCCATTCGAAAAACTGCGCAGCGGGCAGGCTTGCGCTTGGGTTGGGCGCGCCCAGTCCGCGGTTGCGCGAAGCTCTCGAACTCGCCGAATCGTCGGCCAGCGCTTGTCCGCGATCGACCTCACCGGGCGTGGACGCGTGCTCGTCAGCCCGGACGAGGTCGGCGGGCCGCGGATCAACGTCTACTCCGGCACCCGCTCCCACCTCGTCGACACGCTCGCCGAACTTGCCTGAACGAGCATCACCGAGCCCCAACATTTCGCGCCACAACCCTATCCTTTCGCGAAATTCTCTGCCAACATGTGCCATTGGGGAAATTTCGACAACCCCGTGTCCGGTACAGGCGCCGCCAGCACGTCAGGAGGACTCCGCATGACCCCGCATCCCGCCCAGTCCGAAGAAGCACTTGCCCTCGAGTTCCTCGGCACCACCAGCGCGGGCGGCAACTGCCCCAACGCTTATCGCACCAACCGCGGCACGTACGTCGTCCAGGGATACCGGGTCACCGACGAGCAGGCGTTGCGGCAACTGCACGAACGCGGCATGCCCGACACCGAGACGGCCGTCGAAATCCCCGCCGGCCTGCTCAAGTTCTTCCCGCAGGAAGCCTGAGCACGACGACCGGCGCAGGCGAGGCAAGGGCAGCCCGGCGATTCAGACGCACTAGTCGCCCAGGATTTCTCGAAACTCGACCCCAGGTGTGGGAAGATGCCATCGGGTTCGAGGAATTCCGCATGCGATAGCGAGGGCGAGTGCCTACCAGTTTCGAGAAACGCCGGGCAGAGCTTGGCGATCGCCTGCGCCGGCTCCGGGTCGACGCGGGCTACGAGACCGGAAAGGATTTCGCCAGGGCCATCGGCTGGAACGCGCCCAAGGTCAGCAAGATCGAAAACGGCAGGCAGACCGTCGGCGACGACGACCTCGACGCCTGGGTCGCCGCCGTCGGCGGGCCGCCGGAGCTGGCCGCGGAACTGCGCGAGCAATTGGTCGAGGTCCGCGACGCGCACGCCAGCTGGAAAGACAAAGTCCGCGACGGACACCGCGCTCGGCAAGAGGAATCCATTGCCCGAGAGGCCAGAGCGCTACGAATTCGGGCGGTAGATCTCCGAATTGTCTCCGGATTACTGCAAACCCCGGAGTACGCGCGGCATACGCTGCTCGCCCACGCCCGGATCCACGGCGGCGGACAGGACATCACCGAAGCCGTCCGGGCGCGGATGCAGCGCCAGCAGATCCTCTACGAACCCGGCCGGACCATCGAACTGCTCACCTCCGAGGCGGCGCTGCGCTATCCGAACGCGCCGCACGAGGTGATGATCGGGCAGGTGCACAAGCTGCTCGCGCTGCTCGGCACCCCCAACATCCGCTTCGGCATCATCCCCGCGGACGTCGTCGTGCCCTACCCGGTCACCTCGGACTTCTGGGTCGTCGACGACGTCGCGATGGTCGAAACCCCCGAGGGCGAGCACATCGCGAGCGACGTCGACCCGTACCACGAGGTCGCGGATCTACTGTGGACAGTCGCGGCCGAGGGCGACGCCGCCAGGGCGGTGCTGCTGCGGGTGCTCGATTCGCTCACCCGCGCAGCCCCGCCCGGCTGACCAGTAATCCCTTACACCGCAGGCGCTTCGCCGGCCGTCATCGCACCGACGTCGATGGTGTGGCTGTCGGCGCCGGCGTCGACCGCGCCGAGGGTCCAGTCCACCGTCACGTTCGGGTCGATCGGGTCGCCGTGCGGGTTGGAGGCGGCCGGGGCGGTCATGGTCAGCGCGTTCGGCGTCTGCTGCTCGTCGTCGGAGCCGATCGCGGTCCAGTGCAGCGGCACGTACGCCGACGAACCGTTCGCGATCAGCACCGGCGGCGCGTCGGCCGGAGCCTCGTTGTTGACCAGGACGTTGTGCGCACCGACCAGGTCGACGTCGGCCCGGCCGGAAAGGACGCACCGCTCGCCCTGGTTCGCGGTGAACTGCATCGCGGCGTTGCGCTGGCCCGCGCCGGCCCCGCCGTAGACGAGCTTGGTGCTGAACTGGTTCGCGGTGCACGGAAGCGCCGACGACTCCGTGGTCGTGGCACTGGCGGTACCGGCGAAGACCGCGGCCGCGCCTCCGGCGACGGCGACTGCGACGGCAATTCGGCGGATGTTCTTCATTGTTCGTCCCCTCTCGCGTTTTCCGGCGGCTCCGCACCGGCTTTCACGAGATAAGACGTCCCCGTCCGCGACTCGATGGCCCGTTGTGAGATCACCCCCGCCGGAGCAACCCCGATCGTCCCGTCGCGTCCGAAGAAGCGGTCAGAGCAAGTCTTCCTTGTCGATCGGCCGCCCCGGCAGCGTGGTGGCCGGACCGGCGCGCAGGCCGTCGATCATGATCGCGATGTTGCGCGCCGTCGCCATCTCCGGCGATTTCAACCGGTGCGCGGGCAGCTGCCGGATCAGCCGGGCGAACAGCACCGCGACGTCTCCCGCGCCCACGTCCTTGCGCAGCGTCCCCTCGGCCTGCGCCCGGTCGACCAGGCCTTCGACCTCGAGAAGCACCGCTTCGCGCAGGTGCGCGACCTCGGGGTCGTCCTTGAGAATTTCGTGCGCTCGCTGCGACAACATGGCCAATTGCATCGACAACTGCAGCTCCGCGCCGTGATACAGCAACTGCACCAACGCTTCCCACGCCGTCGGCGCTTCCACCGACAGCCGCCGGGCGCTGTCCAGCACGCCCGCGAAATTGTCCACCGCCACCGCGCGGATGAGCGCGTCGCGATCCGGGAAGCGCCGGTAGAGGGTGCCGACGCCGACGCCGGCCGCGCGCGCGATCTCCTCCATCGGGACCTCGGGACCGTGGCTGGCGAAGATGACGCGAGCCGCGGCGATGATCTGGTCGCGGTTGCGTTGCGCGTCCGCCCGCAGCGGCGTCTCGGGGTCTGCACTCATACCCGGCCTTCCCTTTTCCCGGTTGGCGCGCATTCTCGCACGCCGGACCAGCTGCGCAAACGTGCCGGCAACCCGGGGCGGACAGCAATTGTCACCCCGTTGCTAGTGGACGGCGATCCTCCACTTCGGTACCTTGGGCAGTGAACCGGAATGTAATCCTCCACATTCATTCCGTAACGGGGCAAACCCACCACAGGGGGTTCAGATGACCGAAGTCGCCCAGCCCAGCCGCACCCAGCCGGAGCAGGCCGCGTTCCCGATGAAGCGCACCTGCCCGTTCGCGCCGCCGCCGGAGTACGACCGGTTCCGCGACGCTCGCGCGCACTACGTCGAGCTCGAGCACACCGGCCAGCGCGCCTGGGTGCTCAACCGGCACGAGGACCTGCGGGCGATGCTGAACGACCCGCGGTTCAGCTCGGACCGCTTCAATCCGGGCTTCCCGGTCCTGTTCAAGGACGGCCAGCAGCGCCGTCCGAGGCTGCGCCCGTCGCTGATCGCGATGGACGCCCCGGAACACGGCCCGGCCCGGCGCAGCGTCGTCGGCGAGTTCACCGTCAAGCGGATGAAGGCGCTGCAGCCGCGCATCCAGGAGATCGTCGACCAGCACATCGACGCGATGCTGGCCGGCGACAAGCCCGCCGACCTGGTGTCGGCGCTGTCGCTTCCGGTGCCGTCGCTGGTGATCTGCGAGCAGCTCGGCGTTCCGTACGCCGACCACGACTTCTTCCAGACGCACAGTTCACGGCTCCTCAACCGCGAAACAGGCTTCGAGGAACGCAGCAAGTCCGTCGAAGCGATGCAGAATTATCTGTCCGAGCTGGTTTTCAAGAAGGAAACCGCACCGGCGGACGATTTGCTCAGCCGCCAGATCGCGAAGAAGCGCGAGGAAGGCAACTACGACCACGACGACCTCGTGTCGCTCGCCTTCCTGCTGCTCATCGCCGGGCACGAGACCACCGCGAACATGATTTCGCTCGGCACCGTCGCGTTGCTGGAGAACCCGGACGCGCTCGCCGCGATCAAGGAGGATCCGGGCAAGACCCTCGACGCCGTCGAGGAACTGCTGCGCTACTTCACCATCGCGGAATTCGCCACCACCCGCGTCGCCCTCGAAGACGTGGACATCGCGGGCGTCACCGTCAAGGCCGGAGAAGGCGTCCTCGGCCTGAGCTACGCGGCCAACTTCGACCCCGAGGTCTTCCCCGAGCCCGAGCGGCTCGACATCACCCGCGGCGGCAGGCACCACGTCGCGTTCGGCTTCGGCGCGCACCAGTGCCTCGGCCAGAACCTTGCGCGGATGGAACTGCAGATCGTCTTCGACACGTTGTTCCGCCGTATTCCGACGCTGCGGCTCGCCGCGCCGGTCGACCAGTTGCCGTTCAAACACGACTCCGGCGTCTTCGGGCTCTACTGCCTCCCGGTGACCTGGTGAGGGGGAAACGATGACTGCCACTGAAGAACTCCGCATGCCGGTCGCCCGGACCTGCCCGTTCGCCCAGCCGGAGCAGTACGTCCGGATGCGCGAGCAGAGCGCGCTCACCCGCGTGCAGATCCCCGGCGGCAAAGAGGCTTGGGTTGCCTCGCGGCACGAGGAAGCACGGCAGATCCTCGGCGACCGCCGATTCTCCTCCGACCGGTTCCTGCCCAATTTCCCGTTCCTGGCCGAGGGCGGGGCCGCGATCCTCACCAACGCCAAGCAGAAAGCCATGATCGGGATGGACGCGCCCGAGCACGGCGAGGCCCGCCGGGAGGTGCTCGGCGAGTTCACCGTGAAGCGGGTCGAGGCGATGCGGCCGCGGATCCAGGAGATCGTCGACGGCCTGATCGACGAACTGCTCGCCGGGCCGAAACCGGCGGACCTGGTGGAAAAGCTGTCGCTGCCGGTGCCGTCGCTGGTGATCTGCGAACTGCTCGGCGTCCCGTACGCCGATCACGACTACTTCCAAGAGCGCACCATGGCGCTCATCCGGCGCAGCACCAGCGTCGAAGACCGGAAGAAGGCGTCCGAGGAACTGCGCGCGTACCTCAGCGGCCTGGTCGCGGCGAAGGAGAAGGACCCGACCGACGACCTGCTCGGCAGGCAGATCGTCAAACGCCGCGAGGAAGGCAATTACGACCACGACGCGATGATCGGGCTGGCGTTCCTGCTGCTGGTCGCCGGGCACGAGACCACCGCGAACATGATCTCGCTCGGCACCATCGGGCTGCTGGAGAACCCCGGGCAGCGCGCGACGATCGAGGCCGATCCGGGCAAGACGCTGCTCGCGGTCGAGGAACTGTTGCGCTACTTCACGATCGTCGAAGGCGCGACCGCGCGGGTCGCGACCGAGGACGTGGAGATCGGCGGCGTCACGATCAAGGCGGGCGAGGGTGTGCTCGTGCTGGGCTACGCCGCGAACTGGGACCCGGACGTGTTCGAGAGCCCGGAAAAGCTCGACCTCGAACGCGGCGCGCGCCACCACGTCGCGTTCGGGTTCGGACCGCACCAGTGCCTCGGCCAGAACCTGGCGCGGATGGAACTGCAGATCGTGTTCGACACGCTGTTCCGCCGCGTTCCGACACTCACGTGCACGGTCCCGGCCGACGAATTACCGGTGAAGAAGGACGCCACGATCTTCGGCCTGTACCAGTTGCCGGTGACCTGGTAGAGATCAGAGTGCTCCCACCACAAGCCAGGAAGAGGCCATCATGAAGATCATCGCGGACACCGGCAAGTGCGTCGGCGCCGGCCAGTGCGTGCTCACCGAGCCCGCGCTGTTCGACCAGAGCGAGGACGACGGCACGGTCATCGTCCTCAACGACACCCCGGACGGCGAACTGGTCGAGAAGGCGCGCGAGGCCGTGAACATCTGCCCGAGCCAAGCGCTTTCGCTGGAGGAGTGACCTGACCGGTCCCCGGTTTCGCGCCGGGGACCGGCCTTTCACGCGGCAAGACGGACGGCGGTCACCGCGGCGGTCGAGTAATTCGTCGTCAGCCTGCCGCCGCGCGCGTCGATCGCCGCGCCGACCTCAGCCAGGATGCGGTCGCGCTGCTCCGGCGTCGCCACGGTGACGCCGCCCTGCGTGGCGAGCAGGTCCAGCCATTCGTCGCGGCTGTAGTCCTGCGTCCAGGCGTATTGCCAGTTCTCCGCCGCGCCGAACGCGCCGGTCCCGGCCAGTCCGTCCGCGGCTTTGTCGAGCATCGGCTGGTAGGCGTCGGCGCTGGGTTTTTTCAGGTAGTTGCCGCTGAACGGCGAATCCGGCATCGCCCGGCGCAACGCGTCCGCCAGTGCCAGGGAAATTTCTTCCGGTGGCATGAACACGTGCCAGAACGCGACGAACCGGCCGCCGGGGCGGAGCACTTGCGCGGCTTTCGCGGCTCCCGCGGCCGGGTCGACCCAGTGCCACGCCTGCCCGGACACGAGGGCGTCGAACGTCCGCCCCGCCGGGTCCCAATCCTCGAATTTCGCGACCTCGACCGGGAAAGCGCGCCGGGCGAACTCCGCCATCCGCGCGTCCGGCTCGACGCCGAGCACGACGGCGCCGCGGGCGTGGAATTGCCGCCCCTCGATGCCGGTGCCGCACCCGACGTTGAGCAGGTCCTTCCCTGGGCTGGCGGCGAGGACGGCGGTCACCAGTTGGTCCGGGTAACGCGGGCGGGCCCGGTCGTAGCGCTCGGGATCGACGCCGAACGACTCCGCCATGGTCCGGTGCTGATGCGGTTCGGGACGAGGTAAAGTGGGCATGTGCCCACCATAGTGGGCAAGCGCCCACTATGGCTAGGAAGGACTGTCAAAGTGCCCACCGGGATCCATCTCCGCGACGTTCGCGCTCAGCTTTTCGACGCCTCGGAACGGGTTTTGCTGCGCGAAGGACCGAGCGGACTCACCAGTCGCGCCGTCACCACCGAGGCGGATTGCGCGAAGGGCGTGCTGCACCGGCATTTCGAGGATTTCGACGCGTTTCTCGCCGCACTGGTGCTCGACCGGATCCATCGCCTCGAAGCCCGCGCGGAGGAGCTGCACGCCGGGACCGGCGACGTGGTCGAAACGGTGGCCGAGGTGCTCACCGAGGTCTTCTCGTCGGTCGCGGTGTCGATCGTCGCGCTGATCACCTTCCGCGACGAACTGCGGCACCGGCTCCGGGCAGCGCGGCCGGGTCCGGGGATTCCGCTGGCGACGGACGCGGCGCACGTACTGGCGAATTACCTTGCCGCGGAACAAGAACTCGGCCGGATCTCCCCAGATGCCGATGTGAAGACACTGGCCCCGACGCTCATCGGAGCCGGTCACCTGCTCTTCGCGGATCGCACCGGAGAACCGCCCAGCGAGGAAGCCGTTCGCCAGATGGCGAGCACGGTCCTCGCCGGCGCCCTCCGCTGACTCACCCGATGCCCGTCGCGACCGCGGCCACCGACAGCGCCAACGCACCGAGCGCGCCGACCACTCCGTACCGCGTCAGCGTGCGTCGGTCATCGCGGTCCACGACATACCGCGCGGCCGCCACCGCGAACGCGATACCGCCGACGATGAACCACGGTCCCCAGAGGTAGAGATACCAACCGACCAGGTTGGAAAGCGCTGGATCGACCGCCACGGCTCCGGTCTTCACCAGCACGCCCTGCACGACGAACAGCCCGCCGTGCCAAGTCAGGAGGATCGAGGCACCACCGCCGCAGAACACCATCGTCCGGCTGAGCCACCGGCCGCGCGGCCGCGTCAGGCTGACGCCGACCACCGCGCCGAAAACCTTCAGCAGTCCGGTGATCACCAGCACGGCCACAAACCACGGCACCCGGTCCTGCGCGAGCTTCACCAGCGACGGCGACACCGTCGACTGCGCGCCGAACGTACTGCCGGTCGCCCAGACGAAGCTGGGGATCGCGAACAAGAGGCCCCACACCGCGGCGGCGTAACCCGGCCATTTGCGCAACTCGGCTTGCTTCAGCGTCATGCGTCAAGCGTCGCCTGGAGCACGGCGGAGGGGATCCGGCGCGAGGGGGAAGCGTCTCCCCCCCCCCCCCCCCCCCCCCCCCCCCCCCCCCCCCCCCCCCCCCCCCCCCCCCCCCCCGTGAGAGGTAGGCGGTCGTGAGTGTTCATGCCGGTGCTAACCGGCATGAACACTCACGAGCCGTTCAGCCCAGCCGCAGCGTCGTCTTCGGATCGAACGCGTGCGTCTCGCCCTCGCCGCGCAGCGCCACCCGGACGTTGTCGCCGATCCGCGGCGGCGTCCGGCCGTCGACCCGGACCACGAACCGGTCGTCGCCGACCTTGCCGTGCAGGTACGCGTCCGCGCCCAGTTCCTCGACGAGTTCCACCACCAGCTCGAAACCGTCGTCGGCCTCGCCGACCAGGCGCAGCGACTCCGGCCGGATGCCGAAGACGATCTCCGACAGCCCAGCCGCCGCGGTCCGCACCTCGGTGGGCAGTGGCACCACCAGGTCGCCCAGCTGCACGCCGCCGTCGGTCAACGGCAGCGTCGCGAGGTTCATCGCCGGCGACCCGATGAACCCGGCCACGAACGAGTTCTCCGGCTTCTCGTACAGCGACCGCGGCGACGCGCATTGCTGCAGCACGCCGTCCTTCAGCACGGCCACCCGGTCGCCCATGGTCATGGCTTCGACCTGGTCGTGGGTCACGTAGATGGTCGTCGTGCCGAGCCGTTGCTGGAGTTTCGCGATGTTGGCGCGGGTTTCCACGCGCAATTTCGCGTCCAGATTGGACAGTGGCTCGTCCATCAGGAACACGCTCGGCTCGCGCACGATCGCCCGGCCCATCGCGACCCGCTGCCGCTGCCCGCCGGACAACGCCTTCGGTTTGCGGTCGAGGAACCGCGACAGGTCCAGCATCTTGGCGGCCTCGTCCACCCGCTTCTTGATGTCGGCCGCCGAGAAACCGCGCAATTTCAACGCGAAACCCATGTTGTCGGCGACCGTCATGTGCGGGTACAGCGCGTAGGACTGGAACACCATCGCGATGTCCCGGTCCTTCGGCGGCAGGTCGGTGACGTCGCGGTCGCCGATCCGGATCGCGCCCTCGTTGACGTCCTCCAGCCCGGCGAGCATCCGCAGCGCGGTCGACTTGCCCGATCCGGACGGGCCGACGAGCACGAGAAATTCGCCGTCCGGCACCTCGAGGCTCAACTGGTCGACCGCGCGGACGCCCGGGTTGCCGGGGTAGACACGCGACGCCTGGTCGTAAATCACTTCAGCGGACATCTGCGTTCTCCCTTACTTCACAGCGCCCATGGACAGGCCGCGCACCAGGTGGTTCTGCGCGATCCAGCCGACGATCATCACCGGCAGCGAGGCCAGCAGCGCGGCGGCGGACAGCTGGGCCCAGTACAGGCCCTCGCTGGTGATGAAGCCGACCAGGAACACCGGCACCGTGCCGGCCCGGGCGGCGGTGAGGTTGACCGCGTAGAAGAACTCCGTCCAGGAGAAGATCACGCAGATCAGCGCGGTCGCGGCGATCCCGGGCGCGACCACCGGCATGATGATCTTGCGCAGCAACGTCGGCAGGTTCGCCCCGTCGATCCGCGCCGCCTCGATCATTTCGCCGGGGACTTCCAGGAAGAACGACCGCATCATCCAGATCGCGAGCGGCAGGTTCATCGCGGTGTACAGGATGATCAGCGCCCACACCGTGTCCAGCAGGTTGGTGTTCTGCGAGATCACGTACAGCGGGATGATCGCGGCCACGATCGGCAGCATCTTGGTCGACAGGAAGAAGCCCAGCGCGTTCTTCGTTCCCTTGACCGGGGCCAGCGACAGCGCGTACGCGGCCGGGATTCCCAGCAGCAGCACGAGCAGCGTCGAAATCACCGTGACGAACGCCGAATTTCCCAGGTACGGCAGGAAACCGCTGTTGAGGACGTTCGAGATCTGGTCGAACGTCGGCGTGAAGAAAAGCTTCGGCGGATCGGTGTAGGCGTCGTTCTCCTGCTTGAACGCGGTGAGGATCATCCACAGCAGCGGGAAAACGAACAGGATCGCGATGATCCAGGTCGCGACGGTCAGCGTGCCGGGGCCGTAGCGGCGTTTGGTCCGGCGGCGCGGAGGCGGCGCGGTGTCGGTGGCGGCGGGCGAGGCGGTGGCGGTTGCGGTGCTCACTTGACTCCTCCGTCCACGGAGAACGCGCGGAACATCAGCCGCAGCGCGAAGGTCGCGACGATCATCGTCAGGATGACCACCACCACGCCCATCGCGGACGACTGTCCGATGTCGAAGCCCTCGAACGCGCGCTGGTAGATGTAGAACGGCAGGTTCGTGCTGGCCGTGCCCGGACCGCCTTGCGTCATCAGGAAAATCGCGTCGAAGCTGTTCACGATGTAGATCGCGCCGAGCAGCGTGGCCAGCTGCAGGAACCGCGAAAGGTGCGGCAGCGTGATCGACACGAAGGTGCGCCAGCGGCTCGCGCCGTCCACCGACGCCGCCTCCAGCACCTCCTTAGACTGGCTCTGCAGCCCGGCGAGGATCAGCAGCGTCATGAACGGCGTCCACTGCCAGATGATCTGCGCCATCACCGCGGCCAGCGGGAACTGCGAAAGCCAATCGGTGTCCGTGCCGAACACGAAGTGCAGCAGCCCGTACGTCGGGTCGAACACCGTCGTCTTCCACAGCAGCGCGCCAGCCGCTGGGAGGATGAGGAACGGCGTGATCAGCAGCGTGCGGACGAAGCCGCGGCCGGCGAACTTCCGGTCGAGCAGCACCGCGAGCCCGAGTCCGAGCAGCAGCGAGAGGAACACGCAGACCACGGTGAGCACCACGGTGTTCAGCAGCGCGCCGAGGAACGTCGTGTCGGTGAAGACGTCGATGTAGTTGCGGAAACCGACGAAATGCCGAGAGCCCGGACGCACCAGGTTCCACGACTGGAACGAGTAGAACAGGGTGAGCAGGAACGGGATCTGCGTCACCGCGATCACGAAGATCAGCGCGGGCAGCAGCGGCAGCCGCCGTTTGCCTGCCGAACCGGTCACCTTCTTGGCGGCGGGCTTCGCGGTCGCCGGCGCGGTTCCGGCGGGGACGGAGAGGGTGCTCATTTCTGCACCTCCTGATACGACTTTCCGACGGTTTCCGCGTATTTCTGCGATTGCGCGAGCGCGTCGGCGACGGAGGTCTGACCGGCGATCGCGGCGGACAGCTGCTGGCTCACCCGGGTGCCGAGATCCTGGAACTCCGGGATCCCGACGAACTGGATGCCCGGGTACGGCACCGGGTTCACCATCGTCTGCTGCTGGTTGGCCGCCGCGATGCCGTCCAGCGTCGGCTGGGCGTAGGCCTTCGCGGCTTCCTTGTACTGCGGGATCTCATAGGTCGACTTGCGCGTGCCCGGCGGCACCCGGTTCCAGCCGTAGGTCTCGCCGACCTTCTTCGCGTACTCCTTGTTCGTCATCCACGCCATGAACTTCCAGGCGTCGTCCTTGTTCTTGCCGACCTTCGGAATGCCCAGCGCCCAGGTGTAGAGCCAGCCGCTCGCCTGCGTCTTGTCCACCGGCGCGGCGACGTAGCCGTTCTTGCCGCCGACGTGGCTGGTCTTCGGGTCTTCCGTGGTGCCGGTCATCGAGGTGGCGTCGTACCACATCGCGGCGTTGCCCTGGGCGTACTTGGTGCCGCATTCGGTGAACCCGGCACTGGAGGCGCCGACCTCGCCGTGGTCGCGCAGCAGGTTCACGTAGAAGTTCGCTGCCTTGGTGAACTCCGGGCTGGTCAGCTTCGCGTTCCAGTTCTTGTCGAACCATTGCGCGCCGAAGGTGTTCGCGACCGTGGTGAACGGCGCGAGGCTCTCGCCCCAGCCCGGCTTGCCGCGCAGGCAGATCCCGGCGACGCCGGCCTGCTTGTCATCGAGTTTCGCGGCGAAATCGGCGATCTGCTGCCACGTCGGATGCGCGGGCATGTTCAGCCCGGCCTTCTGGAACAGGTCCTTGCGATAGACCACAAAGGACGATTCGCCGTAGAACGGCACCGCGTACATCTGGTTCTGGTACGACAGCGACTGCCGGATGCTCGGGATGAAGTCGGCCTCGTCGTATCCCGGCGTCGCCTTCATGTGCGGTTCGAGGTTCTCCAGCCAGCCGTTGGCCGCCCACTGCGGAGCCTCGTAATTGCTGATCATCACCACGTCGAACTCGCCGCCCTGGGTGGCGGTGGACGCGGTGATCTTCGCCCTGGCCTCGTTTTCCGGAAGGGAAACGAACTTGAGCTTGATCCCGGGGTTGGCCTGCTCGAACTCGCCCTTGAGCGAGATGGCGTCCTTCATCTGCGGATTGGACACGATCGCGACGACCAGTGTCCGCCCGCCGGTGCCGAGCGCCCCGGCTCCGGCGCATCCCGTCACTAACAACGCTGTCGCGGCAAGGAGGCACAGGAGTTTACGCACCGCCACCACCTCCGGGCAGCACCTGGATCTTGAGGCCGGACCCGCTGCGCATCTTCGCCAGCGCCTCGGGGTACTGCTCGAGCGGAAGGGTGTCGGTGATCAGCGCTTCGGTGTCGATGTAACCGTTCGCGACGAGGTCGAGCGCGTTGCCGTAGCTGTTCAGCACGGCCATCGAACCGACGATGGTGATTTCGTCGTTGTAGATGCGGAACGGCGAAAGCGCGACGCGGGCTTCGGCCGGAGCGACGCCGAACACGAGCAACCGGCCACCGCGGTGCAGCGCGTTGAACGCTGCCTCGATGGCGGGTGCCGCGCCCGTGCAGTCCACTGCGGCGTCGAAGCGTTCATCGTCCAATTCGGACACATCGGCGGCCACCGCGGTCGCGCCGAGGTCGGTCGCGCGAGGCAACCGGGCGGCGTTGCGGTCGACCATCGTCACGTGCGCACCCGCGCGGATCAGGAGCTGCTGCATGATCAGCCCCATCGTGCCCGCGCCGACCACGAGGAACCGTTCGCCCGCCTCCACGCCGATCCGGCGCACGCCGTGCACCGCGCAGGAAACGGGTTCGACCAGCGCGCCCTGTTCCCAGGTCATCGAGTCGGGCATCCGGTAGCAGGTGTCGGCAGGCACCGCGACGTACTCGGCGAACGCGCCGTTGACGGTGTCGCCGGTCGCGTTCCAGTTCGCGCAGAGGTTGCCGTGCCCGGACCGGCACGGGGTGCAGTATCCGCAGTAGATCGACGGGTCGACCGCGACCCGGTCGCCGACCTTCCACTCGGCGGGCACGTCCGCGCCGAGTTCGACGATCTCCCCGGAGAACTCGTGCCCGGGGACGATGGGATACGGGGTCGGCGGGAAATGCCCGTCGGCGATGTGCAGGTCCGTGCCGCAGATCCCGCAGGCACCCACCTTCACGACGACCTGGCGCTCCCCGGGCTTCGGATCGGGAACCTCGCCGACCCGGATCTCCCCGGGCCGGTCCACGATCGCGGCGCGCATGCGTCATCACCTTCCAAGATGCTCATTTGAGCGATTTTGACTTATGCCGTAGGTAACATGCGTAGGCATTACAGGCCCCTGCCTGCGGATCCGTCAACCAGCAAAGCTCATTTTTGCGCTATCCTGCTCATGTGAGCAGGAAAAAGGGGCCACTACCGCTAACCGAGACGCTGCTGCTGGCGACCATGGCCAGGCGGTTCTACGTGCAGGGCACCTCGAAACTGGAGATCGCCGACGAGTTCGGCATGAGCCGTTTCAAGGTCGCGCGGATGCTGGACACGGCACTCGAGTCCGGACTGGTGCGGATCGAGTTCGACCTGCCCGCGCCGGTCGACGTCGAACTGTCCGACGACATCCGCCGGGCGTACCGGCTGAACCGCGTGCTCGTGCTCGAACGAGCATCCGAAAAGGAACCGAGGGAGGTCGTCCGCAAGCAGGTCGGCGCGCTGGCCGCCCGGCTGCTGGAGGAGATCGCGACCCCGGACGACGTCATCGGGCTGTCCTGGGCGCGGTCGGTCAACGCGATGACCGAGGCGATCCGGACCCTGCCGCGCTGCCCGATCGTGCAGTTGTGCGGGGTGCAGGCCGGGATGGACATGCGCGGCCGTTCGGTGGAGACGGTCAGCCGCGTGACGTCGGTGTCCGGCGGCGATTCGTACCCGATCTTCGGCCCGCTCGTCCTGCCCGACCGGCGGACCACCGAGATCCTGCGGCACCAGCCGGGCATCGCGGAAACGTTCGCCCAGTTCGGGAAACTCACCAAAGCGGTCGTGAGTATCGGGTCCTGGGAGGCCGGGGAGTCCACCGTGTACGACGCGCTGGACGAGGCCGAACGCGCCGCCATCGCGGCCCGGGGCGCGACCGCCGAGGTCGCCGCGCGGCTGTTCGACGCGGACGGCAACTCGCTCGGCACCGGGCTGGCGCACCACGTGCTGGCGATCAGCCACGAGGAGCTGATGGCGGTCCCCGAGGTGATCGCGATCGGTTACAGCCGCCCGAAAGCCGAAGCGGTGGACGCGGTACTGCGTTCCGGGTTGGTGTCGACGCTGGTCACCGACGCCGCGGCGGCCGTCCCGTTACTGGAGCTGGCGCGGGCCAGGCCATTGCCCTCGTGAGCGAGCTGCGCTTCGAGCACCTGGTCGCCGTACTCCGCCGCCCAGCGCCCGAACCCCTCGATCGGGCCGAGGAAACTCGCCCCTAGCCCGGTGAGCTGATACGCCCCGTCCGCGCGCTCCACGAGCCCGTCGCGTTCCAGCTTGCGCACCGCCTCGGTCAGCACCTTCGCGCTGATCCCGCCGATGCGCGTGCGCAGTTCGCCGTGCCGCAGCGGGCCGCTTTTCAACGCCCACAGCACGACCGGATGCCAGGTGTTCGCCACCAGGTCGAATGCGAGCCGGGTGCGGCAGTCGGCGATGAAGTCCATGGTTACCTTTCGGTTCCTGCCGGAGTTCCTAACGTCGCTTGCGTACAACCACGCGACGACAGGAGACCTTCCCATGCGCATCGCCCTCTTCGGCACCGGCGGAATGGCGTCCGCCCTCGGCGGCCAGTGGACCCGGCACGACCTGACCGTCTCCGGCCGCTCCCCCGCGCACGCCGCCGCCTTGGCCGCTGAACTCGGTGCCGAGACTTTGGACTGGGCCGAGGCCGCTGCCCGGGCGGACGCCATCCTGCTGGCCGTCCCCACCACCGCCCTCGAAGCCCTGCTCACCCCGCTCGACCTCACCGGCAAAGTCCTCATCGACTGCACCAACACCCCTGGCGCGACCGGTGAACCCGTAGCCGCGCGGATCGCCGAATATGCCCCCGGCGCTTCGGTGGTGAAGGCGTTCAACCTCGCCCACGTGGACGTCTGGCGAATGGCTCCTCCGCTGTTCGAAGGCCGCCCGCTCGGCGTCCCGCTGTGCGGTGCCCCGGAGGCCGTCGCCGTGGCAACGGAGCTGGTCCAGGACCTGGGCTGCACTCCCCTGCCCGCGGGCGGTCTCGACCGAGCCGCCCTGCTGGAAGCCGCCGCCGGACTGGCGATCGGCCTGTGGTTCGACGGCCTGGACGCGCGTTCCATGCTCATGGCCAGCTGATCGGGCCTATCCTGGCGGGGTGCCCACAGGTGGATCAGCGGCAGTCGTCGGCGGGGGAATCGGCGGGCTGGCCGCGGCGATCGGATTGTCGCGCGTCGGCTGGCAGGTCACGGTCTTCGAACGACTGCCCGGCGAACTGGACGACGCCGGTTCCGGAATTTCCCTTGCCGCCAACGGCGTTCGAGCCCTGGACGCATTGGGAGCCGGCGACGCACTCCGCGCCGACGGCTGCTTCCAGCGCACCGTCAGCACCCGCAGCCCGCGCGGGACTTGGCTGGCGCGCATGGACGGAGCCGAACTCGAACGCGTCGCCGGGACGCCGATCGTCGGCATCGCACGGTACGAATTGCATCGGCTGCTGCGGTCTCTGCTGCCCTCGCCGGTGGTGCGGGAGGAGGTCACCGCCGTCGAGGACAACGCCGTGGTCACGTCGTCCGGCCGCCATAAGGCCGACGTGATTGTCGCCGCCGACGGCGTAAACAGCCGACTGCGCAAGCGTTTCTTTCCCGCTCATCCTGGCCCCGTCTACAGTGGATCGGCCGTCATCCGCGCCATCACGACCGAGCCGTTCCCACTGTCCTCTTCGGACTTCAACCTCACCTGGGGCCGTGGAGTCGAGTTCGGATACATCGGTTTGGCGGACGGCCGAGCCGAATGGCACGCCGTGCTGAGCATCCCGGCAGGCACCCGCTATCCCGACCCGATCGCCGAAATGCGCCGCCGCTTCGGTTCCTGGCACGAACCAATCACCGAGCTGCTCGACGCGACCGACCCGGAAGCCGTGCTGCATCACGACGTTTACGAACTGGTGACGCCGCTACCGTCCTATGTGTCCGGTCGAGTCGCCCTGCTCGGCGATGCCGCGCACGCGATGCAGCCGAACCTTGGCCAGGGCGCTTGTCAGGCCCTGGAAGACGCGGTGACACTGGCCCATGCGCTGTCGTCGACTGACCTCGACACCGCGCTCACCCGGTACGACGCCGAACGCCGCCCGCGCAGCCAGGCCATCGCCCGAGCCGCCCGGCAAACCGGCCGGATGGGCCAGCAGCTGACGAACCCAGCCGCGATCGCGGTGCGGAATCTGGCGTTCCGAGCCATGCCGACAACGGTGATGGCGCGGTCGATGCTGCGCTACACCCGTTGGCAGCCGCCGATCCTGGCCAGCCCGGACGCAAACCCTCAGAGCTGATTGACGTCCACGATCCGGACCACCGCGCTGCCCACCTCGTCCGAGGCACGCAGATCGACCTCCGCGCTGATCCCCCAGTCATGGTCGCCAGCCGGATCGTCGAAGATCTGCCGAACGCGCCACACGTCCGGCTCCTGCTCGATCAGCAACAACGCCGGACCACGCGCGTCCGGGCCGATTCCGAGTGAATCGTGCTCGTCGAAGTAGTCCTCGATCGCGTCTTCCCACGCGTCCGCGTCCCAGCCGGAAGCCGCGTCCAGCGAGCCCAGTTCCTCGTACGCCCGGCGCGAAGCCAGCTCCACGCGGCGGAACAACTCGTTGCGCACCAGCACGCGGAACGCCCGCTCGTTGCGCGTGACCGCGGGCGGCTCGGGCGGCGGCCGGTGCGACACCGGGCCCTCCTCGTCCGGATGCCGCAGCGCTTCCCATTCGTCCAGCAGGCTCGAGTCGACCTGGCGCACCAGTTCGCCGAGCCATTCGATGAGGTCCTGCAGCGATTCGGTCTTCGCCTCGTCCGGCACGGTGTGCCGCAACGCGTCGTAGGTGTCGGCGAGGTAGCGCAGCACGAGGCCCTCAGACCGCGCGAGCTGATAAAAGCCCACGTATTCCACGAAGTTCATCGCGCGCTCGTACATATCGCGCACCACCGACTTCGGCGACAGCTCGTAATCCGCCACCCACGGATGCCCGGCGCGATACGACTGGTAAGCCGCGTTGAGCAGTTCCTCCAACGGTTTCGGATACGTGACGGACTCGAGCAGTTCCATCCGCTCGTCGTACTCGATCCCGTCGGCCTTCATCGCCTGCACGGCTTCCCCGCGTGCCTTGAACTGCTGCTGCGACAGCACCGGACGCGGGTTGTCCACTGTGGATTCCACAATGGACACCACGTCCAGCGCGTACGACGGCGACTCGATGTCGAGCAATTCGATGGCAGCCAACGCGAACGGCGAAAGCGGCTGGTTCAACGCGAAATCGAACTGCAGGTCCACCGTCAGGCGGACGACGCGCCCCTCGGCGTCCGGTTCGGGCAGCTTTTCCACGACCCCGGCCGCGAGCAGCGAACGGTAGATCTCGATCGCCCGCAGGATCAGCTTCCGCTGCGTCGGACGGTCCGAATGGTTGTCCTCCAGCAGATGCCGCATCGCGTCGAACGCGTTGCCCGGCCGGGAAATCACGTTCAGCAGCATCGAGTGGCTGACCTGGAAGCTGGACGTGAGCGGTTCCGGATCGGCCGCGATCAGCCGGTCGAACGTGCTCTCGGTCCAGTTGACGAAACCCTCCGGCGCTTTCTTCCGGACGATCTTCTTTTTCTTCTTCGGGTCGTCGCCCGCCTTCTCCAGCGCCTTCGCGTTCTCCACCACGTGATCCGGTGCCTGCACGACCACGTAACCGTCGGTGTCGTACCCGGCCCGGCCCGCGCGCCCGGCGATCTGGTGGAACTCGCGCGCCTTCAAATGCCGCTGCCGCACACCGTCGTACTTCGTCAGTGCCGAGAACACCACGGTCCGGATCGGCACATTGATGCCGACGCCGAGGGTGTCCGTCCCGCAGATCACCTTCAGCAGACCCGACTGCGCGAGCGTTTCGACCAGCCGCCGGTACTTCGGCAGCATGCCCGCGTGGTGCACGCCGATGCCGTGCCGCACGAGCCGCGAGAGCGTCTTGCCGAACCCGGCGGAGAACCGGAAGTCGCCGAGCAGATCGGCGATCGCGTCCTTCTCGGCGCGAGTCGTGACGTTGATGCTCATCAGCGTCTGCGCCCGCTCGATGGCCGCCGCCTGCGAGAAATGCACGACATACACCGGCGCCTGGCCGCCGTTGAGCAGCTCGGACATCGTCTCGTGCAGCGGCGTGAGCGCGTACCGGAAGGTGAGCGGCACCGGCCGCTGCGCCGAAGTGACCACCGCGGTAGGCCGTCCGGTCCGCCGGGTCAGGTCCTTTTCGAAGAACGAAACGTCGCCGAGCGTGGCCGACATGAGCACGAACTGCGCGTTCGGCAGCTCGATCAGCGGGACCTGCCACGCCCAGCCGCGGTCCGGTTCCGAATAGAAGTGGAACTCGTCCGCGACGACCTGGCCGACCGGAGCATCGGCGCCGTCGCGCAACGCGATGTTCGCCAAGATTTCCGCGGTGCAGCAGATGATCGGCGCGTCCGCGTTAACACTGGAATCGCCGGTCATCATGCCGACCTGGTCGGCCCCGAAGATCTCGATGAGCTGGAAGAACTTCTCCGAGACGAGCGCCTTGATCGGCGCGGTGTAAAAACTGCGTTTGCCGTGGGCGAGCGCGGTGAAGTGCGCGCCGACCGCGACGAGGCTTTTGCCGGAGCCGGTCGGGGTCGACAGGATGACGTTGGCCCCGGAGACGACCTCGATCACCGCCTCCTCCTGCGCCGGGTACAGCTCGATGCCCCGCTCCGCCGTCCACGTCGTGAAGGCTTCGAACAGGGCATCTGCGTCGGGATCCGCTGGCAGGAGGTCGGTGAGAGTCATCGTGGCACCCATCGTGCCATCCCGGCCCCGCCCGCAGGTGCAGGGGAGATCGCGGGTGCTTGCCCTAACCCGTAGGCTTCCGGTACCGCGCGCTGCCGGAGGGGAACGGACAGGCGGGCGCGCACACGGGCGGTACTCGCGGAGGATTCGGCAATGGCACAGGACATCATCCCGATCGAGCTCGGGCTGCCGCAGGGCGACGTGGTCACCCTCTGGGCCCCGCGGTGGCGGGAGGACGGCGAGGAGTGGGAAGCGTTCCTCGGCGACGAGGACGACCTGTACGCCTTCCCGGACGCCGCGCACCTGGCCGCTTTCGTGCGCACGGCCGAGCAGCACGACCTGCTCGACCACCCGGCGTGGGACGCGGTGCCCGTGCTGAACGTGCCCGAGCTGATCCCCGACGACGACCACTCCTACGACCTCGTCGGCGTGCCCGAGCTGGTCGCCGAGGAGCCGGACTCGTGGACGATCGGCGAACTGGCCGAGATCGTCGGCATCGTCCGTTCGCTCGCCGACGTGTGCGAGCTCGACGAGGTGCACGAGGTGCTCGACGCCTACGAGGGCTTCTCGCTGCTGGAGCAGGGCCGGCTGCCGTTCACCGGGCGCGAGGGCGAAGCGCTGTGGAACGACCTGTCGAAGGCGGTCTCCGAGAAGTGGGACACCGTGCTCGACGCGATCGACAACCTGGTGACCGTGCCGGACGTCGACGCCGCGGTGCTGGAGCAGACCGCCGAAGAGCTGGCCGCCTTCCACGAGGAGTCCGCCGAGGCGGAGGCCGGTGAAGAGGACGGAGGTCCGGAGGACCTCGAAGCGGTCGACGCCGAGGACGAGGACGCCGAGGACGAACCGGTCGGCTTCTGGGGCGAGGTCGGCATCGACCCGATCAAGATCGTCACCTCCGGCGCGGAGTACTACACGCTGCGCTGCTACCTCGACGACAAGCCGGTGTTCCTCGGCAACGAGGGCGAGATCGACGTGTTCAGCTCGCCGAAGGCACTGCTCAAGGCGATCAAGGCGGGCGACGAGCTCGCCGACACCGACCTCGCGAGCGTGTCCACTTGGGACGAGGTGCGCGAGAAGGCGGCGGCCGACGAGCTCGAGATCGAGGTCGACACCGACAACACCTACGTGTTCCCCGGTCTCGACGAGGACATCGCCGAGGGCCCGGAGTCGATCGACCCGACCCAGCTGGAACTGGCCGTCGAGCTGATCACCGACGCGGCCGAATGGGCGGGCGACGACACCGTCGAAACCGCGCTGGCGGCCAACGAAAGCCTCGGCTGGCTGGTGTCGTTCGTGCTGCGGCCGGACCCGAGCCGGCTCGAGCCGAGCGCTCCGTTCGACACCGAGCAGAGCGCCTGGCGCAAGCTGGTCGAGGACTTCGAGAACCGCCTCACGGTGGTCTGAACCTGCTAGAGGGCGTCGAACACGCTCTCGGCCGAGTCACCGGCGGAGAACATCTTCCAGGCGACGCCGGCGATCGCATCCGGATCCAGGGTGTGGCCGCCGGCGTCGCCGTATTTTTCCCGCTGTGCGACGACCATCCGGTGAATGTCGCCGCGTTCGACCAGACCGCCGATGATCAGGCTGCCCGCGTACACGCCGGTCCCGGCCAGCCCCTCGTACAGCGTCCGCGCGTAATTCCGCAGCGCCGCTGACGACACCGCGAGCGCGCCGAGCGCGGGCATCGGCCGCACCGCGCTGAGCCCGCCGGCGAACAGGAATCCGCCGCTGCCGCGCTCCAGCATGCCCGGCAGCAGTTTGCCGACCACCTCGACCGCCGGGTACACCCAGCTCATCGCCTTCTCGACAGCGTCGACGGTCGCGTCGGTGATGTCAGTGGGGAAGCTGTCCGGTTCGATCGCGGCTGGGCCGTAGTAGGCGACATCGATGTTGCCGAACCGTTCGGTGATTTCCTCGAGTGTCGCGCTGATGCCGTTCCGGACGTCGCCGACGAACGCTTCGGCGTTGTCGAGCTCGGCCAGGTAAGCCGGGTGCCGCTCAGCGGTACGCGAAACGAGCGCGACGCGGTATCCCTCCTCAGAGAACCGGCGGGCCATCGACATTCCGAGGCCGGGTCCGGCTCCGAGAACGACAGCGGTCGGGCGAGCGGTCATGACTTGGCTTCCTTCCCCAGGGATAAATCGAGGGTGCCCTCGACTTCGTTCGCCAAGCTACCACAAAACCCGAGGGCAGCCTCGACTTTGTACGATGGGACCCATGGCCACCGGATCGAAGCCGTTGCGCGCGGACGCCGCCCGCAACCGCGACAAACTGCTGGCCGCCGCCACGCGCGCGTTCGGCGAGCACGGCCTCGACGCGCCGCTGGAGCAGATCGCCCGCAGTGCCGGAGTCAGCATCGGCACCCTGTACGCGCACTTCCCGACCCGAGACGCGTTTGTCGACGCGATCCTGCCCGCGCAAATCGCGGCACTGGACGAGCTGGCAACGCAGGCGTTGGCGGAGCCGGACCCGTGGCAGGGCTTCACCGGGTTCCTCGACGGCCTGTTTGCCTTGCAGGCCAAGGATCACGGCCTCAGCGACGCCCTCGCCCGGCGGCTGCCGCTCAGCCCGGCCGTACTGGAGGCGTGCGCCGCCGGTTTCGAGCACGCCGCGCGGATTATCGACCGGGCAAAGGAATCCGGTCAGCTGCGCGCCGATTTCGCACCCGCGGATCTCGCCCCGCTGATGTCCGCGATGTCGCCGTTGATCCGCGAATCACCCGAAACCTGGCGGCGGCACTTAGCCTTCTTTCTCGACGGCCTGCGCGCTTAGTCCTTTTCGGACTCCGCCCGCACCGGAACCAGACCTATTGCCAGCAGCGGGAAAATCGCCGCCACGCAATACGCCAGCGCATACCGGCTGTCCCCGATCACCAGGCCCAGCAACGGCGGGGTCGCCGACGCGGCGATGTTTTGCGCGGTGTTCTGCGTCCCCATCGCGCGGCCGGACCACGCGACCCCGGCCAGCTCGGCCGACGCGGTGAAGCCGAGACCGTTGTCCGCCACCGTGATCACCGCCGCCAGCACCAGCGCGGCCAGCACCAGCCACAGCCAAGTCGCGTCCCCGACCGCGACCAGCAGCATCACGACCACACTGGCGACGGCGAGCTGCCGCATCGGCCGCAGCCGGCTGCCGACCCGGTCCGACCAATACCCCGACGCCAGCCGCCCGAGCGCGCCGAGCACCTGAGCCACCGCGACGAACACCCCGGCCTGCGCGGCGGTCCATTGATGCTGCGACACCAGATACACCGGCGCGAACGCGGACACCGCGAACTGCGGCACCACCAACAGCGCGCTCGCGCCGTGCACTCGCCACAGCCACGGCTTGCGATACGGCGACGGCGGCCGCTCCCCCTTCGCCGCACGCGGCGGCCGCGGCGGGTCCACGACGAACAGCGCCACCAACAGCGCCACGCCGACCGCCAGCACGGCCGGAAGCAGCATCGCCGCCTGGAACCCCCACAGCGCGGCCAGCGGCGGCAGCCCGAGCGCGGCCACTCCGACCCCCAGCGGCTGCGCCGTCTGCCGGATCCCCATCGCGACGCCGCGCTCGGATTTGGCGAACCAGCCCATCACGACCCGGCCGCTCGCCGCGTTCACCGAAGCCGTGCACGCACCGGCTACGAGAAACACTCCAAAGAGAAGTCCGACCGGGTGGTGCCACAGGGCGGCGTACACGAGGAGTAACCCCGAAATGCCCAGGCCCAGCGCCATGATGAGCCGCTCGCCGTAACGGTCCGCAGCCGCGCCCCAGGCGATGAGCGTGAGCAGCAGGCCGATGCTCGGGGCCGCGACGACCGTGCCCGCCTGCGCCAGCGTCAGATGGTCGGCCTCGCGCATGGCGGGCACGAGAAACGGGAGCCCGTAAAGGAACGAGCAGCTGGCGGTCTGCGCGGCGAGGCCGAGCGCGAGAATCAGCCACCGTCGCGAGCTGCCTTTTTCCCGCACCTGCTCCCCCGCCTCGACCTGCGCCATTCCGTCCACTGTCTCATATATTGAGAAGTATTTCTTATATAGTGAACGATAGTTGGCATGGCTAACGAACGCAACCGCCTTTCCGGGCGGCCGCGGCCATGGCCGCTTCGGAGCCGGGATTCAGCCGAGCGCCGCGTACCCGGGTTTGACGACGTTCTCGATCAACTCGAGCCGCTCGTCGAAATCGAGGAACGCGGATTTCATGGCGTTGATCGTGAACCAGCGGAAGTCGTCGAGGCCGAAGCCGAACGTCTCGGCCAGCGCGGCGAATTCACTGGTCATCGTGCAGCCGCTCATCAGCCGGTTGTCGGTGTTGACGGTGACACGGAAGCGCAGCCGGGCGAGCAGGCCGATGGGATGCTCGGCCAGCGACGGCACGGTTCCGGTCTGGACATTCGACGAGGGACAGATCTCCAGCGGGATCCGCCGGTCCCGGACGTAGGAGGCCAACCGTCCAAGGTGGACATTTCCGTCGGCGTCGGCGGTGATGTCGTCGACGATCCGCACGCCGTGCCCGAGCCGTTCCGCACCGCAGTACTGGATTGCCTCGCCGATCGACGGAAGCCCGAACGCTTCGCCGGCATGAATAGTGAAGTGTGCATTGTTCCGGCGCAAATAGTCGAATGCGTCCAGATTGCGGGTAGGCGGGAATCCGTCCTCCGGTCCGGCGATGTCGAATCCGGCCACCCCGGCGTCGCGGCAGCGCACCGCGAGTTCGGCGATCTCGAGCGCGCGGGCGTGCTGGCGCATGCCGCACAACAGCGTCCGCACCCGGATCCGGCCGCCGCCCGCGGCTACCCTCCGCATCCCTTCGGCGAAGCCCGCCTGGACGGCCTCAACCACTGCATCGAGTGACAGCCCGCGTTCCACGAACAGCTCGGGCGCGTACCGCAGCTCGGCGTAGACGACCCCGTCCGCGGCCAGGTCCTCGACCGCTTCGGCGGCAACCCTGACCAGGGCTTCCTCCGTTTGCATGACACCACACGTGTGGGCGAACGTTTCGAGGTACGACACCAGGGAACCGGAGTCCGCCGCGGCGCGGAACCAGCGGCCCAGCTCGTCCGGATCCGTCGCGGGAAGGTCCCGGTAGCCGAGATCCTCGGCGAGTTCGGCGACCGTGCCCGGCCGCAAGCCGCCGTCGAGGTGATCGTGGAGCAGGACCTTGGGGGCGCGGCGCAGGATCTCCGCGCTCAGCGGGGTTACGTCCGACATGCTCCAACGGTAGCCTCGCTGTCATTCCCCTACCTGGCCGTAACCGAGAGCACCGGAACAACCCTCTGCTCAGCACTGTGCGCAAGGAATCGGCCATCCGGGTGGCACGGTCGTTATCCGCGTTCCCCGGGGGCCATACGCACAGCAATTTTCTTCATCGATAAGCTCGGGTCAGTCCCTTCCATTTTTCCCCGCCGACGAAGGACACCGCAGTGACCACTGACAACCACATTGCCGCTCCGTCGTTCGACCGGATGCGCAACATGCTGGTGCGCGCGGCCGAGGTTCGTGAGAGCGAGCAGCAGCAGATCTTCGACGCGCTCGACGACATCTATGCCCGGCTCGCCCCGGTGGACTCCCTCGGCGCGGTGCGCAAGCGGCTGTCGGAACTGCCGGACCGGACCGAGGTCGGGGTGCTGGCGGAGCGCCTCGACGAGGCGATGACGCGGCTGGAGTCGCAGGACAACGCGATCGCCGCGCTCACGCACGCGGTGGAGAGCATCGTCGACAAGCTGGCGAAGCCCTTCGCCCAGCTCGACGGACGCCTCGACGGCGTGGCGGCGCGGTTCGAGGGCGTCGCGGGCCGGATGGACGGGCTCGAGGACAAGCTGCAGAACATCCATCGCAGGCTCGACGAGCTGGGCGGGCACCTGGACAAGCAGGACGCCAAGCTGGAGTCGCTGCCGCAGGCCACGCAGGGCCCGATCCGCGACCGGATCGAGATGGCCGAGACGTCGCTGCGCGAGCGGATCGAGACCACGGACCAGGAACTGCGCTCGCGCGTCGACGAACTGGACCGCGCGACGAAGGAACGGATCGCCACCGCGACCGACGCGCTGAAGAGCGCCGTCTCCGACACCGGCGAGATGATCGACCCGGCCGCGCGCCTCGACTCGGTGGGCACGAAGCTCGAAACGATCACCCAGCGTCTCGACGACCTGTCCAGCCGCATCGACAAGGTCGAGGACGACGTCACCGGCCGCATCGGCGACCTGGACGGCTCGGTCCGCAGCGGCCTGTCGAAGGTCGAAGGCACGCTGTCGAAGCAGCCGGACACCGACGCGGTCGACTCGCTGGTGCGCCGCAGCAACGACGAATCGGTACGCCGCATCGGCGGCCAGCTGGACGAAGCGATGGCGACGTTCGCGGAACTGATGCTGGGCGGCGGACCGGCCGTACAGCAGATCGCCCCGCCGCCGCCCGCCCCGCGCCAGCCGCGCCGCAGCTCGCGCAACGGGCGGTCGCCCAAGGCCGCCGACGCGAAGGCGAAGGCTGGCGGCGACTCGGACGAGTCGACCGACTGAGCTTGAGTGACCGAAGCCCCCGTCCAGAGTTCTGGACGGGGGCTTCGTCGTTTCAGTGTCACTAGCCGCGACCGAGCCCGCCCTCTAGAGGATGTCGCTGTACGGCTGTCAAGCCGCAGTGGCTGGACCTGGTTCCGAGTGCTGGCAGTGGGCGCCGTTGCGGAGCATGGCGTAGAGGTCGCAGCGCCGTCGGGCAAGGCAGATGAGCGCGGCAAAGGGTGCTCATCGAGTCTCGGCGGCGACCTGTTTACTTTGCTGGAGCACGATCTTTCAGGCTGTCGCCCGGCGCGGCAGACTGTGTCCGCGCCCCTGCGGGGAGCGTGAGTCTCGGCAATCCCGGCGTTTAGGGCTACTGATGCGGTCCGTGCGCGACAGCGTCCATAGCTCCGGTTCGCTGTTGGGCAGCGGCCCGTCATGCAGCCGCTTCCCGTCCGAGTCCAAGACAACCGCGTGCTGCTCGCCCGTCCCTAGATCCAGACCGACGAGCACGCCGGAACTGCCGGTCGGCACCCTCTGCGGGCGATCGATGGGCCACGCCCGGCGACCGCAGCCCGTTGATCAGGAACCACGAGAAAGCAAACCCTCAGGGCCGAACCGCCTCCAGCACGATCCCCCGCGCAGCAGGAGCCTCCGCTCCCACCTCGAACCCGCCTTCCAGCGCGGCCAGGGCCGCCGGGATCGCGTCCGGGGTGTCCGTGTGCAGTTCCAGCAACGGCTCCCCCTCCACCACCTGGTCACCCGGCTTCGCGTGGCACAAGATCCCCGCCGCGGCCTGCACCGGGTCTTCCTTTCGCGCCCGGCCAGCCCCAAGCCGCCAAGCCGCGACACCCACGGCATAGGCGTCCAGCGAAGTCAGCACCCCTGAAGCAGGTGCCGGGACGACGTGCACCGTAGAAGGCCGCGGCAAGGCAGCCGAAGGATCCCCGCCCTGGGCGGTGATCATCCGAGCCCACACCTCGTAAGCCTCCCCGGACGCCAGCACCTCAGCCGGATCCACGGAAATCCCCGCCAAAGCAAGCATTTCCCGAGCCAGCGCCACCGTCAGCGAGACCACGTCAGCCGGGCCACCGCCGCGCAGGACCTCGACCGCCTCGGCGACCTCGACCGCATTGCCGACCGCCCGGCCGAGCGGCGTGCTCATGTCGGTGATCAACGCCGTGCAAGCGACCCCGTGCGCGGTCCCGATGTCCACGAGCGTCCGCGCCAGCAGCTGCGCCTCCGGCACGGTCTTCATGAACGCGCCGGACCCAGCCTTCACGTCCAGCACCAGCCCCGAAGCGCCCTCGGCGATCTTCTTGCTCATGATCGAGCTGGCGATCAACGGCACCGACTCGACCGTCGACGTGACATCCCGCAGCGCGTACAGCTTCTTGTCCGCCGGAGCCAAGCCCTCGGTCGCCGCGCAGACCACCGCGCCGACCGAGTTCAGCTGCGCCGCGATCTCGTCCAGGGACAACGCCGCCCGCCAGCCGGGAATCGACTCCAGTTTGTCCAGCGTCCCGCCGGTGTGCCCGAGCCCGCGACCGGACAGCTGCGGCACCGCGGCACCGCACGCGGCGACCAGCGGAGCCAGCGGCAAGGTGATCTTGTCGCCGACCCCGCCGGTCGAATGCTTGTCCACGGTCGGGCGCGCGACGTCCAGCGACAGCCGCGAGCCCGAGTCGATCATCGCGCCGGTCCAGCGCGCGATCTCGCCGTCGTCCATGCCACGCAAGAAAATCGCCATGGCCAGCGCGGCCATCTGCTCTTCCGCGACCGCTCCGCGGGTGTAGGCGTCGACGACCCAGTCGATCTGCTCGTCGCTCAGCCGTCCGCCGTCGCGCTTGGTCCGGATGACGTCTACCGCGGTGAAAGTCACGGCAGGTCCTCCGGCCCGAACGCGTCCGGCAGCACCTCCGACATCGGCAGCACTCCACGCGGAGTGTCGACCAGGCAAGTGGATCCGCCGAGTTCGAACAGAATCTGGCGGCACCGTCCACACGGCATCAGCAGCTCACCCGAGCCACTGCGGCAAGCCACCGCGACCAAACGGCCGCCGCCGGACAGTCGCAATTGTCCGGCCATTGTGCACTCAGCGCACAAACCCAAGCCGTACGAAGCGTTTTCGACGTTGCAACCGGTCACCTGCCGACCATCGTCCACAATGGCCGCGACGCCGACGTGCAGTCCCGAATAAGGCGCGTAAGCGTGCGAAGCAGCCGACACCGCGGCCGCCCGCAAAGCCTCCCAGTCCACTTCGGACATCAGTCGCCCTCACCTCGTCGATACTGCGCGCCGTCCGCCTTGGGCGGCCGAAGTCGTTGCGACGCAACAGCTAGCACGATCAGCGTCACGAAGTGCGCGGTGTACGGGATCAAGTCGCTCGGGAGAGTGTCGTTGGTCCAGTAGATCGCGTACAGAATCCCAGCACCGACGACGCCGAGCGCGGCCGCGAGCCAGCGCTTCCGGATCAGCTGCACGATCACGATGATCGCCAGCAGAATCACCGCGCCGTACAGCAACGCCAGCACCGCGTCGCCGCCGCCGGCGAGCTGCAGACCGTCGGAGTACCCGAACAGCGCGGCACCGCCGAGCAGACCGCCCGGTCGCCAGTTGCCGAAAATCATCGCGGCCAGACCGATGTACCCGCGGCCGTTGGTCTGGTTCTCCAGGTAGTCCGCGCCGCCCTTGAGCAGCACCAGCGACGCACCGCCCATGCCGGCGAACCCGCCGGAGATCAGCACGCCGACGTACTTGTAGCGGTACACGTTCACGCCGAGCGACTCCGCCGCGACCGGGTTCTCGCCGCACGAACGCAGCCGAAGGCCGAACCGCGTGCGCCAGAGAATCCAGTAGCTCACCGGGATCAGCACGATCGCGATCATCGTCAGCGGCGCGACGCCGGTCACCAGGCCGCGCAGAATGCCCGCGACGTCAGACAATCCGACGCGCTGCTGGTCTTCCAGCGAACCCAGCCAGTCCGACAATCCGGCCGCGGAATAGGTGTCGAACTTCGGCACCGGCGGCGACTGGCGCGGGTTTCCCGACAGCGGCTCGAAAATCAGGTTCGCCAGATACTTCGCGACCCCGAGCCCGAGCAGGTTGATCGCGACACCGGAAACGATGTGGTTGACGTTGAACGTCACCGTCGCCACCGCGTGCAGCAGCCCGCCCAGCGCGCCGAACGCGATCGCGGCCAGCAGGCCGACCCACGCTCCGCCGTAATACGCACCCCAGGCCGCGCCCCAGGTGCCGAGGATCATCATGCCTTCGAGGCCGATGTTGATCACGCCCACGCGCTCGGCCCACAGCCCGCCCAGCGCACACAGCAGGATCGGCAATGCCAGCCGCAGCGCGGTCGACGCGGTGTTGCTGGACGTCAGCGCCGAAACGCCGGTGGCGTACGACGCGGTCGACATCACCGCGATCGCGACCACGGCCCAGATCACGCCGCGCAGCCAGCCGGGGATCCGCGGCCGCTTGCGCTTGACCGGCATCGGCGTCCCGGATTCCGGACCCGGCCGGGAGAACTCCGTCGTGGTGGTCACACCGCACCGCCTTCCGCGACCGAGGCGCCCTTGCGGCCGTTGCCGGCGAGCGCCCTGCCCACCCTGCGCTGTTCCGCGGCGAGGTCGGCCCGGCGCACGATCTCGTACGCCACGACGACCGAGAGCACGATGATGCCCTGCATGATCGTCGCGATCTCCTTGGACACGTTGATCTGCTCCAGCGACACCGCGGAGGTGTCCAGGAACGCCCACAGCAGCGCGCCGAACGCGATGCCGCCGGGATGGTTGCGGCCGAGCAGCGCGACCGCGATGCCGGTGAAGCCGTACATCTGGGTCGCGGTGATGCCGTAGCTGTAGTCGCGGCCGAGCAGTTCCGGCATGGCGACCAGACCGGCCACCGCGCCCGACAGCAGCATCGCGATGAGCGTCATCTTCTTCGCGCTCACGCCACCGGCGGCCGCCGCCGTCGCGGACTCGCCGCTCGCCTTCAGCTCGAAGCCGAACCGGGTGCGGTTCAGCATGAACCAGTACGCGCCGCCGATCACGATCGCGATGAACACGAACCCGAACAGCGTGCCCGACCCGAGCGGGATGCCCGGGATCCGGCCGGACGGCGCGATCACCCTGGTCCCGATGTTGTTGCCGGTCTGCACGCCGAACTGGTCGGCGTTGATGAGGAACGCGATGATGCCCGCGACGATCGAGTTCAGCATGATCGTCGAGATGACCTCGCTGACGCCGCGGGTCACCTTGAGCACCGCCGGGATCGTCGCGTACAGCGCGCCGGAAACCACGGCCACCAGCAGGATCACGATGGTGTGGATGACCGGCGGCAGCTGCAGCGCCCCGCCGATGATCGCGGCGACCACCGCGGCGAACCGGTACTGGCCCTCGACGCCGATGTTGAACAGGTTCATCTGGAACCCGATCGCCACGGCGAGGCCGGACAGGTAGTACACCGTCGCGAGGTTCACCGTGTCGACCGCGGTGGAGCCCTTGAACAGCTGGCCGATCATCGTCCCGTACGCCTGCAACGGGTCGGCGCCGGAGATGACGAGCGCGATCGCGGACAGGATCACCGCGAACGCGATCGCGAGCAGAGGCGGCAGCAGCCGCGTGCGCCACGAACTCATGAGTCTTCACCTTCTTCGGCGCCGGTCATGGCGGAACCGAGTTCCTGCGGGGTGACGGTGGCCGGGTTCGCCTCGCTCACGAGCCGCCCGCGCAGCATCACGCGAATGGTGTCGGACAGCCCGATCAGCTCGTCGAGGTCCGCGGAAATCAGCAGCACGGCGAGGCCGTCGGCACGCGCCTGGCGGATCTGCTCCCAGATCAGCGCCTGCGCACCGACGTCGACGCCGCGCGTCGGGTGCGAAGCGATCAGCAGCACCGGGTTGCCGGACAGCTCGCGCCCGACGATCAGCTTCTGCTGGTTGCCGCCGGACAGCGCGGCGGCCGGAACGTCGATGCCGGGCGTGCGGACGTCGTACTCGCGCACGATCCGTTCGGTGTCCTCGCGCGCGCCCGCGATGTTGAGCAGTTGCCCGCCGGACACCGGTTCCCGCGTCTGGTAGCCGAGAATCCGGTTGACCCACAACGGTTGCGTGAGCAGCAGGCTGTGCCGCGTGCGGTCTTCGGCGATGTAGCCGATGCCCGCCTCGCGCCGCGCCAGCGTGCCCAGCTTGACCAGGTCGTGCGTCTCGCCGTCGGGCGGCGTCAGCTCGATGTGTCCGCCGCTCGCCTTGCGCATCCCCATGATCGTCTCGACCAGTTCGGTCTGGCCGTTGCCCTCGACGCCCGCGATGCCGAGCACCTCGCCCGCGTGGACGGTGAAGGAGATGTGGTCCAGCACGTTGCGCTCGGACCCCTCGGCGGACAGCCGCAGTTCGCGCACCTGCAGGACCTCGCGGTCGGTCACCGTCGACTCGCGCGTCTCCGGGCTCGGCAGCTCCGAACCGACCATCATCTCGGCCAGCTCGCGGCTGGTGATCTTCTTCGGATCCGCGGTGCCGACCGTGGTGCCGCGCCGGATCACGGTGACCGTGTCGGCGATCGCGCGCACCTCGTCGAGCTTGTGCGAGATGAAGAGGAACGTGTAGCCGTCGGCCTGCATCTCGCGGACGGTCGTGAACAGCGCGTCCACTTCCTGCGGCACGAGCACGGCGGTCGGCTCGTCGAGGATGATGATTTTCGCGCCGCGGTAAAGGACTTTGACGATCTCGACGCGCTGGCGGTCGGCGACGCCGAGTTCCTCCAGCAGCGCGTCGGGCTTCGCGTGCAGCCCGGTCCGCTTCGACAGTTCCGCCAAGCGCGTCCGCGCCGCGCGGCCGATGCCGTGCAGCGCCTCCGCGCCCAGGAACACGTTTTCCGCGACGGTCAGGTTGTCGGCGAGCATGAAGTGCTGGTGCACCATGCCGATCCCGGCGCGGATGGCGTCCTGCGGGTTGCGCAGTCTCACCTCGGCGCCGTTGATGGCGATGCTGCCCTCGTCGGGCTGCTGCATCCCGTACAGGATCTTCATCAGGGTCGACTTGCCAGCGCCGTTCTCGCCGCACAGCGCGTGCACCTCGCCCGCCGCGACGGTGAGGTTGACGTCGGAGTTCGCGACGACGCCGGGGAACCGCTTGGTGATCCCGGTCAGCTGGACGGCCGGCACGCCCCGGTCGGGGACGGCTTCGGCCTCGATCTCGGTCATCGGAGGGGACATCCCGTTCTGTCGGAAACGCGTGAGGGCCCGGAAGGAAGATCCTTCCGAGCCCTGCCGCGTCGTGAGCGTTACTTGGCCGGCTTGTCCGAAACCTTGATGGCGCCGGAGACGATCTGGGCCTTGTACCCGTCCAGCACGTCCTTGATGTCGTCGACCTTGCCGCCGGAGGTCGAGTAGCCGACCCCGTCGGACTTCAGGTCGAAGCGCTTCGGCACCGTGCTCAGGTCGCCCTTCGCGACGGCCTGCAGGTACTCGAAGACCGCGACGTCGACGCGCTTGATCATCGAGGTGATGATGATGTCCTTGTCGGCGGCGACCGTCTTCTGGTTGTACTGGTCGGAGTCGACGCCGATGGCCAGCGCGTTGTTCTGCTTCGCCGCGTCGAACACGCCCTTACCGGAGGCGCCGGCGGCGTGGTAGACGACGTCCGCGCCGCGGGAGATCTCGGCGGCGGCCTTCGCGTTGCCCTTCGGCGGGTCCTGGAAACCGGAGAAGTCGCCGGCGGGCGTCAGGTACTCGTCCTCGATCTTGATCTTGCTCGAAACGGCCTTCGCGCCCTGCAGGAAGCCCGCCTCGAACTTCTGGATCAGCGGAGTGTTCACGCCGCCGACGAAGCCGACGTGGCACTTCTTGCTCTTGTACGCGGCGGCGACGCCGGCCAGGAACGAGCCCTGCTCCTCGGCGAAGACCAGCGGCGTGACGTTCGGCAAGTTGATCGAGTCGTCGTCGACGATCGCGAACTTCGTGTTCGGGTACTTCGTGGCGACGGCCTTGACCGACTGCGCGTAGGCGAAACCGACCGCGACGATCGGGTTCAGGCCCTGCTGCGCCATCTGCTCGAGGCGCTGCTGCTTGGCGGCTTCGCTCTCGCTCGCGCTCGCGGTGCTCTCGTTGACGGTCGGGACGCCCAGTTCGGACTTCGCCCGGTCGGTGCCCGCGGCGGCCGCGTCGTTGAAGGAAGCGTCACCGCGACCGCCGACGTCGAAGGCCAGGCCGACCTTGAGCTTGCTGCCGTCGACCTTGCCCGAGGCGGCGCTGCTGCTCGTGGCGGCGGCAGGCGCGGCGGGCGGCTTCGGGGCGGTGATGCAGTTCGAGCCCGCGTTGCCGTCCGAACCGGACGCGTTGTTGTTGCTTCCCCCGGTGTCCTTCGCGCACCCGGCCAGTGCAAGCACCCCAGCCATGGTCGCGGCGGCCAGCGCGGTTCCACGCATGCGACGCAACGTGTGTCTCCCTCCCCGCTGATCCAGCGGACGATCCAGGAACGGCCCGGTCACGGTCGCCGGGCTCAACTGGCAGACCGTACCCAACCGCCGGGTAACCGCCATAGGAACGGCACGCTACGTAACACAAACGTTTACTCGGAGGGTCGATCCGCGACCAATCCGGCGCCGACCGTGATCAAGAGCCCCCGCCCCGCCCGCCGCGATCACGCACCGTGGCCCCGCTTTCGCCCGGGAGCCGTCCGTGAAGGACTCCGCGAGGGAATCCCGGTCCCGGAAGGAGTCCTTCACGGCAGCTCAGACGTGCTCCAGACCACACGTCCGAGTGGTCTGCCGTGGTCACCGGTGTCTGGTCTGTCACAGAGAGGAACCCGGAGGTGAGCCGCGCGTATGGGTCGGGTCTAGCATCCATGCATCCACGCTCGATGGCCCCTGATCTCGGCACCGTCGCCGGAGTTGTCCCCAGTGGACCGACCCCGGCCGCGGGTGCGGACCTCACCGGTCACCCGGGCACGACAGTCATGACGTTGGAGGCCGTTCACCGATGTCCACCACGGCGAGCACTGCCACCGAAAGCGGGGCAGGAGCTAGCGATCGGGCGGGTGCCTCACGCCGGCAGGGAACCTTCTACCGGGGCGACCCCGGCATGTGGTCCTGGGTGCTTCACCGCATCACCGGCGTGCTGACCTTTTTCTTCCTGTTCGTGCACGTGCTCGACACCGCGCTCGTGCGCGTGTCGCCGAACACCTACGACCAGGTCATCGAGACGTACAAGACGCCGATCGTGAACCTGCTCGAGGTCGGCCTTGTCGGCGCGGTGCTGTTCCACGCGCTCAACGGGCTGCGCGTCCTGCTGGTCGACTTCTGGGCCAAGGGCCCGAAGTACCAGAAGACGATGCTCTGGGTCATCGGCGTCGTGTGGGTGGTCGTGATGGTTCCGGGTGCGTTCTTCATGCTGAAGCGCACCGTCGAGACGCTTTTCGGGGGTGCCTGATCCCATGGCCGACGCTCTGATCCTCGACAAGCCGCGCTCGCCGCGGCGGCCGTCCGCCCGGCGCAGCAACTTCGAGCTCTACAGCTGGCTGTTCATGCGCATCTCCGGACTCGCGCTGATCATCCTGGTGCTGGGCCACCTGTTCATCATGAACATCCTCGACGGCGGCGTGCACCGCATCAACTGGGGCTTCGTCGCCGGCCGCTGGGCCTCGCCGTTCTGGCAGTTCTGGGACCTGGCGATGCTGTGGCTCGCCGAGATCCACGGCGGGAACGGGCTGCGCACGATCATCGACGACTACGCGCGCAAGGACTCCACCCGGTTCTGGCTGAAGATCCTGCTCTACGTCTCGATGGTGCTCATCCTGGCCGTCGGCACGATGGTGATCTTCACGTTCGACCCCGAGATGCCTGCCTCCTGAGGCGCACCCACCACTAGCTAGCGGAGTCTTTCCCTATGCAGTTCCACAAGTACGACGTGGTGATCGTCGGCGCGGGCGGCGCCGGCATGCGCGCGGCCATCGAATCCGGTCAGCGCGCCCGCACCGCGGTCCTCACCAAGCTGTACCCGACCCGGTCCCACACCGGCGCGGCCCAGGGCGGCATGTGCGCCGCGCTGGCGAACGTCGAAGAGGACAACTGGGAATGGCACACCTTCGACACCGTCAAGGGCGGTGACTACCTGGTCGACCAGGACGCCGCGGAGATCATGGCGAAAGAGGCCATCGACGCCGTCCTCGACCTGGAGAAGATGGGCCTTCCGTTCAACCGGACGCCCGAGGGCAAGATCGACCAGCGCCGGTTCGGCGGGCACACCCGCGACCACGGCAAGGCCGCGGTGCGCCGCGCCTGCTACGCCGCGGACCGCACCGGGCACATGATTCTCCAGACGCTGTACCAAAACTGCGTCAAGCACGGCACCGAGTTCTTCAACGAGTTCTACGTGCTCGACCTGGTCCTGTCCGAGGGCGAGGACGGCAACCCGATCGCCACCGGCGTGGTCGCCTACGAGCTGGCCACCGGCGAACTGCACGTGTTCCAGGCGAAGTCGATCGTGTTCGCCACCGGCGGCGCGGGCAAGATCTTCAAGACCACCTCGAACGCGCACACCCTCACCGGCGACGGCCTCGGCATCATCTTCCGCAAGGGCCTTCCGCTGGAGGACATGGAGTTCTTCCAGTTCCACCCGACCGGCCTCGCCGGACTCGGCATCCTGATCTCCGAGGCGGTGCGCGGCGAGGGCGGCATCCTCCGCAACGCCGACGGCGAACGGTTCATGGAGCGCTACGCCCCCACCATCAAGGACCTCGCGCCGCGCGACATCGTCGCCCGGTCGATGGTCCAGGAGGTGCTGCAGGGCCGCGGCTGCGGGCCGAACAAGGACTACGTCGTCCTCGACGTGACCCACCTGCCGGTCGAGGTCCTCGAGACCAAGCTGCCGGACATCACCGAGTTCTCCCGCACCTACCTGGGCGTCGACCCGGTCAAGGAGCCGGTGCCGGTGTTCCCGACGTGCCACTACGTCATGGGCGGCATCCCGACGAACATCCACGGCGAGGCGCTGCGCGACAACGAGCACGTCATCCCGGGCCTGTACGCCGCGGGCGAGGTCGCCTGCGTGTCGGTGCACGGTTCGAACCGCCTCGGCACGAACTCGCTGCTGGACATCAACGTGTTCGGCCGCCGCGCGGGCATCGCCGCCGCGGAGTACGCGCTGGCGCACGACCACGTCGAGCTGCCGGAGAACCCGACCACCCTGGTCGAGGAACAGCTGGAGCTGCTGCTGTCGGAGCACGGCGACGAGCGCGTCGCCGACATCCGCAAGGAAATGCAGCAGACGATGGACTCGCACGCGTCGGTGTACCGCACCGAGGACACGCTGAAGCAGGCGCTGACCGACATCCAGGCGCTCAAGGAGCGCTACCAGCGGATCACCGTGGCGGACAAGGGCAAGCGGTACAACACCGACCTGCTCGAGGCCGTCGAGCTGGGCTTCCTGCTGGAGCTGGCCGAGGTGCTGGTCGTCGGCGCGATCGCGCGCAAGGAGTCCCGCGGCGGGCACGCCCGCGAGGACTACCCGAACCGCGACGACACGAACTTCATGCGGCACACCATGGCCTACAAGCAGGGCGAGGGGCTGTCGTCCGACATCCGGCTCGACTACAAGCCGGTCACCTTCACCCGCTACGAACCGATGGAGCGGAAGTACTGATGACGACGGCCACCCCTGAAGCGCCTTCCTCCAAGGCGTCCGACGAGCACACGCCGATCCAGGTCACGCTGAAGATCCTGCGGTTCAACCCGGAGGTCGACCAGGAGCCGCACTGGGAGTCCTACGACGTCCCGGCGCAGCCGACCGACCGCGTGCTGAACCTGCTGTTCTACGTCAAGGACTACATCGACGGCACGTTCTCCTTCCGCCGCTCGTGCGCGCACGGCGTGTGCGGTTCGGACGCGATGCAGATCAACGGGATCAACCGGCTGGCCTGCAAGGTGCTGCTGAAGGACCTGCTCGAGAAGAACGGCAAGAAGACCGAGATCACCATCGCCCCGATCAAGGGCCTGACGACGTTGAAGGACCTGTACGTCGACATGGACCCGTTCTTCGAGGCGTACCGGGCGATCAAGCCGTACCTGATCACCTACGGCAACGAGCCGACCCGCGAGCGGATCCAGTCCCAGGCCGACCGCAACCGGTTCGACGACACCACCAAGTGCATCCTGTGCGCCTGCTGCACGTCGTCCTGCCCGGTCTACTGGAACGACGGCTCGTACTTCGGCCCGGCGGCGATCGTCAACGCCCACCGCTTCATCTTCGACTCCCGCGACGAGGGTGCCGAGGAGCGGCTGGACATCCTGAACGACGGTGAAGGCGTGTGGCGCTGCCGCACGACGTTCAACTGCACCGACGCCTGCCCGCGCGGCATCCAGGTGACGAAGGCGATCCAGGAAGTGAAGCGCGCGCTGCTGTTCAAGCGCGTCTGATCTCAAGTACGTGAGGGGAACCCTGAGGGAATCTGATTCCCTCAGGGTCCCCCTCACGGCTGTTTAGCCGAGCTGTCCACAGGTCGGCGGGCTGTCCACAGATCAGCCCTGGGCAGCCCCGAAGTCCCCCGGGCGCGGCAGCATTAACTGGGTGAAACAACGAGGCCGGTGGGCCGCCCACCCCGAAATGCTCGCGCAGCACAGCACTCACCAAGCGATCCGCGCGATGACGCTGGAATCACTGGGCATGAACAGCAGGGTCATCTATCGAAGATGCCTGCCCGGCGGACCATGGCGACGGCTGTTGCCCGGAGTCATCCTCCTGCACAACAACGACCCCACGACTGACCAGCTGGTGCACGCAGCCTTGCTGTACGCGGGGGAATCAGCGATCGTCACCGGCGAAGAAGCCTGCCTCCGGTACGGCATGCGTCTTCCGGAGCCGGAGAGCCCTCGGCAAATCCACCTGCTGGTTCCGCATCGACAAAAGCTCAACAGCGCTGAGTTCGTGATCATCGAACGGACGAGGCACCTCCCGGCACCGTGGCTGCGCAATGGCATCCCGCTCGCGCCCCCGGTCAGAGCCACCACGGATCTGGTCCGGCGCGTACGTGACCCCGAGATCGTCAGCCGCATCCTGATCGAAGCGGTCCAGCGAGGCAGTTGCGCGCCGCGAGCTCTGGCGGGAGAGCTGGACCGCGGCACCAAACGGGGCACCGCGATCCCCCGTCGGCTGCTCGCCGAATGGTCGGATATCCGGTCCGTCGCCGAAGCCGAGGCTCAGAAACTGGCCAAGAACCTTCCGCGCCCGCCGACCCATCAGAATGCCGCGCTTTACGACCAAGAGGGCCACTACGCGGGGCGACCTGACTTCTGGTGGGACGACGTGGGGCTGGCATGGGAGATCGACTCGGTGGAATTTCACTTTCGTTCGGCTGATTACGCACGAACGTTGCATCGAAATACTCGCTACGCGGCGCTTGGCATCACCGTTGTGCAGACTCTGCCGTCCCGTCTGCGCACCGAACCAAAAGCAGTTCTGAACGAGCTCAGCGACGCATACCGTGCCGCCGAGATCCGCCCTCGCCCACCGGTTTCCCTGCGCCCCCCTGGCTAGTACGTGAGGGGAACCCTGAGGGAATCTGATTCCCTCAAGGTTCCCCTCACGTACGTCAGTGAACCGCGTCGAGGGCGTTGACTAGGCCGCGCCCGTAATACGAGTTGTTTCGGGCCGGTCCGGAGCAAGCCGACACATCGCAAGCCACCGGATCCGCCTCCGCGGTAAGCAAAGCCGCCAACGCCCGCGGCGGCGCATTCCGGTGTGTAGAAGCCAAAAGCGCCGCAACCCCAGCCGCATGCGGCGAAGCCATCGACGTGCCGCACTTAGTCCCGTAAGCGCCGTTGAAAATCGTCGACAGCGGGCACCCCGAGCCCTGCCCCGAAGGCGGAACCTGGCCCGAATCGCCGCCCGGCGCAGTCACCGTGACCGAGCCGTAGTTGGAGTAGTAGGCCTTCGTCCCCGCGTAACCAACCGCAGACACGGTCACCACACCGTCGATCGCCTTGGGCAGGATGCCGCACGAAGAATCAATCTTGTGCGGACGATTCGGGTCGACAGTCTGCTTCGTGACGTCGAAGCCCGAGTTACCCGCCGCAGCGACATTGAGAGTCCCGCGCTGCGTCGAGTAGGTCACGGCGCGCCGTACGGCCTCGTACGCGGCAGCGTCGCCCGCTTCGTTGCGGCAGTAGAACATCCCGGGGTCGATGTAGTAGCTGTTGTTCGTCACCTGGAAACCGTGCTGTGCGGCCCAGACAAAGCCGCAGACCGCTGCCTCCGGGAAGATGTAGCCGTCGTCGTTCACGACCTTCACGGACGCCAGCCGCACGCCCGGTGCGATGCCGGTGAAGCCGCGCGACGCGTCCTTGCCCGCGATGGTGCCTGCGACGTGCGTGCCGTGGTCGGAGTTCGTCGGGGCCCACGCGGAAGCGTCCGGCGCGCCGGTGACACAGCCGGTCGAGGACTTCGTGTCCACCGCGCTCGCGAGCGCCGGGTGTTTGGCGTCGATGCCGGAGTCCAGCACGCCGACGGTGACCGACCGCGAACCGGGGTTGATCTTGTTCGCTTCGGGAGCGTGGATGGCCCGCATGTCCCACTGCTGAGTCGACAAATCGCTACCGGTGGCGACGCTCTCCGTCTGCTCCAGCATCCCGACCGCCGAACGCAGTCCGGCGCGGGCGGCGGCCTTCGCGGCGACGTCCTTGCCACCCGAATAGGCCCGCTTCACCCCGATCCGGTCGGCGAAGTCCGCGTTGCGCGAGCTGGCGACCGCGACGCCGATTTCCGGGTAGTACGCGATCCGCTTGCCGCATTTGGCGGTCAGCTCCGCGTCGACCGAACGCTGCGTCTCGCCCGGTTGGTACAGCACGACGTAGCTGTACTGGGTGCTGGTGGTGTCACACGACGGCGCGGGCGCGGCGGACGCTGGCACAGCCACCGCAGCGGCGGCGACGCCGGCTACCGCGACCGGGACGAGCAATCGACGTAAACGGGACATTTAGCCTCCATGGTCGGTCGCCCGAAACTAAGCCAGCCCGGACGCGCCCCGCCACCGACCAAAGGACGCTTCGCCGGATCAGGTGTTCGCGCGATCCCGCGACGTCGCCCGGATGCCGCGCCAGCCGAGCACCCCGATCGCGGTGCCGAGCACGAACGAAACCACGGTCAGCACCGCGTGCACGATGAAGTACCCGGTGGGCGAACCGTCCGGCGCCCACGACTGGTTGCTGGCCCACAGATTCTTGGCGAACGTGATCCAAATGATCCAGGACCAGATGCCGAAAGCGAACAAGGCCATCGCTGTACCTCGTGAAATGCGCATGTCTCGAGTATGCCGCCGGACCATCGACGCTAGATTGCGTGGGTGCACCCCGCTTTCGCCCGGTCGCTGCGAGCATTCGCCGCGACACTCGCCGCAGCCCTCGTAGCCGTCGCCGCGCCCGTCGCCCTCGCCGCACCGGCGCTGGCGGAGCAATGCACCGAGCACGCCGTGCCGCCGGCGCCGGTGGACACGTCGGAGAAGCCGAAGCCGGGCCAGCCCGTCCCGCCGCCGCTTCCGGTGCCCGCTCAGCCGGTCGGCGGCGACCTCCTTGGCGGCTGCGGCCCGGTCCTCCCGCCGGGCGCGCCCGCGCTGCCTCCCGGCGACACCTCGGCGTCGTGGGTCCTCCAGGACCTCGACACCGGCGCGGTCGTCGCGGCGAAGGACCCGCACGCGCGGGAGCGGCCGGCGTCGCTGATCAAGACGCTGCTGGCGCTGGTGGTGGTCACCGAGCTGAAGCCGGACCAGGTCATCGTCCCGACGAAGGAGGACGCCGAGCAGGAGTGCACCTGCGTCGGCATCACCGCGGGCGGGCACTACACGGTCGACCAGCTGCTGCACGGCCTGCTGATGCACTCGGGCAACGACGTGGCGCACGCCTTCGCGACGGCGCTGGGCGGCGTGGACGCGGCGGTCGCCAAGATGAACGCGCTCGCCGCCCGCATCGGCGCGACGGACACTCGCGCGGCGACCCCGTCCGGCCTCGACGGACCGGGCATGTCGACCTCGGCGTACGACCTGAGCCTGGTCTTCCACTACGCGATGAAGCAGCCGGAGTTCGCCAAGGCGGTCGCGACGAAGGCGTACACGATCCCGGCGATCGACGGGAAGCCGCCGATCCCGGTGTTCAACGACAACAAGCTGCTCGGCGTGTACCCCGGTTTCCTCGGCGGGAAAACGGGCTTCACGGACGACGCGCGGCACACGTACGTCGGCGGCGCGGAACGCGACGGCCACCGCCTCGCGATCGTGATGATGCGGGCCGAACAGCGTCCGACGAAGGTGGTCGACCAGGCGGCGAAACTGCTCGACTACGGCTTCGCGCTGGAGAAGAACGGCGCACAGCCGGTCGGCCAGATCGCCTACCGGCCGCTGAGCACCGACTCGGCCGCCCCGATGTCGGACAAGGAAGTCACCCCCGCGGGCGCGACGACCGCGGCGGCGGAGAAACCGGACCCGTTCGGAACGACCGGCTGGGTGCTGACGGTGGTGGTGCTCCTGATCATCATCGCCGGGTTCGTCATCAGCTACCAGCGGAAGCGCAACGCCCGCGCATAGCGAGCCGATGAAAAAAGGGCCTCCTTGATTCGCTCAAGGAGGCCCTTTTGTGTCAGCCCTTCCGCCTGCCTAGCCACGCCAGCAGCGCACCGGCACTGAACGCACCGGCCACGGAACCGAGCCCCAGCCCGTGCTGCACCGTCACCCGGGGCTCCAGCAGCACCGGAGCGGGCGGCTGCACCACGCGTCGCTGGTTCTCCCGCGCGGTCGCCGTCCAGGCCGTCACCAGCAGCAGGAACCGCGACACCAGGTTCGCGAACACCAGCAACCCGATCACCGGCCCGAACAACGCGAACGACGGCGACTTCGTGACGCTAGCCAGGTACACAGTCGCGACCTGCTGCAGAATCACGAACCCGACAGAGGCGAAGATCGCGCCCTTGACCGCGCTCCGCAGCGCGACGTGCTCCCGGGGCAGCCGGGCGATCACCCACAGGAAAACCAGCGCGTTGGCGATCAGGCTGAGCACGATCGTCGCGGCTTGGAGCAGGAACTTCGCCCACCCCTGGCCTTCCAGCCCGACCAGTTCCAGCAGCAGTTCGCCGAAGCCACTGCCCGCCGCGGTGATCGCGAACGACACGACCAGCGCCAGCCCGAGCCCGATCAGCGACAGCAGGTCCTTGATCGTCTTGGTGACGAACGGTTCCGTCTTCTTCTCCTGCCCCCACTGCGCGGTGAGGGCGTCGCGGAGGTTGGCCATCCAGCCGACGCCGGAGTAGAGCGCCAGCAGCAACCCGAAGATCCCGATCCCGCTGCCGGAACTCAGCGCGGTGTCGGTGATCTGTTTGACCAGGCCGCGCAGGCCTTCGGGGACCGAACTGTCGATCCCGTGCGTGATCTGGTCGATCACCGCGGTGTTGTGCCCGAGCACCATGCCGACGACCGCGAACGCCACCATGAAGATCGGGAACACCGACAGCACGCTGAAGTACGTGATCGCCGCCGCGTAATGGTTGCCGTAGTTTTCGTTGAAGGAATCGTTGGCGCGGATCAGGTGATCCAGCCACGGGTACTTCCGCCGCAGCCGGGGCAGCAGCTTTTCCTTGTCACCGGTCTCTTTCGCCACCGGAAAACGCTAACCACGGCAACCGGGCCCCGCAACGCGAGCGTGCCCGCGCGGTTACTGCTCGTGGAAGGCGGAGAGCATCTTCTGGGCGGCGGGAACCAGCAGCCGGGTCGCGTCCGCGCCGCTGATGCCGTTCGGGGCGGCGTTGTGGTCGGCGAGGTAGAGCTTGAACACGAAGCGGCCCTTGCGGAACAGCACCTCGCCGTTGGTCTGGCCCTTGCTGCGCACCTGCCCCTCATCCCCGACCTGGGCGGGCGTGGACTGGCCGTCCTTCGGCGCGGACCCGAGGTAGCTCTTCGCCGCGTCTTCGCTGAGGAAACTGATCGCGGTCAGGTGCAGCGCGCGCCGGTCGATGCCGTTGTCCTGGCCGGTGCCGCGTTCGCAGTCGATCTGCACGTAGTTGTGCTGGGTGCTGTTGGTCATGAACATGTCGCCGACCGCGGTGGCGGGGGTTTCGGCGACCATCGGCGAAGCCTCGGTGCCGATTGCCGGGGTCACGGCGTCGGGCGTGAGCATCGGGCAGGGCTGCGCGACCGATTTCGGGAACGCCGAGCTGTCGTAACCGATGACGTTCGCCCCGGCCGGCGCGCTCACCTGCTTGGCGAAGTTCTCGGCGAGCTTCTTGCCGAGGTCCTGCAGCTTGCCCGCGTTCTTGTCCGCCTTCAGCTGGAAGTCGAAGTCGACCAGGGTGTCCCCCAGGACGAGCACGGCGTCGCCGGAAGCGTCCGACGGGCTGTCGGTCTTGCGGCGCTTCGAGAAGATCTTCACCGGGCCGACGGTCAAGCTGGGGTCCGCGTCGTCGAGGTAGGGCTTGGTGTTCACGGTCGGCACGTACGCCGGCTGGGATACCGCGACCGCCAGCTCCTCATACGTCTGATTGCCCTGGTCGTCCTGCAGGCTGTACACACAGTGGTTCACGCCCGAGGTCAGCGCCTTGGCGTAGGTGTTTTCAGACGACCGCAGCGGTCCCGAACCGTCGCCGACCAGGTAGCGGCGCTCGAAGACGGCCCCGTTCGGGTCCGGCCGCGATTCGACCTTGATCCCGAGCGCGACGAGGTCGGCAATCGTCAGCAGGTTGCACGCCTGGATCACCGGCTTGCCGCCGATCTGCACCGCTTGCGGGTTCGCCTTTTCCTTGATCGGAGCGGGGTCCGGGTACTGCGAGTTCGCATAACCCGGCCGCTGCACGGTCTGGCCGTCGGCGTTCGGGTCCTTCGCGTTCTCGCGGTCCGATCCGGAGAATCCGCTGCACGACGTGACCAGCATCAGCGTCGCGACACCGATCGGCAACAGCCCGGTTTTCCACTTCACTGTATTTATCCCCCCACAGGATATTTTTTGTGTACTCCCCGCTCAGCTCGCGGGCAGGAACCCGATCCGCTCGTAGACCGACGCCAGCGTGGCCGACGCGACCTCACGGGCCCGATGCGCGCCCGCGGCGAGGATCCGGTCCAGCTCGGCGACATCGTCCAAATAGGACTGAACGCTCTCCTGCAACGGCGTGACCCAGTCGACCAGCACCTCGGCGAGGTCCTTCTTGAGATCGCCGTAACCCTTGCCCTCGTAGGCGGTTTCGAGGTCGGCGACGGTCCGGTCGGTCAGCGCGGAGTAGATCGTGAGCAGGTTGGAGACGCCTGCCTTCTCCTCGCGGTCGAAGCGGACCTCGCGGCCGGTGTCGGTGACCGCGGAACGGATCTTCTTCGCCGAGCGCTTCGGGTCCTCGAGCAGCTCGATCAGCCCGTTGCCGGTCGCCGCCGACTTGCTCATCTTCGAGGTCGGTTCCTGCAGGTCGTAGATCTTGGCGGTGTCCTTGACGATGAACGGCTCCGGCATGACGAACGTCTTGCCGAACCGGCTGTTGAACCGCTGCGCGAGGTTGCGGGTCAGCTCGAGATGCTGCCGCTGGTCCTCGCCGACCGGCACCGCGTTCGTCTGGTACAGCAGGATGTCCGCGGCCATCAGCACCGGGTAGGTGAACAGGCCGACGCTCGCGTGGTCGCTGCCCTGCTTGGCGGCCTTGTCCTTGAACTGGGTCATCCGCCCGGCCTCGCCGAAGCCGGTCTGGCATTCGAGCACCCAGCTCAGCTGAGCGTGCTCGGGCACGTGGCTCTGCACGAACAACGCGCTGCGCTCCGGGTCGACCCCGATGGCGAGCAACTGCGCGGCCGAACGCCGCGTCCGCTCCAGCAGCACCTTGGGATCCTGCTCGACGGTGATCGCGTGCAGGTCGACGACGCAGTAGAAGGTCTCGTGGGTGTCCTGCAGCCGCACCCACTGGCGCAGGGCGCCCAGGTAGTTGCCGAGGTGGAAGGAGTCGGCTGTCGGCTGGATCCCGGAAAGCACCCGCAGGCGCCCGTTCTGTTCGTCGGACACGCCCGGGATTCTTTCAGGCTGCGAAGAAGCCCCTGCCGCGGGCCCGGCGGTTCGCGGGACGGACGGGCAGACGGGACGTTTCGCCGCCGTCCGCGCGGGTATCTGCTCTCGGGAGAGAGCGTCGTCGGAGAGATTTAGGGGTGGATGTGCAGCTCAGGTCGCCGATACCGCGGTGTGAGGAGAGCGGCGGAGACGACCGGGGCCGCAAGTGACTCAACCGGCGGCGTGGAAAGCATGGCGAAGTTCGCCGCTCGGCCGGGAAAGATCTTGCTGCCGGAGAACCGGCCAGCTGACTAGGACTGCCGCAGGTTGAGCGCGGCCGGAGCCGGTTCCAGCGGCCGGGTCTCCTCGTCCAGAGCCCCGGCGGCAGCGACCGCCTCGAGTGCCTTCGCGCGGGCCTTGCGGCGCTGCCGGACGACGCCCAGCGCCATCCCGATGACACCGAAACCCACCGCGACCAGGCCGACCGGTCCGAGCATCCCGAACCCGGCCGACGTCGTCTCCGCCCGGACGACACTGTCGTCCGCGAACGCCGTCGCACCCGTCCCGACAGCCGCGATCAGCACCGTCGCCAGCACTGCCAGGACTCGCCCGCCCGCGACGACCAGGGAACGGCTGCCACGGACAGCCCGGCGAACCGGAGCCCGCTCGGCCGACCCCGTCCCGGACACCCCCGATGGGGTGACGGACGAGCGAAGCGCTGGACGGCCAAGAGCCAGCGTGGACCGTGTCACGAACCGGCCTGGGTTGCGCACCGGAGTGCCTCCCGCGAGGTGACTGTTCTGAACGAGCGCCTCACCCGTAAGGATGAGTTCTCGACGTGCTACTGGTCAGAAAACTACCGAGCGTGTCAAGACCTGTCGGATCTGATCAACTCGGGAGCCGAGGCTAGCGCCCACTCGGGGAGTAACCGAGGCCGCCCCTGCGGTCTCGGTGTCGTCGGTGGTCAGCGCCGTGCGCCGTGCGCGGAACCACGCACAGTGTCCTCGGTCCCCGGCAAACCGGACAGAATCACCCTGCAGAACAAACCCGAACTACCCTCAGCAGGCTTCACCCACTAGTCACCAGCAGGACAACCAGGCTCAGCCCGGGAACGGCACGTCGTACGTCGCGGTGACCGGCGCGTGGTCCGACCAGCGCTGGTCGTAGGACTCTGCCCGTTCGACCACCACCGACGTCACCTTCTCTGCCAGGCCGGGCGTCGCCAGCTGGCAGTCGATGCGCCAGCCCGAGTCGTTGTCGAACGCCTTGCCCCGGTAGGACCACCACGTGTACGGGCCGGGGCCCTCGGGGTCGAGCCGACGCTGCACGTCGGCATAGCCCGCTTCGTAGACGCGCCCCATCCACTCGCGCTCCTCCGGCAGGAACCCGGAGTTCTTCTGGTTGCCGCGCCAGTTCTTGAGGTCGACGGTGTCGTAGGCGATGTTCCAGTCGCCGACCACGACGACCTCCCGGCCCTCCGCGGCCGCCTTCGCGCGCAGCTCGACCAGGTACGGCAGGAACGCGGCCATGAAGCGTTCCTTCTCGTCCTGCCGCTCCGTGCCGACGTCGCCGCTCGGCAGGTACAGGCTCGCGACGATCACGCCGGGCAGGTGCATTTCCAGGTACCGCCCGCTGTCCTCGAACTCGGGCTCGCCGAACCCGGTCCGCACCTCGTCCGGCTCGACGCGGCTGTAGAGCGAGACGCCGTTGCGCCCCTTCGCGACCGAGGGCGCGTGCGCGGCGAACCACCCCTCAGGCGCGACGACGGACGCGGGCAGCTGCGCGGCCTCAGCCCGCACTTCCTGACACGCGACGACATCCGCCTCGGTGGCGGCCAGCCACTCGACGAAGCCCTTCTTGACGGCAGCCCGGAGACCATTGACGTTGACAGTGGAGACGATCAGCACCCCGCGCACGCTACCCGCCGGGTCCGACAATTTTCCGCGCGCGGCGGGTACGGCGAGGTCCAGAATGACCGCCATGCCTCGCTTGACCGTCCTCGGCAGCTGCGGCGCCTGGCCCGAACCCGGCCGCGCCTGCGCCGGATTCCTGCTGTCCCACGAGGACTTCCACGTCGCACTCGACCTCGGCTACGGAGCCGCCCCGCGACTCTTCCAGCACGTTCCCGCCGACCGGCTCGACGCGATCGTCGTCACGCACGAGCACCCCGATCACCTCGCGGACGTCAGCGCACTCGGCCGGGCCCGCCACTACACAACCGACCGCAAGCTCCCGCTGCACTGCACTCCCGGCAGCGTGCGCCGGCTCGCCGCGATGGAGCCCAACCCGGCCCCCGACGAGAACTTCGACCTCCACGATCTCGGCCCCGACACCGACCTCGGCCCGTTCCGGCTCACCACCGCGCTCCTGCCGCACCACGTGCCGAACTACGGCGTCCGGCTCACCACACCCGGCTACACCCTCGCCTACACGGGCGACACCGGTCCCGCTCCGCACCTGACCGACCTGGCCCGCGACGCCGACGTCCTCATCTGCGAAGCGACCCTGCAAGGCGCACCGCCGGACGGTCCCCGGTACCTGATGACCGCCGCGGAAGCAGGCCGACTCGCCGCCGCGGCGAATGTCCGCACGCTGTTGCTCACGCATTTCTGGCCCGGTTCCGACCGCGCGGTTTCCGTAGCCGAAGCCCGCGCCGAGTTCGCCGGGGAAGTACTCGCCGCGGAAGAAGGACTCATGCTGAATCACGCATAATCGCGCGTTCCGCACAACAAACGCGACCACCGTTCGCCCTGAACGCTTTCACCCCGGCACCGCGCGGCACAAAAGAGCAGCCGCATCCGGCAATCGCGAACACCCAGAGCCGTACGGACGCACCGGTTCAACCGACCGGCGCATTCCCGCGTGGACAACCGAAGCCGTCCCACCACATGGGACGAATCAGCGGACAACTATCGGCCCGGACCCGCACCAAGCTCAGCAGCCACTCGGCCCCGGCCGAACCACGCGTCGCAGAAAACCCAGCAACCACGCGAACCTAAGCGCGGCAACGGACTCCGCACACGACAGCGTCAGCACACCACCGGCTCAGCACCTCAACCAGGCACCAGTACGAACCAGACTCAGCACTTGGCCCCGGACACCGGCGTCACGAAGCTGTCCGCGACCCACTTGCCGTCGGCGACCTTCCGGAACCCGTTCTGCACCACGGGTTGCGCGTCGAATTCCGCGCCGCGCAAGTACTTCCCGACGACCTTCCCGTTGCCCGCGGCGGTTTCCCGCGCATTGAGCACGTCGGCGGTCACCGAGACCTTGCAGCCGGTCGGGGATCCCTGCGCGTCGGCCTGGCCTTTCTGGCCGAACGCGTAGATGACCACGACCGCGGCGACGACTCCGATAATAATCAGTGTCTTCTTGGGCAAACCCAGAATCACGGCCGCTCCTCAGTCGCGAAAAACCCCTCGTCCAGAGTAGGCAGTCCGACCCGGCCCGGACAGGTTCGCGACCCCATTCCACCCGGAGGTGCCAATCCTGTCACCGACACATCACGAAGAGTGACAAGAAAGAGAAGGGCACCTCGGAAGACTCCTCCGAGGTGCCCTTCTCGCAAAAACGGCTAAAGAAAGATCAGCCCTGCGCGATCTTCTTGGCCAGGTTCTCGTCCAGCGTCGCGAGGAAGTCCTCGGTCGTCTGCCATTCCTGGTCCTTGCCGACCAGCAGCGCGAGGTCCTTGGTCATCTTGCCGCCCTCGACGGTGTCGACGACGACCTGCTCCAGCTTGTTCGCGAAGCCGATGAGCTCCGAGTTGCCGTCCAGCTTGCCGCGGTGCTCGAGGCCGCGGGTCCACGCGTAGATCGAGGCGATCGGGTTCGTGGAGGTCGGCTTGCCCTGCTGGTGCTGGCGGTAGTGCCGGGTGACCGTGCCGTGCGCGGCCTCGGCCTCGACGGTCTTGCCGTCCGGCGTGCGCAGCACCGAGGTCATCAGGCCGAGCGAACCGAAGCCCTGCGCGACGGTGTCGGACTGGACGTCGCCGTCGTAGTTCTTGCACGCCCAGACGTAGCCGCCCTCCCACTTGAGCGACGCGGCGACCATGTCGTCGATCAGCCGGTGCTCGTAGGTGATGCCCTTGGCGTCGAAGTCCGACTTGAACTCGGTCTCGAAGATCTCCTGGAACACGTCCTTGAACATGCCGTCGTAGGCCTTGAGGATGGTGTTCTTGGTCGAGAGGTAGACCGGGTACTCGCGGTCGAGGCCGTACTGCAGCGACGCGCGCGCGAAGTCCTCGATCGACTTGCGGTAGTTGTACATCCCCATCGCGACGCCGCCGCCCTCGGGGAAGTTCGCGACCTGGAACTCCATCGGCTCGGAGCCGTCTTCGGGGGTGTAGGTCATCGTCAGGGTGCCCGGGCCGGGGACCTTGAAGTTGGTGGCCTTGTACTGGTCGCCGTGCGCGTGGCGGCCGATGATGATCGGCTTGGTCCAGCCGGGTACCAGCCGGGGCACGTTGCGCATGACGATCGGCTCGCGGAAGATCACGCCGCCGAGGATGTTGCGGATGGTCCCGTTCGGGGACACCCACATCTTCTTGAGGCCGAACTCCTCCACGCGCGCCTCGTCGGGCGTGATCGTGGCGCACTTGACGCCGACGCCGTGCTGCTTGATGGCGTTGGCGGCGTCGACCGTGATCTGGTCGTCGGTGCGGTCCCGCTCCTCGATGCCCAGGTCGTAGTAGTCCAGGTTGACGTCCAGGTACGGGTGGATCAGCTTGTCCTTGATGAACTGCCAAATGATGCGGGTCATCTCGTCGCCGTCGAGTTCGACAACGGTGCCCTGGACCTTGATCTTGGCCATGAGCAGCGGTGCTCCTTCCGCGGATCTTCGCGTTCGCTTCTTCGCTCTCCGATAGCGGTACAAGCGTACTGCTTAACAGAGCTGGATGGTTCCAGAAGTGGTCGGAATCAAGTCTCTACCACCCTTGACCCGGCCTGCCGACCGGGCACGACTGCGGAACCAGCCGAGCGGGCCGCCCGTCCCATCGCGGCAAGCACCGCACTGGGAGGTCCCGCCATGTCATACCCCGAGCCGTACTCCGTTTATCCCCCCGCGGGCGGCCCGGTCGCCGCACCGGCGGGCAGCCGGGCGGTGGCGCGCGTGCTCAGCGGGCTGTGCGGGCTCGTCCTCACCCCGGTCGCGCTCGGGCTGCTGGCCTACGGCAGCTACCTGCACCAGCGGCAGATCGCGGCTTCGTTCGCCGAACACGGGGACGCCCTCGGCATCACGTTGGCCGTGGCGGGCGCGGTGCTCCTGTTCGGGGTCGCCGTGCTCGGCGCGTGGTCGGGAACCGGACCGATCGCGGGCGGGCTGGTGTGGTGCCTGGTTCCGGGGGTGATCACGCTGGTGGCACCGCGCTCGGCGTTCGATCTGCTCGACCTGCTGCCGCGCGGCGAGATGACCGTGGGCGTGGCCGGGTGGATGTCGTCGGGCGCGCTGCTCGGCACCGGGTTCCTGCTGGTCGGCACGGGTCTGGCGGTCCGGCTGGCGCGTCGGCGCAGGTAGCGGCGGACCGGCGCGGGCCCGGTGAGACTATTTGCAGATGGGATTGTTCACCGTAGCCGAGGCCCGCACCGAGCTCGCCCGGTTGCTTCCCGTGCTCGCCGAGCTGATCCGGGTCCGCGCCGACGCCGCCGAACTCGCCGCGTCGCTGCGCCCGGGCGGGCGGGACACCAGCCTCGGCGGCCTGCCGGAGTGGAAGGCCGCGCAGGCGAGGCTGGACGACCTGATGACCGCGATCCAGGCGACCGGGGCGGAGCTGAAGGGGTTCGCCCCGCTGCTGGTGGACTTCCCGGCTTCGCTCGACGGCGACGACGTCCTGTTGTGCTGGCTCGAGGGCGACCGCGAACTGTCCTGGTACCACCGGGCCGACCTCGGTTTCGCCGGCCGTCGCCGATTGCCCGGATAATCACTGGTCAACCGCACTACGGTGGCTAGGTGAGCACACTTTTCGACGCCGACGCGGCGGGATACGACGAGGACACCTTCCACCCGTATGTGGCCGAGCAGCTGATCGGCGGCCTGGCCCCCAAGCCCACTCTGCTGGTCGACGTCGCCGCGGGCACCGGCGCGGCAGCCTTCGCGGCACTGCGCCTCGAACCGGCCGCGGTATTCGCGATCGACCTCTCCCCCGCGATGATCGAGATCGCCCGCGCCAAGGCCGCCGACCGCGACCCGGACGGCCGGATCACCTGGCAGGTCGGCTCCGCGGTCCCGCTGCCGATCGGAGACGGCGAGGCGGACGCGGTCGTCTGCGCGTCGGCGCTGCATTTCCTGGGCGCGCGCGCCTTGACCGACTGGCGGCGAGTGCTGCGTCCAGGTGGGAAGCTGGCGTTCAGCGTGGTGTCGGCGGAACGCTTCAAGCCGACCGGCAAGTTCGCTGACGTGTTCCCGCGCGACCTGCGCGTCCCGGGCACCCTCGAGGAAGCCGCCGCGCTGGCCACCGACGCCGGGTTCAGCTCGGCGAAGGCACAGCACGTGACGCTCGATCAGGGTGACCGGGTACGGCAGGTTTTCGCGGTGTTCGCGGAGGCTTAACGGTGGAAGTGCGCCTCGCCGCGGGTAGCCGCGGCGGGGGCGCAGTGCAGGACGAAGGTGACGTCGAGGTCCGTGACCGTACCGTCGGCCGCACGGGTTAGGCGGGAGACGGTGAAGTCGGCGTCGCGAGCTGCGGCGACTTCTGCGGCCGGACAGCGGCGTTCGAGTAATCCCCCTTGTGCAACTGGTGTCCGGCAGGGGCGCTGAGCTCCAGCCGGACCCAGTCCCAGCCGTCGGGTGTCTCGGCATCCACCTTCGGTGCACCACCGTTTGCCTTCTGAGCTCCTTCCATTCAGCCGTGCAGCTGAGCGCCCTTGAGGATCTTGTCCACCGCGTTCTTCGGCCCGTGCACGGCCATCCCCGCCAACGCCAGCTTCTCCGTCGGCACCGCCCGCACCGCCGCGCGATTGTCGACGTCATTGCCGGTCTGGAACAGCTCGTCGGTGAAGATCGAGAACCGCAGACCCCGCGAGAGCGCGCGGCTGTGCGCCAGCGCGAGCGTCTCCGCAGCGCCGGAGAACACGAGTACCGGCTGGCGGAACATCGGCAGGTACTCGGTGTCGCCGGCGTCGAGGTAGGGCTCGCCGATCAGTTCGGGCGTCGTGTGGGCCACGCCGCTCACCAGGAACGCCGTGACGTTCAGCCGTTGCCACGAGGCCAGGTCGTCCCGCAGCAGCACGGCGATCTTCGTGTCGAATCGGTTCATGCGGGACAGCGTCGGCCCGGCGCCGCGTGCGGGTCTTGTACGTTTTGAACATGACGGTGTCGGCTTGGCGCCCTCCGGTGCCCGGGATCACCGAGGCGTTCCACGCCCGGTTCACCGACCACGCCTACCCCGCGCACACGCACGACACCTGGACGCTGCTGATCGTCGACGACGGCGCGATCAGCTACGACCTCGACCGGCACCACCACGGCGCGCTCGGCACGGCCGTCACCCTGCTGCCGCCGAACGTCGCGCACGACGGGCGCGCCGCGACCAGCCACGGCTTCCGCAAACGCGTGCTCTACCTCGACGCCGACGTCCTCGGCGACGACCTGATCGGGGCCGCCGTCGACCAGCCGAGCCTGCCGGATCCGTTGCTGCGCACCAGGATTCACCAGCTGCACCAGTCACTCGCCGAACCGCTGGAAGCCGAAAGCCGCCTAGCCCTGGTCGCCGAGCGACTGCGCACCCACCTCGGCCGCTTGACGGTAACGCCGCCCGACCGCAGCCTGGCCGACGACCTGCGCGACCTCCTGGACGAACGCCTGCCCGATTCCCTGACGCTGGCCGACGCCTCCGAGGTACTGGGCGCGCACCCCGTCCACCTGGTCCGCGCCTTCGGCCGCCGTTTCGGGCTGCCGCCGCACCGGTACGTCACCGGCCGCCGCGTCGACCACGCCCGCCGCCTCCTGCTCGACGGCACCCCGCCCGCCGCCGTCGCCACGACCGCAGGGTTCACCGACCAGGCCCACCTGACCCGGCACTTCCGCCGCTACCTCGGCACCACCCCGGCCCGCTTCGCACGCGGCTGACCGGGCGGTTTGTGCGAAGATGGCCCCATGCTGCGCGAACTGCACCTGACCGGCGACCCGGCGGCCGACAAGCTGCTCAACGACGACCCGTTCGCCCTGCTCACCGGGATGCTGCTGGACCAGCAGTACCCGATGGAGCACGCCTTCGCGGGCCCGCGGAAGATCGCCGACCGGATGGACGGCTTCTCGCTGCAGAAGATCGCCGCCACCGACGTCGAGGCATTCGTCGAGATGTGCGTCGTCCCGCCCGCGATCCACCGCTACGGCGGCTCGATGGCGCGCCGGGTGCACGCGCTGGCGCTGCACATCATCGAGAACTACGACGGCCGCACCGAAGGCATCTGGCTGGACGGCCGCCCCAAGCCGGACGGCGAAGAGGTGCTGAAGCGACTCAAGGCACTGCCCGGTTTCGGCGAGCAGAAGGCGAAGATCTTCCTGGCACTGCTGGGCAAACAGCGCGGCGTCGCCCCGAAGGGCTGGCGCGAAGCCGCAGGCGCATACGGCGACCGCGGCTCCCGTCGGTCCATTGCGGACGTGACGGACGCCAAGACGCTGGGCGAGGTGCGCGCGTTCAAGAAGGCCGCGAAGGCTGCCGCCAAGGCGAACTGACTCAGACTCGCGCGAACACGCGGATCTTGAGCCGTCCAGCAACCGGGCAAACCGATACAGTGGGCTGTGTCGAGGACGAATCCACATCATGAAGGAGGGGCCGTGGTCGACAAGTTCGCCGATCCGCTGCTGACTCCCAAAGAAGTGGCTCGGCACCTGCAGATTCCTCAGTCCACCATGTACTACTGGCTCGGCGAGAAGGCAGACGGTACGCCGCTGGTGCACCGAGTCGAACCGGAGCGACATGGCAGGCCGTCAGTTCCGTTTGTCGCCGTGATCGAGGCCTACGTGCTTCGAGCGCTGCGCGATCTCGGACTGACCAAACGAAAGATCCGTGACGCCGCCGCTGAGGTTCGCCGGTCGTTTCACACGCCGTATGCACTGGCGACGAAGCAGATCGCAACCGACGGGGTGGACATCTTCCTCCACTACGCGGACGGGGACCTCGCGCGCATCGGAGATGGTCAGCGGCCGTTCCGCGAGATCATCAACGATTACCTGCATTTCATTGAATGGGACGCTGCGGACGGTTTCGCCGGAAGCCTGCGCCTCCGGCAGTACCCCGATGTGGCACCGGTGGTGATCGACCCTCGGTTCGGATGGGGCACGCCCGTTGTCGAGTCGACGAAGGTACCGGTCGACGCCGTCGTCGATCTTTGGCTGGCCGGCGAATCCTTCACCGACGTCGCTTACGAATACGGTCTCACTTCGGAACAGGTCGAAGCGATCTGCAGAGTAGGCCGTGCCGCCTGAGTTTTTCCTCGATCGAGGGCTAGGACGAAGGCTGGCCGAAGAGCTGACCGACCTCGGCTGGATCGTGCACCGAGCAGCCGCGCACTTCCCGGACGATGCCCAACACGTCGCCGACGAGGACTGGCTGGACTACGGCCTGGCCCGGGGATGGTCGCCATTGTGCAAAGACGGCCGGATCAAAGGTCGTGATACGGAACGCGCACCGCTGGAGACGTACGGCGGGGTTCTTTTCTATCTCGACAACCAACGCCTCAGGGTCGACGACATGGTGGCTCGATTCGAGCAGCATCGGCAAGCGATCCACCGGGCCATAGCACGTGGCGGCCCGCGCGCATACGCAGTAGGTGCGCACAGCCTGCGTGCAACCTGGCCATGACTCGTCAGACCGTCTGACTCAGCCTCGCGCGAACCAGACCACGTCCGGTTCCCCGCGCGGCACCGGAATCTCCACCACGTCCACCTCGGCGAACCGCTCCCGCAGGCGAGCCGTGAACCCCGGTGCCGCGCCCGCGCTCCACACCGCCAGCACCCCGTCCGGGCGCAGCAGCTGAGACAACCGCTCCAGGCCGGAAGCCGCGTACAGCGACGCATTCCCCTCGGTGACCGTCCACTCTGGACCGTTGTCGATGTCCAGGCACAGCGCGTCGAACGTCTCGCTCGTCGTCCGCAGCCACTCCAGCAGGTCCGCCTCGACCACCGTCACCCGCGGATCGTCCAGCGCCGCACCGTGCACCTCGCGCAGCGGACCAGTCCGGTTCCACGCGATCACGGCAGGTTCGCGTTCCACGACCACGACCTCGGAAACCGCACTGTGGTCCAGCGCGGCACGCAGCGAGAACCCGACGCCGAGGCCGCCGATCAGCACTCGGGCGCCGGAGGCGAGCCGGTCGGCCGCTCCGGTCACGAGCAGCCGTTCCGACTCGCCGTTGCGGGTGTCCATCAGGAACATCCCGTTTTCGATCACCTCGAACTCGGCGCCGTCGCGCCGCAGCACCAGTTCGCCGCCGTGCCCGGGCACGGTTTCCAGTACCTCTGCCACGCCCGGCAGCTTCTCAGACCGCGACCTCTTCGCGGACCTCAGCCCGCTTCCGCGCGCCCCAGAAGAACACGACCACCAGCATCGCCGCGGCGGCGAGGATCGCGGCGATCTCCGGCAACACGGTCGGCCCGGCCGAGGTCAACACCGCGCCGCCGACGACACCGGACAGCCCGACGCCCAGGTAGATCGCCGACGCGTTGAGCGACAGCGCGAGCCCGGCGTGCCCCGGCGACAGTTCGATGAGCCGGTGCTGCAGCGGCGGGCTGAACGACCAGTTCGCCAAGCCCCACACGAACAACGTGATCCCGGCCCCGACGACGGTCGTCGCGGTGAACGGCAGCAGCACCATCACGGCGGTGAACCCGATGAGCACGATCAGCAGCGGCTTGCGCGCACCCCACCGGTCGGCCGCGCGGCCGCCGGCGAAGTTGCCGATCGCGCCGCCGATGCCGTAGCAGAACAGCAGCACCGTGATCGTCCCGCCGGAAACGCCCGCGGTGGCGGACAGCACCGGCGACACCAGCGTGTAGACCATGAACGCGGCGAGGCAGGCGAGCGTGGTGGTGACCAGCAGCGCGACCACCCGCTTGTCCCGCGCGACCGCGAACCGCTCGGCGAGCCCGACCACCGGCGGCGGCGCGACCCTCGGCAACGCGACCTGCACCCCGATCGCACCGAGCAGCGAAAGGATGCCGACGAACAGGAACGCGCCCTCGTAGCCGAACTGCTGGGAGATCACGCTGCCCAGCGGAACACCGAAGATCAACGCGATGGTGAGTCCCCCGAACACCAGCGACACAGCTCGTCCGCGACGTTCCGGCGTGGTCAGTTCAGCCGCGACGGCCGTGGCGGCCGGGGTGTAGACGGCGGCCCCGATCGCCGTGACGACCCGTGCGATCAACAGCGTGGTGTATCCCGGCGCGACGGCCGCGAAGATGTTCCCGACCGCGGCCACCGCGAGCGCGGCGACCAGCAGCGTGCGCCGTTCCCACCGGCCGGTGGCGGCGGCGAACAACGGCGAGCCCACCGCGTACGCGATGGCGAACGAGGTGACGAGCTGCGCCGCGGCCGTCGCGGAGATGTGCAGTTCGGAGGTGAGCGCCGGCAACAGCCCGGCCACGATGTAGCCGCTGGTGCCGACGCCGAAGGCCCCGAACGCGAGCACCGAGTTCCGGGCCGCCGCCGAGGACGAGACGCTGGACATGAATGTTCCCCCAAGGAAACCTGAACGGATAGTTCGACGAACGTCGTAGTTCGATGACGACCGTACACGGACCCGCCGACAATTTCGACAGTCGTCGTACTATGGACACATGCCCGCCTCTGCGCCCCTGCCGCCGCTCGCCTATCCCGACCGCGACGAGATCACGGTCGAAGCGGTGCTGCGCGCGCTGGCCGACCCGGTCAGGCTGGCGATGGTCCGGCAGCTGGCGAACTCCGAAACGGAGATCTCGTGCAGCGGTTTCGAGGTGCCGGTGACCAAGTCCACACTCACCCATCACCTCGCGACCCTGCGCCAGGCCGGGGTGATCGTCGGCCGCCAGGAAGGCACGACCCGGTACAACTCGTTGCGCCGCAACGATCTCGACGCGCTGTTCCCCGGCCTGCTCGACGGCGTGTTGGCCGCGCCCCGCTGACCGGCCGCGCTACGTGGCGGGCCTCACCCGAATACCGGGATGACAAGGCCGCCCTCCATCGGTTCAACTAGAGCGAGACAGCACGACGACGTCGGGGCTGTCTAGTTTTTTGCCCTCGTTCTAAAGCGCTTCAGAAGCCTGGTCCCCAGGCGCTGAGCAATCGTTTTCTCCAGGAAGGGAGAGCCGTGCCCGTCGCGTTGCTCGCGCTCGCCGTCGGTGCCTTCGGCATCGGTACCACCGAGTTCGTGATGATGGGTGTGCTGCCTCTGACCGCCGCGGACTTCCACATCGACATCCCGTCCGCGGGCTACTTCATCTCCGCGTACGCGCTCGGCGTGGTGATCGGCGCGCCGCTGCTCACCGCGCTGGCTGTCCGGTTGCCGCGCAAAACCATGCTGCTGGCGATGATAGGTCTGTTCACGGTCGGCAACGCGCTCTTCGCGCTCTCGCCGAACCAGGACTTCGGCATCGCGTTCCGGTTCCTCGCCGGCCTGCCGCACGGCGCGTTCTTCGGCGCGGGCGCGGTCGTCGCGTCCAGCCTCGCGCAGCCGGGCCAGCGCGCGAAGGCCGTGTCGATGATGTTCATGGGCCTGACGCTGGCGAACGTCATCGGCGTCCCGCTCGGCACGCTGCTCGGCCAGCAGGTCGGCTGGCGCGCGACATTCGGCGTCGTCGCGGTGATCGGTCTGCTCGCCATCGCCGCCATCGCGAAACTGGTGCCGCACCAGGGCCGCCCGGCCGACCCGTCGATCCGCGGCGAACTCGGCGCGTTCCGGCGCCCGCAGGTGTGGCTGGCGCTGGCGATCGTGATGTTCGGACTCGGCGGCGTTTTCGCCTGCATGTCCTACATCGCGCCGATGCTGACCGACGTCGCCGGATACTCGCCCGCCAACGTCACGGTGCTGCTTTCGCTGGCCGGTGTCGGCATGACGATCGGCAACTACCTCGGCGGACGGCTCGCGGACAAGGCGCTGATGCCGAGCCTGTACGTCGCGCTGCTCGCGCTCGCGACCGTGCTCGCGATCTTCACCGTGACCGCGCAGGGCAAGGTCGGCGCGGCGGTCACGATCTTCTTCGTGGGCGTCGCGGGCTTCATGATCGGCCCGATGATGCAGGCCCGGATCATGGAGAAGGCGGGCGGCACTCCGTCGCTGGTCTCGGCCGCGGTGCAGTCCGCGTTCAACATCGCCAACTCGATCGGCGCCTACCTCGGCGGCCTCGTCATCGCCGGCGGACTCGGCTTGCTGGCCCCGAACTGGGTCGGCTCACTGCTCGCCGTCCTCGGCGTATCCATCGCCGCAGTGTCCGGGCTGCTGGACCGACGCGAAGCGCGAGTCCAGAAAGAACTCGCGCTCGCCTCCTGACCGCGCTCGCTCAGGAGGAGGCGTGCGGCACGCCGTCGCTGGTCTCGGCGGCGGTGCAGCCCGCGTTCAACGATCGGCGCCTACCTCGGCGGCCTCGTCATCGCAGGCGGACTCGGCCTACTGGCCCCGAACTGGGTCGGCCCGCCGCGAAGCGCGAGTCCAGAAAGAACTCGCGCTCGCGTCCTGACCGCGCTCGCTCAGGAGGAGGCGTCGAACGGGCCGCCGACGATCGACAGCGAGATGTAGAGCACCGCGGCGCACAACGCGCCGTAGGTGAGGATGTCGACGGCCTTGCCGCGGATCGCGAGCAGTCCGGCGCGCTCCTCCGGCAGCACCGCGCGCAGCAGCCCGGCCACGAACAAGGCCACGCCGACCAGCGCCGCACCCTCGCGCCAGTGGTACTGCAGCGCGCGCACCACAGCCGCCGCCAGCAGCAGCATGATCACCGCGAACGGCACGTGGACGAGCCAGGGACGATCGCCGCGGTGCCGTTGCCCGGTCATCGCCATCAGCGGGCGGCCGCGCGTTCCGCAGCCTCGACCACGTTCGTGACCAGCATCGCCCGCGTCATCGGGCCCACGCCGCCGGGGTTCGGCGACAGCCAGCCGGCCACCTCGGCGACCGCCGGGTCGACGTCGCCGGTGAGCTTGCCCTCGACGTGCGAAACGCCGACGTCCAGCACCGCCGCGCCGGGCTTGACCATGTCCGGCTTGATGATCCCGGGCACGCCCGCCGCGGCGATCACGATGTCCGCGCGGCGCACCTCGGCGGCGAGGTCACGGGTGCCGGTGTGGCAAAGCGTGACGGTGGAGTTTTCGCTGCGCCGGGTGAGCAGCAGACCGAGCGTGCGGCCGACGGTGATCCCGCGGCCGACCACGGTGACCTGCGCGCCGTTCAGCTCGACGCCGTGCCGCTTGAGCAGCTCGATGATCCCGTAAGGGGTGCACGGCAGCGCGCCAGCTTCGCCGAGCACGAGCCGGCCGAGGCTGATCGGCGCGAGTCCGTCGGCGTCCTTCTCCGGGTCGATGCGCTCCAGGACGCGGTTCGCGTCGAGGTGCTTCGGCAGCGGCAGCTGGACGAGGTAGCCGTGGCAGGCCGGGTCCGCGTTCAGCTCGTCGATGACGGCCTCGAGCTTCTCCTGGGAGATGTCCGCGGGCAGGTCGCGGCGGATCGAGTTGACGCCGATCTTCGCGCTGTCCGCGTGCTTCATCTTCACGTAGGAGTGGGAACCGGGGTCGTCGCCGACCAGCACCGTGCCCAGCCCAGGGGTGATCCCCTTCTCCGCGAGCGCGGCCACGCGGGGGCGCAACTCTGCGAAAATGGCGTTCTTCGTGGCCTTGCCGTCGAGAATCTTCGCCGTCACGGCGGCCATTGTCGCAGAGCCGCCGGAGACTGCCGGTCAGGAGTGGGTTCTGCACTCTGTGTGTCCGCGACACCACCCGATCGGCCCGCGCGTCTTCCGTCGAATCAGCCGTCCTGGGTCTTAAGCTGGAGGGGCTCCACCGCATCACCCACCCAGGCGTGTGACCCGTGCCATATCGCGTCCGTCGAGGTCAGCGGGCTCGTCCACCGGCCTGAGGGTGGCAAAAGCCCTATGCGGGGTGCGTTCGTGCGCGCGAACAGTCAAAATGTTCTCTGTGGCACAACCGACGACGCAGCTGAACGCGACGGAGCAGGACACTCTGGTCAAGCAGATCGGACTGGCCCTGCTGCGCGCCGCCCCGCGCGACTGGCGCAAAGTCTCCGCGGAGTACCGAGCCGTCGGCAGGTACCACGAGCTGACCGGCGAGATCGTGCTCGAGGACGGCTCCACTCAGGAATGGATCGCGACGCACGACATCGCGACCCTGTTCGGCAGACTCCGCGCGGGCATGTACCGCGACGGCCGCGGCACCTGGTTCAACGCGCGCTACCAGCTGGACCACCCCTCCAGCTACAACCTCGAATACAACCGCGACGAGCCGGGCTGGCACCTCGCCCCGCCGCCGCAGGCGTACTCCGACGAGCTGCGCATGTTCCCGCGCACCGAGGAGAACGTCCCCGAGTGGCTGATCCGCCGGATGTCCGGCCTCGGCCCGGAACAGCCCGGACCGCACTTCCGCATCGCCCGGATCTTCGACACCATCGGCCCGGCGGGCCGCCCGGTGATCAACCGCCCTGACCTGGACGTCGACGAGCAAGACCGGCTGCTGGACTACCTGGACCACGCCCCCGTCGTGGTTCAGGACCGCGGCTACGACATCGACCGTCTCGCGCAGACCCCCGAAGCGACGGTCCCCGTCGCCTTCCACAGCGACGGCCACTGGATCTGGCCGGCCGCGGTCAACTTCTACCTCCGCACGTACGGCGTCTCGCCGGAAGCGGACCTGATCGAGCACATCCGGGCGAACGCGTTCCAGCTTCCGCAGGTGGACGAGCTGACGCTGCAGGGTGCGGCCGCGTATCTGACTCGCGGGAGCCAGACTCCGCAGCAGCGACCCGCTCCTGGCGGACCTGGTGCTGGTGGACCTGGTGCGGGCGGACCTGGTGCTGGTGGTCCCGGTGCTGGCGGTCCTGGCTCGGGCGGACCTGGCGCTGGTGGCCCCGGTGCCGGTGGTCCCGGGGCGGGCGGGCCTGGCGCGAATGGTCCCGGTTCCGGCGGTCCTGGCGGCCCCGGCTCGAGCGCTACTGGTCCCGGTGGTCCTAGCGCGGCTGGTGGGCCAGTCGGCGCTGGCGCAACGGGCGGCCCCGGCGGTGCCGGTGGGCCTGGCGGTGCTGGTGCACCCGGCGGTCCGAACGGAGTCGGCGGACCGACTTCGGGCGGCCCCGGCGGATTCGACGCCAACGGACCGGGTTCCGGCAGCCCCAGCGCTGACGGCCCCAGCTCTGGTGGCCACGGCGCAGCCGGAGTCGGAGCAGCCGCCGCCGGACTCGGCGCGGCCGGTCTGGGTGCAGCCGCACTCGGCGCGGCAGGCGAGTCTGGACCAAGCAGCCACGACAACTTCCACCCAGCCGACGACTTCAGCGACCCCGGTTCCGGCAGGCCCGGACCGGGTGCGCCCGGTCCCGACCGACGCGGCCCAGCCGACGAGTTCGACAACCGCGACTCCAGCCGACCGGACAACTTCCACCCCGACGACAACTTCAGCGGGCCAGGCCCAGCGGACCGGCCAGAAGGCACCTTCCACCCGGCCGACGACTTCGGCGGGCACGAAGTAGCCGGTGGCCCGGAGGGCATCCACCCCGCTGACGAGTTCGGCAGGCCCGGCGCGGCCGACCAGCCGGAGGGCGCTTTCCACCCGGCCGAGGAATTCCGCAGGCCCGGCGGATCGGACGCTCCCGGCTTCGACTCGGCGGACGAGTTCGACGGCCCCGGCTCCCGCAGGCCCGGCGCGGCCGGAAGCCCAGGCGGCTCCGGTCCCGACCGGCGCGGTCCGGCCGACGAGTTCGACAGCCGCGACCCCGGCCGAGCGGACAGCTTCCACCCGGCCGACGAATTCGCGGGTCCCGACGCAACGGACGGCCACGGTTTCGACGACCGCAGCGGCCCGGAAGAGCACTTCGAGCCCAACCGCAGTGCCTCGGACAGGCGCGAGAGGCCTGGTCCGCAAGGTCCCGGCGCACCGGACTCGCGAGTGTCCGGGCAGGACAGTCCCGGCGGGTCGCACGGACTGGGCGTAGCCGCCGCGGCGGCAGGGGCAGCGGGCGTGGCAGGAGCCGCCGCGAGCGGCACTCGTGCTGAGCACCCGCACGAAGCTGGTTACGACGAGCACCCCGACGCGGCCGGCTACGACGACCGAGCCCCCGACGCCGACGGCTACGACCAGCAGGGGCACGCCAACGCTGGCTACGACCAGGCAGCCGGTTACCCGGAGGACTACGACCGCGGCGAAGGCCAGCGCGGCCACGCCGATGGTTACGACCAGCACGACGAGGGTTACGACGAGTCCGCCCACGGCGACTACGACCACGCACCGCACGGTGGGTACGACGCCGAGCCGTACGACCAGCACGGGTACGAGGACGCCGCATCCCACGAGCCCGGTGCCTACGCCGAGCAGGGGTACGACGAAGCCGGTCAGCACGGTCATGACGAAGCGGGTTACGACGAACCCGCGCACCACGTCGATGACCGCAACCGCGACGCGGCCGACTACGACGACGCCCACGGGTACGACGAGCACCTCGACGCGCACGGGAGCAAGGTTCCGGGCGTCGGCACGTTCGACCAGTCCGCTCCCAACACGGAGGACGGGCTGGTCGGCGCGGATGGCCTCATCGGTGCCGACGGGCTCATCGGCGCGGACAACTCCGCCGACGAACCTGCCGCCCCGAACCGGCACAACGCTGAGCCGGACGCAGCTCGGCGCGGTGCGGCGCCGGACGACAGCCGTGACCAGGAAGGTGGCCGTCGGCGAGCCCAGCCGGACGCCGAAGCGGACGACAGCCGCCGGGAAGACGTGCGGCTGAACGCCGAGGACGGCGGACGACGCAGCGCCGAACCCGACAGCCAGGCCGAACCCGCGGACGAGCACGGCAGTCACGTCGGCGCGGCTGCGGCCGGGCTCGCCGCGGCAGGCGGGCTGGCCGCGGCCGGGCTCGCAGCTGCCGCGCACGGTCGGAGCCGGGAGAAGGAGGCCGAGGGCCGCCACGGCACCGCGCCGGAGCGTCCTGCGGAGCCGCCCTTCGAGCAAGACTTCGACGGCGGGCAGTACGACCGCTACGACGACGGCCACTACGACGACGAAGACCACACCGAGGTCCACCACGACCTGGTCCCGAGCCGCAACGGCACCGGCCCGGGTCATCCGGACGACGAGGACGACACCGACGTTCACCGGCCGGTCGACGTCGAGAGTGAAGAGCCGGTGCTCTTCACGCACGGCAACGAGCCGTCCCGCGACGACGACGAGCAGCGTGCCGAACTGTTCACGCACTCCAATGGTTACGAGGACGACAACCGTCGCGAGGCCGAGTACGACGCGGGCCCTCCGACCGCGATGATCATGCCGGGGTCCGAGATCCCCGGCGGGCTTCCGGTGCCGGAGATGCCGGTTCCGCCGCCGTCCGGCGGGCGGCGCGCGGCTCGGGAGCAGGCCGAACCGGCCCCGGTCGCGCGGCGGGAGCAGCCCGCTCAGCCGGAGCTGGCCGAACTGCAGGCGAAGCTCGACGAACTGGACGTGCCCGAGGCCGCGTACCGGCTCGGCGGCCCCACCGAACGCGGCTGGAGCGTCGAGCAGGTGGGCGAAGGCTGGCGCGTCGGCTGGTACGACGGCGAGCTGATCAACCCGGCGGTGTTCGGCGACGCGGAGGACGCCGCGGCGTTCATGCTCGGCAAGGTGCTGCTGTACCCCGACGGGTATGTCGCGGCGGAAGCCCCCGCACCGGCTGAGCAGCCAGTCGCGGACGCGCCGAAGCCGCCCGTGGTGGCGACGTTGTCGCCGGAGGTCGCGACGGGCTCGTTCCCGGTCCGGCCGCGCGAGAACGTGCCGCCGCAGGAGCAGACCGCGTTCACGCCCGCCGATCAGCTGCTGGCCGACGACGAACCGCCTGCCCGGCAGACCCCGCCGCCCGCTCCGCCGACGCAGGTCGCGGCACCGGTGAGCCCCCCGACCCAGGTGGCTCCCCCGGTCAGCGCCCCGCCGACGCAGATCGCCTCGCCGGTCAGCGCGCCGCCCACCCAGGTCGCTCCGCCGGTCAGCCCGCCGCCGCGGCGGGAACCGCCGGTGCGGCGCGAGGAACCGGTGCGCGCCAACGGAACCGGCGGCAGCGGGCAGTGGCCGATCGCGCCGCTGTCCGGGGAACCGCCGCTGACCCTGTTCCGCGGCAAGGAACTGCGCGAACTGCCCGCGGGCAGCGAACTGGACCGCTTCGGCGGCCCGAACGGCAACCTGACCTACGCGGCGGGCACCCCGTTCGAGGAGCGTTCGCTGGTGCCGGAGTGGGTGAACCGGCCGTACCACGTGTACCGCGTGCAGCGGCCGCTCGAAACCCTGGCCGGGGTCGCGATCCCGTGGTTCAACCAGCCGGGCGGCGGGTCGGCGTACCTGCTTCCGGCGAGCATCGAAGAGCTGCTCGCCGAGGGCGACCTGATCGAACTCGACCCGGGCGAACCGCCGATCGACTGAGAAAACCGAAGCTGCGGAAAAGGGGCGGGGCCAGCGGGCTTCGCCCCTTTTCCGTGCCCGGAACCGTGCTACTTGACGACCAAGCCATGGGCCGCGGCGAACGCCACCGCCAGTTCGACGTCCACGTACGCGCCGCGCAAGTCCGACTGCACCAGCCCGTTCGCGTCGACCACCGCACCGCGCAGGTCGGCTCCGGGAAACTTCGTGCCGATCATCCGGGACCCGGACAGATCCGTGCCCCGCAGGTCGGAATCCGTCAGATCCGCCTCGTTGAGGTTCACTTCCCGCATCCGCAGACCGGACAGGTCCAGTTTCCGCAACCGGCCGCGCGCGAACGACGCGAGCGACAGATCGCATTCGGTCAGCGCGATCCCGGTGTAGCGACAGTCCACAAAGGACGAACCAAGCAGCGAGCACGACGACCAGCGGCTGTCGGCGAGCACCGAGCGGTCGAACGTGCAGGAGCGGAACGCCGACGCGTCGTGCCGCGAACCGGCGAGATCGACCTTGGTGAAGTCGCAGTTGTCGAAGGTGCAGCCGCGGGTGCGCAGGTCGCGCAGGTCCGCTTCGGTGAAATCGCAATCCACGAACTGGCGTTTTTCCCACCACTGGCCGGAAAGTCGTGCTTCGGTGTAGTCCTCGCCGGTCTCCGTCACCCGGACAGGATGTCATCCGCCCCGGTGCCGGCTTTGCGACGGGGTGGCTGCGAGCCGCCGGAAGGCGTGTGTCCACGAACTGTCCGCCGGTCATCGGAAGTCCCGCGATCTCGTGGGAATCCGCAGCCTCAGCTGCTCCAGTTTCTGCGCGCGCACGCTCGCGACGCCGTCCGCTTTTTCCAGCACTCCGTGCACCAGCAGCGCCGAACTGCCCCGCGCGATCCGATGGAACCGTTGCCACAGCCCGAGTGTGCAGATCACGTTCACCATGCCGGTCTCGTCCTCGAGATTCAGGAACGTGACTCCACCGGCGGTCGCCGGCCGCTGGCGGTGCGTGACCGCTCCACCGACGAGCACTCGTTCCCCGTCGGACCGGCCCAGCAGCTTGTCGGCGGTGATGACCCCGAGCGCGTCGAGGCGGTCTCGGATGAACTCCGTCGGATAGCTGTCCGGCGAGATCCCGGTGGCCCAGACATCGGCGGCGGCGACGTCGAGCCCGTCCATTCCGGGCAGCATCGGCGCGTCCACGCCGACGCCGGTGCCGGGCAGTTTCTCCGGCCGGTCCTGCGCGACCGCGCCCGCGGACCACAACGCCTGCCGCCGGTCCGGGCCGAACGCGCTGAACGCACCCGCGGTGGCCAGTGCTTCCAGCTGCGGTGTGGTGAGCCGGACGCGCCTGCCGAGGTCGGACATGCTCTCGTACCGGCCGTTCGCCTGCCGTTCCGCCACGATCTCCTTGGCCAGCGTTTCGCCGATCATCCGGACGGTGCTGAGCCCGCCGCGTACCGCGTGGAGTTTCCCCTTGCCCGGCAACGCTTCCAGGGTCGCGTGCGGGAGGCTCAGGTTGATGTCCGGGCCGAGCGTGGTGACGCCGTGCCTACGCGCGTCCGCCACCAGCGACTGCGGCGAGTAGAACCCCATCGGCTGCGCCCGCAGCAGACCCGCGCAGAACGCGTCCGGGTGGTAGTGCTTGAAGTACGCGCTCGCGAACACCAGATGCGCGAAGCTCAGCGCATGGCTTTCCGGGAAGCCGAAGTTGGCGAACGCCTTGAGCTTCTGGAAGATTTTCTCCGCCAGCTCAGCGTCCACCTCGTTGGCGACGGCCCCGTCAAGGAACCGCTTGTGCAGCCGTTCCATCTTCCGCTGCGACCGTTTCGACCCCATCGCGTGCCGAAGCTGGTCGGCCTCGGCCGGGGTGAATTTCGCGACGTCCAGGGCGATCTGCATCATCTGCTCCTGGAACAGCGGCACTCCCAGCGTTTTCTCCAGAGCGTTCTCCAGCAGCGGATGGTCGTAATCCCACTTCTCGCGCCCCTGCTTGCGGCGGATGTACGGGTGCACCGAACCGCCTTGGATCGGGCCCGGCCGGATCAACGCGACTTCCACGGCCAGGTCGTAGAATTTCTCCGGCCGCAACCGCGGCAACGTGGCCAGCTGAGCCCGGCTTTCCACCTGGAACACGCCGATCGCGTCGGCGCGGCAGAGCATTTCGTAGATGTTCTCGTCAGTGAGGTCCAGTTCGGCGAGATCGATCGTCTCGCCCTTGTACTCCTTGACCAGGTCGAGCATGTAGTGCAACGCGGAGAGCATGCCGAGCCCGAGCAAATCGAACTTCACCAGCCCGACCGCGGCGCAATCCTCCTTCTCCCACTGCAGAACGCTGCGGTTTTCCATCCGCGCCCATTCGACCGGGCACACCTGGCTCACCGGTTCCCGGCACATCACCATGCCGCCGGAGTGGATGCCGAGGTGCCGCGGGAAGTCTTCGAGGGCGAAGGCGAGCTGCACGACGTCGTTCGGGATGTCGTGGTCATGGTCTTTTTCCGTGCTGCGCAAGGCTCCCCAGCGGTCGATTTGCTTGCTCCACGCGTCCTGCTGGCCCGTCGAGTAGCCGAGCGCCCTGGCGGCGTCGCGGATCGCGGAGCGGGCGCGGTAGGTGATCACGTTCGCGACCTGTGCGGCGTTGAGCCTGCCGTGTTTGCCGTAGACGTACTGGATCACCTCCTCGCGCCGGTCGGACTCGATGTCGATGTCGATGTCCGGATAGCCGTCGCGGTCGGGCGCGAGGAACCGTTCGAAGAGCAGGTGGTACTCGATGGGGTCGACCTTGGTGATCTCAAGCGCGTAGCAGACCGCCGAGTTGGCCGCGGAACCTCTTCCCTGGCACAGAATGTCGTGGTCCCGGCAGAATCGCGCGATATCCCAGACGATCAGGAAGTACCCGGGGAACTCGAGTTTCTCGATCACCTCCATCTCGTGCTCGATCTGCTGCCAGGCCTTGTCCGCGTGGTCCTTGCCCGAGTAGCGCTTCTCGAAGCCCTCCTTGACGATGTTTCGCAGATGCGTGGTCTCGGTCTCGCCAGGCGGTACGTCGAACGGCGGCAGCTCCGGCGCGAGCAGCTCCAACGGGAAGGCGCATTCCATGCCCAGCAAGGCCGACCGTTGCACCGCGCCCGGGTATCGCTGGAAAACTTCCGCCATTTCGTTGCCAGAGCGCAAGAACGCGGCGGCGTCGCCGGGCAGCCAGCCTTCGAGATCGTCGATGCTGCGCCGGGCGCGGATGGCGGCGACGGCGTCCGCGAGCCGGCCTCGTTCCGGGCGAGCGTAATGCGCGGCGGTGGTCGCGACAGTGGGCAGCTTGAGTTCGCCGGCCATCTCGGTCAGCAGGTCGTTGTGCGTGCTGTCGAGCGGCTGACCGTGGTCGATCAATTCGACATAGACCTGGGTTTGGCCGAAGAGGTCGACCAGCCGGCGCAGTTCGGCGAACGCGGCGTCCGCGCCTTCGCGCACCAACGCCGAACGCACGGATCCCTTGCGGCAGCCGGTCAGCACCGCGCATTTCCCCGCGACTTCCTCTGCCACGGCGGCCAAATCGTAGATCGGGCGGCCTTTTTCGGCCCGCTCCACGTCTTCGCCTTCGTGGCCGCGCAACTGTCCGGCGGTGATCGCGCGGCACAGGCTGCGGTAGCCGTCGCTGCCGCGAGCCAGCAGCAGGAGGTGCTCGCCCTCGGGGTCGGCGACACCGTTTTGCGGCGCGGACAGCCCGAAGCTCAGCTCAGTGCCGAACACCGTTGCGACGCCTAGCTCTTTGGCCGCTTCGGCGAACCGGACCACGCCGTACATGCCGTCGTGATCGGTGAGCGCGATCGCGTCGAGCCGCAGCCGCGCGGCTTCCTCCACCAGTTCCTCGGGGTGGCTGGCGCCGTCGAGGAAACTGAAGTTGGAGTGGCAGTGCAGTTCGGCGTACGCCACTCGCGGTCCGGCTTCCAGGTCGCTGCGCGGCGGCGGGATGTCGGCGGGGCGGCGGTACCCCTCGCGTTTGCGTCCCCACGCGGGACTGTCGCCGTGGTCGCCGGGCGGCATCCCGCCCGACAGCGCCCGCGCGAGGTCCTTCCACGGGACCGGCGGGTTGTTCCAGCCCATCGTCAGTCCATCCGGTTCTCAGGCGATCGGCGGGGTTCCGGGATCAGCAGTGCGACCGGCACCGAGTCGAGCGGGCACGGCGGTTCGACCGGGACGCGGGGCACCGGCAGGTCGTGGTCCATCACGGGCGAATTCCTTTCGTTGTCTCCACCGGGTTTTTCGGGTTTCGTGGCGGCTTGGTTCAGTCGTAGCTTCCCTCCACTGTCCACACTGGATTTTCTGTTCCGGAGCAGAGGACGAGCACCGCCTCCGGCGCCTCGTTTTCCCCTGCCGCGAGCAGCAGTTGCAGCCGGGCTTGCTGCGGTCCGGTCGACCGACGGCCCGACGTGGCCGGCCACGGACCGGCCCATCCGGTGATCGGCCGGGGCGGCCCGCCCGCGACGCACAGTCCGTGCGGCGGCGCGGTCAGCCGTTTGCGCGAGGTGAGACCGACTGGCCGTCCTTGCGCGTCGATGACCTGGACTGGCAACGGTTGTTCCAGCACCGTCGCCGGGGACGGGGACGGCAACCGGGCAGGCCACGTGGCGTCCGGCGGTCCGGCAGGTTCCCGCGGATCACCCCACGGAATGAGCCGGACCCGGCTCGCCGGATCGCGTCCGCCGTCGAGCAGCGGCGTGACCACGCCCTCCGGACCGAGCAGACCTTGCACCCGCACGAACGCGCGGCCGGCCCGTTCGGCAGCCAATTCCTCGTCCTCGCCGGGACCGGCGCCGGGATCGCTCCCCCGCCACAGCCCCAGCTGCAATGACCTCCCTTCGACGGTCTCTTCCGGTTCGAGCCGCAACCGCGCGACCCCGGCCGTGGGCCGTTCGCCGGGCGCGGCCTTGAGCCAGCCCTCGAACTGCCACCGGACCCGGTCCGCAACCCCTTGCGGCGTAAGTGGTTCCGCACAACGCCAGACGCGACCGAGCTGCTCACCGTTCTCAGTTGTCGCGTATATACCCAATCGAGTGCATGCGAGCCCGCGATCGGCGAGCGCGGCGTGGAACCGCGCGCCGAGTTTTTTGGCCATGAACGCGGCGACGTCCACCCGGGCAAGCACTGGATCGAACGATTCGGCAAGCGACAGTTCCGGCGGCGGACTGCGGCGCAACGGCGGCCGGTCGGACAGCCCCCGGGCCAGCCGATGCGCGAGCACGCCGGTGCGCCCGAACCGAGCGGCCACGTCCCGCTCGCCGAGTTCGGCGAAGGCGCCGAGCGTGCGCAACCCGAGCCGGACGAGCAGGCCGACCAGATCCGCGCGCTCGGCATCCGGCTGGTCCAGCTCAGTCACCGGCAACGGAGCGAGAAATTCGGCGCTCCGCCCAGGTTCGACCAGCGCCCCCTGCCGTGCGGCCAGCGTCGCCGCGAACAGTCCTTCCGCCACGCCGACCTGGCATTCGACTCCCGCCGCCGCGGCCACCTGGTCCACCAGTTTCTCCGCGAGCTGCGGTTCGCCGCCGAAATACCCGGCCGCCCCCGCGACAGGAACCGCGAGCAACCCGGGCCGCACCACTTCCAGCCCGACGACCAGTTCCTCCACCGCCGACGCGACATTCTCGAAAAACCGTGCGTCCCGCGCCTCGTCTACGCCGAACACCGCCAGGTCAGGACACTGGGATTCCGCTTCCCGCCGCCGCATGCCGCGCCGGATGTTCCGCGCCCGCGCGACTGCAGTGCACGCCACGACCCGGTTGGCATGAAACACCGCCGCCGGCTGGGTAAGCACACTCCCCGCCGCGGCGACGGCAGCGACCGCGGGCCAGTCTGGGCACCACAAGACCAGCATCCGCACGGGATGGCGACGCGGATCATTCTGTCCTTTGTGGACAATTTGGTTCACCCGACCGCCTCTTCCCGCGCCGCGACGCGCTTCTCGCCCCGGGAAACCCGACCGTCCTGGCCAGGAAGAAGCACCGATGCCGACCGAGGCCGAGCTGCTGCACCGCGTCCGCGGGCGTGTACTTCGACCGGGCGGGAACGGAGGTGTCCGGCACCGTGCTCGAGCACCCCGGTCCAGGTGCCTGGGGTGCAGTGCAGCTCGACGTCGGCGGAAGGCCAGGGCCCCAGCGAAAGCAGCACGGCCCCGCGGTGCCGAGCCCGAGCCGCAAGCCTCCGCGCGACGTCCGGCCGGACCGACCGGGGTTCGGTGACGACGAGGTCGACGCCGTCGAGCAAAGCGGCCATCACCGCCGGGTATTCGGCCCCCGGCTGCGGAACCAACGCGAGCCGCGAGACGACGACGCCGTGCTCGGCCGCCGCGACAATCCCCAGCGACGGGGCCCCGACCACCGCCGCCCACGCCCCGGCGGCGGTCGCCTCCGCGAGCAACGCGAACAGCAGCGAGGTGGAGTGGTGAACCGCGACGACGCTCCCGCGGCGCAACCCGGCTCCGGGGAGGAGATCGGCCAGTGCTGGGGCCACCGGAAGCATCCGCCCGGCAGCCTGCCCCCAGTCGGCCCGGGAAGCCCGCTCGGCGGCGACGGTGCTGGCAGTGCTGACGCCGGGGAGGGCGGTCAGTTTGGCCAGCGGGTGTGCTGGGTCTGCCGGTGAGGGCGGGTCTGTTGGGCGGAGCCGGGTTGGGGGACGGAGTTTCGAGGGTTCGGGGGTTGCTGGGCGCAGTTGGGTTGACGGGGGTTCGGGGGGAGTTTCCTGGCTGGGCTCAGTTAGCGGGGTGGAAGGAGTTTCCGGGCGCAGCTGAGACGGCGGGGTGAGCGAGCGAAGACGAGTTGGCGGCTCCGATTCAGGTTGAGGCGGCGAATCGCGTTCAGCAGACGAGTGACCCCGAGCGGAAGGCCGTAGTGAATCAGGTCCGCTGGACGCGCGCGAGGCAGGGCGAGGCTCACGGCCGGATTCGGCTGATCGGACCTGCGAACGAAGCTCGGTGGGCGACCTGGCTTCCGCTGCCTTGCCGGAGGTGGCCGGTGTCCATGGTTCGAACGCTGTGCCCAGCCGGGTGCGGGATCCGTTCTCCCCCAAGGAGAACTTCAGGCTCGGGGAACTCGCGGACATCGCGGCGACTGGCGTCCGTTCCTTCGCCAAGGCTTCGAGCGCCGACCACGGCACCAGTACTTCCCACGAGCGTGCCGGCCGCGCCTCCGGCACGCTCGTGGGCGCGGAAGGTTCCGCAGCGGAGAAGATCTCCCGAGATGTCTGCTTCAGCAGAGGTGATTTCCTTGCGGTGACAAGGAGATCGGTCGTGGCAGAGTCAGCAGGAAGAACTGGAGCGCGCAGGTTTCCGGGCACCGCCGAAGAGTCGCTCGTCGCGGAAGCGGCCTCGGCCAGAGCCACCGCGGCGCCCTCTCCCGACACCGCCCCAGTCAAAGCCGAAGCACTGCTCGCTCCCAACGCCGCTCCGGCCGCTTCCGGAACTCCCCTAGCCCCGGAAGCTCCCGACGCCACCCTGACCGCGGACGAAGAACCGTTCGCCGCCGAGGCTCCCCAAGCCATCTCGGCGACGGCCGAAGAACCACCCGCCGCCGAAGCTCCCGCAGCCAAGGCAACAGCGCTGCCTGCCCCCGAAGCCACCCCGGCCAGAGTCGAAGCCTCGCCCGCTTCCCAAAAACCAGCCGAGGCACCGTCCGCACAACCAGTCGAGGCACCGTCCGCGGAAGTCCCCCCAGGCTCACCAGCCGCCCCCGCGGCCGAGAAAACCTCTGCACCTTCCGCGATCTCCGAAGCAAACCCCGAAGAAGCAGCCCCCGAAGTCGCTCCGGTCGTCACCGGTTTCTCCTTCCGCCGGGATTGGCCGACGGTCCGTCCCGGGACAGGTCGTCATACCTGGCCCGGGACGGACGCCGGCACACCGCGGGGAAGGCGGTTCCGCATCCTCATCCGTGCGGAAACCGCACGGTCACCCAACAAATCGCACCCACAACACACCACTGCGCCGAACAGTATCGAACACCCGTTCGACACCACCTAGTCTCACCCGCCCTCCCCCGCCTGTCAAGCGCGCACGGAGAAAGAACCCGGAAGATCACCGGACACCAGGAAAACCGCTCTTTACACTGGGAACCCTGATGAAGACAGGACACATCGCCCTTCGGGGTTTCGCCGAAGCTGACCTTCCGGTGCTCGACCGGTTCTCCACGGACCCGGACGGCGCCGGGACCTTCCAGTGGACGAGGTTCACCGGACCGCAGGCACGGCGCCGGTTCGCCGAGGACGGGTTCCTCAGCCCGGCGTCGAGCGCGGTCGCGGTGACTGTCGACTCGGTCGTCGCCGGGATGGCTACCTGGGAAGCGGCCGACCGGGGCGGGCCTGCCGGCGGGTGCTTCCGGGTCGGGGTCGCGTTGCTGCCTGACTATCGCGGCCACGGCACCGCCGCGAAGGCGTACCACCTGCTCGTCGACCAGCTCTTCCGGCACACCCGCGCGCACCGGCTCGAAGCCTTCGTCGACAGTGAGGACGTCGCCGGGCAGCACACGCTCGAAAAGACCGGCTTCCATCGCGAAGGCCTGCTGTGCCAGGTCACCTGGCGCGACGGCGGTTACCGCGACGAGGTCGTCTACGCGATCTTGCGCGAGGGATGAAAAAACCGGCCGGGACCCGAAAGTCCCGGCCGGTCAGCGAAAAACTCAGTGCGCGAAGTGGCGCGTTCCGGTGAGGTACAGCGTGATCCCGGCGGCCTCGGCGGCGGCGATCACCTCGGCGTCGCGGATGGACCCGCCGGGCTGCACGACGGCTCGCACGCCCGCCTCGATCAGCACCTCGAGCCCGTCCGGGAACGGGAAGAACGCGTCCGACGCGCCGACCGAGCCCTTCGCCCGGTCACCCGCCCGCGCGACCGCCAGCCGCGACGAGTCGACGCGGTTGACCTGGCCCATGCCGACGCCGACGGTCGCCTGCTCGTGCGCCAGCAGGATCGCGTTGGACTTCACCGCGCGCAGCGCACGCCACGCGAATTCCAGGTCCGCCAGGGTCTGCTCGTCGGCGGGCGAGCCGGTGGCCAGCGTCCAGTTCGCCGGGTCGTCGCCGGGGGCGTCGATCGCGTCGGCGGTCTGCACGAGGACGCCGCCGGAGATCGGCCGGAACTCCACCGGGGACGCGTTCTCGATCGCGGGCAGCTTCAGCAGCCGCACGTTCTTCTTGCGCTGCAAGATCTCCAGCGCTTCCGGCTCGAAGTCGGGGGCGAGCACGACCTCGGTGAACACCTCGGCGATCTGCTCCGCCGCCGCGACGCTCACCGGCCGGTTCGTGGCGATCACGCCGCCATACGCGGACACGGGGTCGCAGGCGTGCGCCTTGCGGTGCGCTTCGGCGACGTCCGTGCCGACAGCGATCCCGCACGGGTTGGCGTGCTTGATGATCGCGACAGCCGGCTCGGAGAAGTCGAAAGCGGCCCGACGCGCGGCGTCAGTGTCGACGTAGTTGTTGTACGACATCGCCTTGCCGTGAAGCTGCTCCGCGTGCGCGAGGCCCGGCTGCGCACCGCGGTACAGCGCCGCCTTCTGGTGCGGGTTCTCGCCGTAGCGCAGTACGTCCGCACGGTCCCACGTCGCGCCGAGGAAGTCCGGGAAGCCACTGTCGTCCGAAGGCGCGTACGCGTTGGCGAACCACGAAGCGACAGCCGTGTCGTACGCAGCCGTGTGCGCGTACGCCTGCGCAGCGAGCCGCTTGCGGTCCGAGAGTTCGAAGCCGCCCGCGGAGACCTGCTCAAGCACCCACGCGTACCGCGCCGGGTCCACGACGACAGCGACACTGCCGTGGTTCTTCGCGGCCGCGCGCACCATCGCGGGGCCACCGATGTCGATGTTCTCGACGCAGTCTTCGAAGCTCGCGCCGGACGCGACAGTCGCCTGGAACGGGTACAGGTTCACCACGAGCAGGTCGAACGCCGCGATGTCGAGCTGCTTCAGCTGCGCGACGTGGTCGTCGTTGCTCTGGTCGGCGAGCAGGCCGGCGTGCACGCGCGGGTGCAGCGTCTTGACCCGGCCGTCGAACGACTCGGGGAACCCGGTGACCTGCTCGACCGGCGTGACCGGAACCCCGGCGTTCGCGATGACCTTCGCCGTGCCGCCGGTCGACACGATCTCCACGCCGGCCGCGTGCAGGCCGGTCGCGAGCTCGAGCAGGCCGGCCTTGTCCGAGACGCCGATCAGCGCGCGCCGGACCGGGCGCCGTCCCTGTGCTGTGCTCACGAAAACCTCACCTTTCGTCCGTCCACGGTGCACCCACCACGGCCGAGTCGCTCGATCGTTTCAACCAGCAGCCTGCGTTCCACGGCTTTGATCCGCTCGTGCAGGACGTCTTCGGTGTCGTCGGTCTCCACCGGCACCGCCTCCTGGGCGATGACCGGGCCAGTGTCCACCCCGGCGTCGACGAAATGCACCGTCGATCCGGTGACGCGCACGCCCGCGGCCAGCGCGTCGGCGACCGCGTGCATCCCGGGGAACGACGGCAGCAGCGCGGGGTGGGTGTTGATCACGCGGCCCGCGAACCGCGACAGGAATTCCGGCCCGAGGATCTTCATGAAACCCGCGGACACCACGAGGTCGGGCTGATAAGCCGCGACGGCCTCGGCGAGCGCGCGGTCCCAGGCGGCCCGGTCCGGATGGTCGGCGACGCGCACGGTGAACGACGGCACGTCCGCCCGTTCCGCCCGCGCGAGCGCCTCGATGCCGGTGCGATCCGCGCCGACCGCGACGACGGCGGCCGGGAACCCGGGCTGCCCGACCGCGTCGAGCACAGCCTGCAGCAGCGTGCCGGAACCGGACGCGAGCACGACGATCTTCACCGGAGTGGGCAGTTCCAAGCGGCTGGCCAGAACGGGCTCCTTGCACGGCGGTACGCCTCGGGCGCACGGCGCTTCACCAGGTCGCCCCAACCCTAACGGTCGTCCTCGACGGGCTTCGCGTCGCCGGAGTCCTCGGTGGACTCGGTCACAGCGTCCGGCTCTTCGGCGGGGGTTTCGGGCTCGTCCTCCGGCAGGTCGAGGCCCAGTTCCGCGTCCGCCTCGGCGTCGAAGTCCTCGTCGCCCTCAGCCGAGGCCTCGTCGGATTCTCCGGCAGGCTCTTCGGGGTCTTCGGAGTCTTCAGCGTCTTCGGATTCCTCGGCCTCGTCCGTATCCGCGACGTCCTCGTCGGACTCGGACTCCTCAGCATCCTCGGACTCAGCCGATTCGGACTCGGCTTCAGGCTCAGCCTCGTCCTCCACCTCGAGCGAGCCGACCGGCTGCATCGGAGCGTGCGCCCCCGCGAAGAAGGCCACGAACCCGGCCGGAATGACGATCCAGCAGAACGCGACGATCGACGCCACCCCGACCGGCACGCTGACCGGGTCGAACGGACCGTCGCCGAGCCGTCCGCCGGCGAACGTGCCCAGCAGCACGCAGCCGAATCCGACGACCGCGCCCGCGACGACCACGACCCGCAGCCGCGCCGCCGGATCCTCGTCCACCGCGCGGACCGACCAGCCCACCAGCACGCCGACCGCCAGCGGCAGCACCAGCAGCACCGGCCACCACGACGCGGCGTGCTCGGGAATGCCGCCGAGCAGCGGGACCCCGGGGACGGAACCGCCGCGGTAGCCGATGAGGTGCACGTCGAGACTGCCGATGCTGAATCCGGGTCCGCTCACGAACGACATCGCGGCGACCACGGCGTTCGGCAGGTACAGCACGGAAAGCAGGAACAGGCCGAAGCTGCTCCCGAACGACGGCTCGAACAGGCTGGACACCGTGCGCGCGGACAGCGCCGTGGCGGCGGTCAGCGTCAGCGCGCCAGCGGCCAGCAGCGCGAACAGTCCGAGCAGGCCCGCGCGCAGGCCGCGAAGAGCCAGCGGATCGAGCCGGTCGGCGAGCACCCGCGGCATCCCGGACCGGCGAAGCACGCCGCCGGTGGCCGCGAGCCCGGAGATCACGGCGGGCACCACCGCGGCGAGCCAGAAGTTCGCCCGCACTGGTTCGCCGATCGACAGCAGCGAAATCAGCACTCCGAACAGCAGATGCGCGCCGGAAATCGTGGCGATCAACGGGACCGCGTGCCGCAGCCTGGCGCAGCGAAGCCGTCGCACGGCCTTGGCCGCCGCGCGCGCGACCAGCAGTACCACCCCGATCGTCGGCAGCAGCGGCAGCATCCCGAGCGGATGGCCGCCGATCCCGAGTTCGACCTGGTAGGCGGCCAGCCAGCCAGGTCCCGCCGACAGCAGCACGCCGCCCGCGGAGAAGACCGCGTGCTGGGCGGTCAGGGCGACGAGCGCGAGCAGCGTGGCGACCACCGCGTAGCCGGTGACGAGCGGGCCGAGCGCCGCGGCGAGCAACACCCGGAACCGGGGAACATCCTGGTCAAGGGAGTCGCCCACCGGCTCGTCGCCCGCGGGGCGTCCGGGACTGGTGAGCACCTGCATGTCCTCGACCATGACATCCGCACTCGGCCGTCCGGGTGAGGCACGCCGCCCGGCGGACGTGGCGAATCCAACGCCCACCCGGTCGTGGCACCGGGCCAAGAAAAACACCCGCTGTGACACGGAGAGTCACAGCGGGTGGGTGATGCGAAGGGGTTTCAGCCTTGCTGTCCGAAACCTCCGGGCGGCGTGCCCGGTTTGTTCTGGTCCGCGGGCGGCTGGAAGAACTGGCCCTGCTGCGGCGCGTACGTCGTGGCCTGTCCGCCCGGCGGCGGAGTGGCGGGCGGCTGCTGCCCCGGAGCGGGCGGCTGCTGACCCTGCTGACCGGGAGCCGGCTGGTACTGCGTCGGCTGGTACTGGCCCTGCTGGCCGTAGGGCTGCTGGTACGCCGGAGCGGACGGCTGCGGCGTCGGCGGCTTGAGCACGTTGTACTCGAACAGCAGCACCGCGACCGACGCGGCCGCCTGCAGCAGACCGAGGATCAGCACCACGATCACGATGGCGGACGACCGCCCGGAGATGACGGCGTCGAGCGCGCCCAGCCCGCCGACCACGCTGAACAGCGCGGCGAAAGGCAGCGTCTTCGGCCCCTTGGGCAGCAGGTTCAGCGCCGACAGCAGACCGCCGACGAGCAGGAACAGAATGGGCTGCCCGGCCGTGCCCGCCTCGGAAGCGAAGCCGAGGAAGTACTGCACCAGGCCGAGCCCGGCCACGCCGAGGGACAGCAGCAGCGGAAGGTTCGGCGGCGCACCGGCACCCGCGGCAGGCGGACCCTGCTGCGGCTGGGGCTGCTGCGGGAACCCGCCCGACGGGGGCGGTCCCTGGGACGGCTGGCCCTGCTGAGGGTAGCCGGGCCCGCCACTGGGGAAGGTCATCGGAAGCTCTCCTGTCTCATCGACCGGCGGTTCGGGATCTTGAGGCACCCGGGGTGCACCGGCGGCGTCCCCCGCTCACGAGTGACTGCACGCTAGCGCATCCGCGCTGGGCGTCCGCGTCGTTGGACGCACCGGACACCGGATCGGTTGCGGGCGGAAACGACGGAGGCCGGGCACCGTGTCGGTGCCCGGCCTCCGCCAGTGGAGTCGCTGCTGGTCAGCCGAGGCTGTTGTACAGCTCCCGGGCGAGAACCGCGGTCTCGCTCGGGGTCTTGCCGACCTTGACGCCGGCGGCCTCGAGGGCCTCCTTCTTCGCCGCGGCGGTGCCGGACGAACCGGAGACGATCGCGCCCGCGTGGCCCATCGTCTTGCCCTCAGGGGCGGTGAAGCCCGCGACGTAGCCGACGACCGGCTTGGTCACGTTCTCCTTGATGTAGGCCGCGGCCCGCTCCTCGGCGTCGCCGCCGATCTCGCCGATCATCACGATGACCTTGGTGTCGGCGTCCTTCTCGAACGCCTCGAGGGCGTCGATGTGGGTGGTGCCGATGACCGGGTCGCCGCCGATGCCGACAGCGGTGGAGAAGCCGATGTCGCGCAGCTCGTACATCATCTGGTAGGTCAGCGTGCCCGACTTCGACACGAGGCCGATCGAGCCCGGGCCGGTGATGTCGGCCGGGATGATGCCCGCGTTCGACTTGCCGGGGCTGATCACGCCGGGGCAGTTCGGCCCGATGATCCGGGTCTTGTTGCCGGTCGCGACCGCGTGCGCCCAGAAGTAGGCCGAGTCGTGCACCGGGATGCCCTCGGTGATGACGACGGCCAGCGGGATCTCGGCGTCGATCGCCTCGATGACCGCGTCCTTGGCGAACTTCGGCGGCACGAAGATGACCGACACGTCGGCGCCGGTCTCCTTGATGGCCTCCTCGACCGTGCCGAACACGGTGAGGTCCTTGCCCTCGACGGTGACCGTCTGGCCTGCCTTGCGGGCGTTGACGCCGCCCACGATGTTGGTGCCGGACTTCAGCATCTTGGTCGCGTGCTTCATGCCCTCGGAGCCGGTGAGCCCCTGGACGATGACCTTGCTGTTCTCGTTGAGGAAGATCGACATCTCACGCACCTGCCGCGGCGAGCTCGGCAGCCTTGTCGGCCGCGTTGTCCATTGTGTCCACCACGGTGACCAGCGGGTGGTTCGCGTCGGCCAGGATCTGGCGACCCTCGACGACGTTGTTGCCGTCCAGGCGGACGACCAGCGGCTTGGTGGCCTCGTCGCCCAGGATCTTCAGCGCCTCGACGATGCCGTTCGCGACCGCGTCGCAGGCGGTGATGCCGCCGAAGACGTTCACGAACACGCTCTTCACGTCGGTGTCGTTGAGGATGACGTCCAGCCCGGCCGCCATGACCTCGGCCGACGCGCCGCCGCCGATGTCGAGGAAGTTGGCGGGCTTCACGCCGCCGTGCTTCTCGCCCGCGTACGCCACGACGTCCAAAGTGGACATCACGAGGCCCGCGCCGTTGCCGATGATGCCGACCTCGCCGTCGAGCTTGACGTAGTTGAGGTTCTTGGCCTTGGCCTTCGCCTCGAGCGGGTTCTCGGCCTGCTTGTCGACGAGCTCCTCGTGCGCCGGGTGGCGGAAGGAGGCGTTCTCGTCGAGGGTGACCTTGCCGTCGAGGGCGATGATCTTGTCCTGCGGGTCGCGGACCAGCGGGTTGACCTCGACCAGGGTGGCGTCCTCGGAGACGAAGGTCTCCCACAGCTTCACCACGACGTCGGCGGCCTCGTCGATGATCTCGGCCGGGAAGTTGCCCGCCTTGAGGATCTCGAGCGCGGTGGCCTTGTCGACGCCCTTGATCGCGTCGACCGGGATCTTGGCGAGCGCGTCCGGGCGCTCGACCGCGAGCTGCTCGATCTCCATGCCGCCCTCGGACGACGCCATCGCGAGGAAGGTGCGGTTGGCGCGGTCGAGCAGGAAGGAGAAGTAGTACTCGGACGCGATGTCCGAGGCTTCCGCCACCAGCACGCGGTGCGTGATGTGGCCCTTGATGTCGAGGCCGAGGATGGCTTCCGCCTTCTCCTTCGCCTCGTCGGGCGTCTGGGCCAGCTTGACGCCGCCCGCCTTGCCCCGGCCGCCGACCTTCACCTGCGCCTTGACGACGACCTGGGTGCCGATCTGCTCCGCGGCGGCCTTGGCTTCTTCCGGGGTGCTTGCCACGGCACCCGGCAGAACCGGTACTCCGTGGGCGGCGAAGAGATCCCTCGCCTGGTACTCGTAGAGGTCCACTACTCCAGTCTCCTGACGACACGCCACTGTGGTGGTCCGTTTTCCGGACCGCGCTGTCGGACCAGTCGAGGTTAGCGACCAGCGCAGACGCAGGGGACGCCGCACCTGGTGAAGTCGGTCACCGTGCGCGGTCAGAGGGTGTGAGACCGCCCACCGACAAGCATTTCAGCGGCCTTTTCGGGGCTTTCGGAGCCCAACTCGATCACTGTGGTGCCGGAGAGCGCTTCCGCGAGACCTTCGGGCACGGGACCGCCGAGGAGGCCCAGAATGTCTGGATCCTCCTGTTCGGTGGTGCGCACGATCTTTTCCGCCGTGTCGAGGTGTCCTACGTGGACGACTTCGAGACCGGCGTCGCGCAGCAATCGCGCCAACGGAATCGCCGCGGTTTCTTCAGCCAGCTCCACGAGGACGACGCGCCGCGGACTCACTTCTTCGCACCGGCGGCCGCGATGACAGCGGTGATCACTGCCGCTGCTGTCGCGGCGAGCCCGAGCCAGAAACCCGCACCCGGCTTCGCGGCGTAGAAAAGGATGCTGACCAGCGGAATCTCGGCGACGCGCAAGGCAAGGAGCAGTGCCGCTCCAGCCAGTCCCGCCGCCGCGGCACCAGGCCGTGAACGAACGCTCAACCCGAGCGTCCCGAGAACGACGAGCAGCGCGGCGAGCAATCCCCACGACGGAGTGTCGAAATCGGACCAGAGACCGGGCGGCGCGTAATCCTGCGCGGTGAACACCGGCGTGCCGAACGCCGCGATCGCCAGCACCGCGGTGATTCCGGCCGGAATGAGCGCGGCGGAACGCGCCCCTTCGGTACCGGTGTCATCGCGTTCCACGACGCCGGTGATCACCGCGGCCAATCCGGTAAGCCCGGCGAGTCCGAGTGCGATCGCGGTGAAAACGGCACCCGCGCCGAGGTGATAACTGATCGCGCCGCCCAGCCCGCCGAGCCCAGTCGCTTCGGAGGCGGTGATGGCCGTGCTGAGAACCGCTGTTCCCGCGAGAACGACGCCGGCCCACAACACCGCGAGAATTCCGCGCGCGATCGGCGCGGTGCGGCGGGAGAGGAGGAAAGGTGTTGGCAGCACGACAAGAACTGCCGCGACCAGCAGCTGCAGACGAGCCGGGCTGTCCGTGCTGTTGCCGAGCTGCGGAGCGTACGCACCGATCGCCGCCGCGACCCCGGTCAGCAACGCGAGCAGTCCGGTGAGCGCACGCCAAATGGTGAGCCCGGGGACGCGAGCCTCGCCGGCCAGGTCGGTGCGCTCGGTTTGCGTCTGCTGCGGTGTCGCAAGTGGAGTGAGGACGAGGACCAGCACCATCGGCACGACGGCGAGATACGCGCCCGTCGAGACCTCCAGCCCGGACACGGCGAACCCGGCGACCAACGTCGGCACCGCGACGGCGAGCACCGCCGCGACAATCCCGCCGAGCGTCCCGCGAGCGACACCGTCGGAGCCAGCGAAAACCCCGAGCACCGCGGCGACCGGCAGCGCACCGGCGAGGAGAAGGTACCCGGCGAGCGCCAGTCCCGGGCCCTCGAATGCTGACCGCGCAAGGAGAAACGGATCGTCCGAGAGGACGGGGGTCATCAGCAATCCGACTGCTGCCACGACGGCGAGCAGCGGAATGATCAGCCGCCAACGACGTTTGTCGTCGCCGCCGGCGATCTCGTTGCGCTCCAGCACGACGCGCGCGGCCACTATCCCGGCGGCGAGCGTCAGCAGATGCCCGGCGATCAGCAGCCAGAACCCGATGCCGACACCGCTGCGGTCGAGCAGGCGGTCCGGGAGGTACAGCTCGGGGCGGATGGTTTTGGAGCCGTTGACGAGGAATTGGAGATCGAGGATCAGCCTGCCCGGTGCGAGAGCGGCGAGTCCGGTGACGAGACCGGCCGCCAGTCCGTAGCGGCCGCTTCGGGCTGCGGCGACCGCGATTCCGGCTGGGACGACGGCGAGGATGGCTAGGAGCGGCCAGGAGAGGTAACCGGGTCCGGCGTCCGGTGAGACCGGGGCGATGGCGCCTGCGGCCAGGGCCAGGGAGCCGACGGCGAGGAGGGCGGTGGCGGCTTGGAGCCTTGGGGAGGGGGGTTGGTCGGTTATGTCTAGGAGGGCCTCGCCTTTACGGCCTGCGTCTCCGCGGCTTGCGTCGGCCCTGCTTGTGTCCTGACGGCTGGGGATGGTCCGAGGCGCAGACCTCTGCTCGTCAGGGATGGCGGCAGGCTTCCGGCTAGCCAGACCTGCCTCGTCACGCCGTTGCCCGGCGGCAGGTTCCCGGCTTGCCGGGCTTTCCGCAGCGGACTGGTCGCTGGTGACCGGGTCGGCTGAGCTTTCAGCGGAAGTCTCCTCGCCACGGCTAGGCGAGTCGGCGGGACTTGTCGACGTCGGCTCGGTGCCGCCGGGTGAGTCCACCGAACGTCCAGCGGGGTCCGTCCCGCGGCGACGGGACGAGTCGGCGGGGCTGTCGGCGGGATCCGATTTCGCGCGGTCGGCGTCGCGGCGGGCACGGGCTCGGGCGGCGGCCTTGCGCTCGGCGAGGCTGGGACGCCGGGGTCCGGCGGGACGGCCCGGTGTGTCCGGGGCGGAATCGCCGTCGGAAGGCTCTGGGGTCGGCGGAGTCATCGCTCGCGACGCTAGCAAGGACCGGCCCCGGCGCGGGGACAGCAGGGCCGCCTCGACCAGGCCGGAACGCACTTCCAGGTGAATTCGCCGCCGGATGAACCTTTGGCCGTTCCCGCGCGTCTGACGGGTGCGAAGAAAAAATTCCGCCGATCCGCGTAAGAGGGGCGCGGGCCGGAGGTCTCGACGGCAAGAGGGACTGGAGTGCCGGAGGGAGCGTCGGGAAAAAACTTCGGGGAAGTCGCGTAAGGGAGTGGCGTTCGGGGCGTCACTCCGGCACGGGGCGAAGCACGGGGACACATCGCGGGGGCGATGGACGAGGTCGGATGCCTGTTCGTGGCAGGTGCCCGACCCGGTCGCGGAGGGGAGCCGCGGCGGGTGCCGGAAGGTCGTGGGGACGGCCAGCCGGGACCGAGATGGAGGGGCCGAGGCCTGCCGGGGAGGGCAGGTGAACGGCCGCGTCGCGGAGGGAGCCGCGAACTCCGTTCCTGGCAGGCCGGGGAGGACCTGCCAGGAACGGAGACGGCCAGTGCCTGCCGGGACAGGCAATCAGGCCGGGTCGCGGAGGGGACGGCGACAGGCTCGGCAGATCGTGGGGACGGTCGGCCGAGATTGGGGACAGGGACGGCCGGGGCCTGCCGGGGAGGGCAGGTAACCGGCCGCACCGCTCAGAACCCGCGGGGCTTGCCGTGAGTGACCGGCATCACAAGTTTCGCCGTGAAACTGCTTCAACGCACCGGAGTGGCCGGTTATTTCGTCCGCGAGAGCGCCGGGAGGGCGTTCATGGACGTTGGGCCATCCGAAGGTATGTGACTCAAGCCACAAACGGCGAAGTAGTTTCCGATTAACTTTGGGTAGTTTCCACAGCTAGACGCGCGATGCGCGCCACTCGTTCGGCCGAAAGCCCGGTCGCGTCTTGCTCATTGAGGCGCCGCTTCGTTACTGTCCTGCGGTCCCCATTACAGTCAGGTCACGAAGCAGGACGCTGAGCGAATCACCCCCGAGGTTCGTTCACGGGATCCCCCGCCCGAGTCCGTTTCCGCCCGGCTCCCCGACGATGGAAGGCCCTGTCTTGGCTTCACACCGCTCCCCCGGCGGCCAAGCCCCTTCCCCGGCGCTGAAAGACGCACTGGACGGTGCAGTCATCCGCGTCCGGGGGCAGCACCGCATCGCCCCGCCCTCCTCCGCGCTTCGCGGACGGGTCGTGGTCGCCGCCGTCGCGGCTGGCGCGTTCGCCGCAGCCGCCGCCGGGCAGACCCTCAAGTCCACCAGCGGCGGAGATTCCGACGCCGCGGTCACCCCGCTCGCCAACGCACAGAACGCGAGCGCCTCGTTCACCCTCGGCAGCGCGGGCTCCGGGGGAGCTCCCGAACTGCTGCCGGCCGGGCACGCCGTCGACGCCTCCGCTGAAGCCGCGAAGATGGCCGACAGCGCCAAGGTCACCAAGGCCCGCGTGCAGGCGGAAACCGAAGCCGCGCGTCAGGCCGCCGAAGAGGCCGCCCGCCCGAAGACCTGCATGCCCGCTCACGGCACGTTCACCTCCGGCTTCGGCGCCCGCTGGGGCACGAGCCACCTCGGCATCGACATCGCCAACTCGATCGGCACCCCGATCTACGCCGCCTCCGACGGCACCGTCATCCAGGCCGGCCCTGCCAGCGGTTTCGGCCTCTGGGTACGCATCCAGCTCGACGACGGCACCATCCAGGTCTACGGCCACATGAACAGCTTCTCCGTCCGCGAGGGCCAGAAGGTCAAGTGCGGCCAGCAGATCGCCGAGATCGGCAACCGCGGCGAGAGCACCGGCCCGCACCTGCACTTCGAGGTGTGGCAGGACGGCACCAAGAAGATCGACCCGCGCCCGTGGCTTGCCGCTCGCGGCGTGAACGTCTGAGCCAGACCGCATTTCCTGCTCGCCGGGCGACCGGTGCAGTGGTGCCTTGCCGCCGCACGGCAGCGTCGACTGAGTTTGGTTCGTACGGATTCTTTCTTGGCTGCTCGTGGTGGAAACGCCTTTGTGCGTGAGGAACTCTGGCGGCGCGAGACCTGGTGTCGACAGGCTCGTCGGTGAAATGGGATTTCGTCGGTTAGTCGCACCGCATGGCCGTCGGTCCGAACAATCGGCGACGAGTTCCAACGATCTCTGCCCGGCTTGAGCGAGACTTTCAGCTGTCAGGCGATGGCGTCACGGATCGCTGCCCGGTAGGCGACGGACGAAGTAGGCGACTGCTACCTGCCACACTGTGCACAGGTCGGCGCGTCTTCGCCATGGCATCCATCGCGCGAGTCCCTCGTCAGCGCGCGATGTTCCTCCGCAGACGACACATCTGCCGTCTGGTCCTAATGCGTGCTGTTTCAGCAGCGCGCGCCATGCTGCGGCCAGCCGTGCCACATCCCCTGGCACGTCCCGAGCTGGCCAAGCTGCCGTCCCCACGGCAACCGTCCCCGCGACTCTCCTCAAGTACTCCTGTACCCCAGCGGCAAATACCCCAAACAGCACCGCGTCCATCCCCTGCGTCCCTTCTGCAGCCTACCGCATTTCATCGAACTTGTGTTCGATGAAACTCAGTATGCCGGAGGGGACCGACAAGATCGGCGGGTTCAATGGGGAGTTCACTCGGTCCGGCGAAAGATGTCCCGGACGGGGCGGGCAGGCGTCCGACACCGGGCAGGAGTGGGTTACGGCAGGAGACCGGGAACACGCGGGAGCCGCGCAGGGCCCGGGCGACGCCGAGTTTTGGCACCGCCAGCGGGAAAACTAGGGCGAGTGGACCTACACCGGAGGACGACGAGGAAGGCTTCGCGGGGAGGACGGCTCGCGGTACCGACAGGGGTGGCTTGCCACGGCTGGAAGCATCACGCGCCAGACGTGCGGGGCTGACGCCTGGAGAGGCAATGGGAGCTGAGGGGCACCGTTGCGCGAAAGGCAGCGTGGAGCCCAGAGCAGTGCTGCGGTGTTGGCGGCGGCCAGTGTTCACTGTGGCGAGTCAGCTTGGACAGTCCCGCTCTGGCGCGCCGGACTGTGGAGAATCGGGCCCACGGCACGGCACGGCACGGCACGGCACGGCACGGCACGGCACGGC
>NZ_SDLS01000024.1:0-53377 GCF_004522315.1 Amycolatopsis sp. CFH S0740 | reverse complement strand
GCACGGCACGGCACGGCACGGCACGGCACGGCACGGCACGGAGGATCAAACCACCGAAGCCGCGTCAGCCGTAACGGTCACCGCAGCCGTAGCCACAGCCGCTGGCGGGTCGAAACTGCAGCAGCCGAAAGTGTCGTAGCCGAAAGCTCAGCAGACCTCAGAGTTTGACCATCGGCACACTGCCGATCAGCATCAGCCGGACCTTCCCGGAAGCTCCGAAGTCGATCGTCGCCGTCGCGCGGGGGCCGATGCCGTCGCAAGAAATAACGGTGCCCAGGCCGTACTTGTCGTGGCTTACGCGGTCTCCGACGTCCAGTTTCAGCGCCACCGTGTCCTTCCACGCCTTGCCGAACGGCGAGCTCGAGGACGTCGACGACGAGGAGGACCGGCGGCCCCACGTCGTCGCGGCTCGGGGGCCTGACGAGGAACCGGACGAGGAGCCGAAGTTGCCGAAGCCTGGGGATGACGGTTCCAGGCGGCGCCAGTCGACCAGGTCCGGCGGCAGCTCGTCCAGGAAGCGGGACGCGGGGTTCATCTGCGGCTGTCCCCACGCGGACCGGGTGAGGGCGCGGGATACGTAAAGTCGTTGCCGCGCACGGGTGATCGCCACGTAGGCCAGGCGGCGTTCCTCGGCCAGTTCAGCCGGGTCGCCCAGGGCGCGCATGTGCGGGAAGACTCCGTCTTCCCAGCCGGTGCAGAAGACGACTGGGTATTCCAGGCCCTTGGCGGTGTGCACGGTCATCAGGGTGACCACGCCCGCGCCGCCGTCGCCTTCTTCGCCGCCGTCTGGGGACGGGATCGAGTCGGCGTCTGCGACGAGCGAGACTCGTTCCAGGAAGGCAGGCAGAGAACCTGGGGCGGGGACGCCGTCGTCCAGGACCAGTTCCGCGTTTTCGTCGTTGGTGACCTCGGCGGTGAACTCGGCGAATTCGCGTGCCACCGTCACCAGTTCGGTGAGGTTTTCGACGCGCGACGCGTCCTGCGGGTCGTCCGATTCCTCGAGCTCCGCGCGGTAGCCGGTGCGCTCCAGGACCGCTTCGAGCAGGTCGTGGACCTCGGTGCCGGACGACGCCATCTCCTGCAGTTCGTCCAGCAGCGTCACGAAGCCGGTGATCGCCTTGGCCGAGCGCGGGTTCAGCAGCGCCACCTTGTCGTCCACCGCGTCGCGCAATGCGGCCCAGAACGAGATGCGCTCCCGCTCCGCGTGCGTCGCCACGACTGCTTCGGCTCGGTCGCCGATGCCGCGCTTGGGGACGTTGAGAATCCGGCGCAGGCTGACCGTGTCATCGGGATTCGCGAGGACCCGCAGGTACGCGATCATGTCGCGCACTTCGCGCCGTTCATAGAACCGCACGCCGCCGACGACCTTGTACGGCAGGCCGAGCCGGATGAAGATTTCCTCGAACACTCGCGACTGGTTGTTGGTGCGGTAGAACACCGCGACGTCCGAGTAGTCCGCCTCGCCCTTCTCCGCCAGCGAGTCGATCTCCCCCGCGACGAACGCGGCCTCGTCGTGGTCGTTGTCCGACACGTAGCCGACGATCTTCTCGCCGTCGCCCGAATCGGTCCACAGCCGCTTGGCTCGCCGGTTGGGGTTGCGGGCGATCACCGCGTTGGCCGCGGACAGGATCGTTTGCGTGGAACGGTAGTTCTGCTCCAGCAGAATCGTGTGCGCGTTCGGGAAGTCGCGTTCGAATTCCTCGATGTTGCGGATGGTGGCGCCGCGGAAGGCGTAGATGGACTGGTCCGCGTCACCCACCACGCACAGTTCGGCGGGCTCGATCCCGGTGTCCGTGGCTTCGGTGCCGGCGAGCGCGCGCACCAGGGTGTACTGCGCGTGGTTGGTGTCCTGGTACTCGTCGACCAGGACGTGCCGGAAGCGCCGCCGGTAGTACTCCGCGACGTCCGGGAACGCTTGCAGCAACGACACTGTCCGCATGATCAGGTCGTCGAAGTCGAACGCGTTCGCGCTCGCCAGCCTGCGCTGGTACTCGGTGTAGACCTCGGCGACCCGCCGCTCCAGGTCGTTCGCCGCCTTCGAGGCCGCGTCGTCCGGATCGACCAGTTCGTTCTTCAGGTTCGAGATGTGCACCGCGAGCGTGCGCGCGGCGTACTTCTTCGGGTCGATGTCGAGATCGCGCGCCACGAGCGTGATGAGCCGCTTCGTGTCGTCCGAGTCGTAGATGGAGAAACTCGACGACATGCCGAGCGTTTTCGCCTCGCGGCGCAGGATCCGCACGCACATCGAGTGGAACGTGGACACCCACATCGCGTTCGCGCGTTTGCCGACGAGCGCCGCGACGCGTTCGCGCATCTCGGCGGCGGCCTTGTTGGTGAACGTGATCGCCATGATCTCGCCCGGATGCACGCCGCGCTGGCCGAGCAGGTAGGCGATCCGGCGCGTGAGCACGCGCGTCTTGCCCGATCCGGCTCCCGCGACGACCAGCAGCGGACCTCCGGCGTGCGTCACCGCCTCGCGCTGGGCGGGGTTGAGGTCCTCGAGCAGGTCTGCGGTTCCCGGCCGGGCAGCGCGGGCGGGCGGGTCTGCGGGGAGATCGAAGAGGGTGTCCATCGTCTGTCAACGCTACCCCGGGGGTACGACAGTCCCGGAACAGCCACGGGGTCGGCCTGCGCTTCCGGACGTACGCCGCAGTGTCGCCTCGCGTCCGACGCGCGACGCCGCCGCGGCGCGGAGCATCGAATGGCATGGACGACAAGATTCCCGCCCGGCTGAGGGCTTCCGACGGCGATCGCGAGCGCGTCGCCGAGACCATCCAGGCCGCCGGTTCCGACGGACGGCTCACTCTCGAAGAGGTGGAAGAGCGGCTGCGCACGGTCTACGCCACCCGCTACACCGACGAACTCGGCGAACTCACCGCCGATCTCCCCCGGACGGCGCCTGCCCGGCCGCGCGGCGGCGGCTGGCCGCTGACCCGGGCCGCGCTGCGCGAACATCCGGCGCTGCGCGTCCACCTCGGCATCGTCGCCGTGCTCGCGACCTTGCTGATCGTTCGCTGGGCGATCGGCGGCGCGTTCTTCTTCTGGCCGGCGATGCCGTTGTTCTGGCTGTTCATCAGCCTGGTGCTGCACGCGCGGGTGCGGGCGTTCCGCGGGCGGCCGGGCGCGCCTGTGCCATACTGAATCCGTGCGGCACAGCAGCGAGCGATTTTTTTACGGGACCCGGACTCCGGCTCCCGTGATCGCGTAGTGCCCCACCCGCCATCACCCGCAGCCCCGGAGTCCACTGGACCCGGGGCTTTCGCCGTCCCTGGGACAGGGAGTCCGGACTTCAGAGAGGTCCCGATGAACGCGCAGACGCAGAACGCCGACGGACAGCCCGCCGAGCACACCCCGGCGGGCGAGGACATCTCGTCGCTTCGCGAGGAGATCGACTGGCTCGACTCCGAAATCCTCCGGCTCGTGAAGCGCCGGGTCGAGGTGTCGAAGACCATCGGCGCGGCCCGGATGGCCGCGGGCGGCACGAAAATCGTCTACAACCGCGAGATGGACGTGCTGGCGCGCTACCGCGAACTGGGTCCGGAGGGCCGTCAGCTGGCGATGCTGCTGCTGAACCTCGGGCGCGGCAGGCTGGGCCGCTGACCCGGTATCCGGGGCATCCCCGATTCGCGCGGCAGGGAAACCGGGCAGACTGGACACATGATTAACCTCATCGCCGTCATCATCGCGATCGCGAGCGTGCTGGCGGCCCTCGGCCACGTCGGCTACCTGGCGCTGCTGAACAACGCGGCGGGCAAGCGGGCGGGCGGGGCCCCGGTGGCGCAGTACGTGCGCAGCCGCTGGGCTCTGGCCGGCGGCGCCACGGCGGCCTCGCTGTTCGCGTGGCTGCTCACTTCCGGCAACGTCGTGCTGGACGTTCTCGCCATCGTCATCGCGGTCGGTAGCGGCGCGACGTCGATGAAGGCCCTCCAGTCCACGCAGGCGAAGTACCGCAGCGGCGGCTGACCAGCCCCCGAACTGGGCAAACGCCGGGCGGGACGCTGCGCTGCGTGACGTGCCGCCCGTTCGGGCGCGCCCGGTCGAGTGAAACCGGTGCAAGTTGCAGGATGGGTGAAGACATTCGCCTGCCGGTTTCCTACTGTGAAGTCCGTGAGGACCCTGGCGTCTATGCCGGGCTATGCCCGGAGGACGCGCGGGAGCTGCGGCTCCGCGCGCCGTTCTCCGCGTGCGCGTGCATTTGCGCGGGAGTTCGCAAGTGTGGACGCAAGCGTCGTTCTCCTCGTCCCTGCTCCGTTCGGGTTGACGGCCGCTCCGGCGCCGTCACGCCCCCCTCGCGGAGGGGTCGGACCGGCATGACGGGAAACACGATGGGCGGTCGGCGGCACGCGGACCGTCCCGGCGCGGTGTCGGACGCCGAGGTCACCGTTCCCGGACGGCACCGCGTCCGCGCCGACGGCACCTGGACCCCGGTGGTGCCGCCCCGCACCGCCGGACATCACCGGCACCGCACCGGTGCCGCGCCTGCCGTCGACGGTGCCCCGGTGCAGCGAGGCAGCGAGAACCCGCGGCTGCGCGGCGCACCGGCCCCGCGCGCGAACCGCGTGCCCGACGACGGGAACCGCCCGGCCCCCAACCCGCCGGTTTTCCCCACCGCGAGCGGCACGTTGCCGATCGGCGAACCGCCGTTGCCGCAGCCGCAGCGCCGCCGGGCGACGAGCGATCGCCGCGCCCCCGCCGAACCCCCGCGCCGCCGGGCCTCCGCCCCGGACCGGCTGGCCGAGCCTCGCCAGACTGCTGCTTTCCCCGGACAGCCGTCCGAATCCCGCGGCCGCCAGACCGCCGCCCAGCCAGCCGCTCCCCAAGACCAGCAGGTCGCGGCCCCGCTGGCCCGTCAGCCCGAATCCCGCGCCGCCTTCGCTCCCCCGCAGGACCGGATCCCCGAGGAGCACCGCGCCTTCGCCCCGCCGGAAAGCGCACTCCCCCAGCCGACCCGGCGCACCCGGCAGGAACGCGTCGCCACCACGTCCGCCGCGCTGGCCAACCGGCCGGAAAGCCCCCGCGAGCGGGTCGAGCTGAACCCGGTCGCGGAGGAACCGCCCCGGCGCCAGCGCGTCACGCTCGGCGAACCGGCCGTATCGGCGCGGGAAAACCAAGAGCAGCAGGACGACGAGGTGCGCGTGTACGCCGCGCCGCTGCTGGACGGCCTCGGCACGTTCGATCTCGGCTCGGTGCCCGCGTCGGTCACCCCGCCGAAGACCTGGCGCAAGGCCGCGTGGTTCGCCACCGGCGCGTCCGGCGCGGTGGTCGTCGGACTGCTGTTCGCCGGGACGTTCCTGGTCGGCGGGCCCACCACCACGACGACCGACGCGGTCGGCGGCGGTGGCTGGCCCGGCAGGCAGAACGGCGGCAACCCGAACCTCAGCGCGCTCATCCCGAACGGGCAGCACGGCGGGGTCGGCGGCAGCGTCCCGCGCAGCGACTCCAGCACCAGCCCGGACGGCGTCACCTCGGACAACGGCACGCATCCGCAGCAGGGCTCCGGACCCGACAGTTCCGCGAGCAGCAGTTCGGCAGGCGTGACCACGTCGGCGGTCCCCGGCACCGGCAGCAGCACGTCCGCGCCGACCACCACGGACTCGCCCTCGTCCAGCGAGCCGCCGCAGAAGCCGCCGGTCACTCCCGCTGAGCGGGAAACGAAAGGACCGCCGGTCTTCACCGCCGGCGACGCGGACACGATGGGGAACAACTCGGAGAAGTTCTTCAACAACGTCACGACCGACCCGTCGGAGGCCTCGTCGGTCACGTCCGGCGACCTCAAGCAGCAGGGCCCGCAGGGGCTGCGCAAGCGCTACGCCGACGTCGCGTATTTCGAGGTCAAGAAGGTCACCATCGACCCGCAGCACGGCACCACGGTGAACACGGTCGAGGTCACGCACCAGGACGGCAGCAAGAGCACCGAGCAGCAGACGCTCACCTTCGACGACAACGGCAAGATCACCGACGACGGGCGCTGACCAGCACACTGTCTGCAAATGCCGATGCACGTGCGGTGCGGTGAGCGGTTGTTCCCTCGTCCGGTTGGGTGACATAAGCTGCCGTTCGTCGTACGACGGCGGCATTCCGGCGACGGAGTCTGGCGGCAGCCGGTCGGCACAGGGTTACCTGGCGACTACGAGGTCCGGGCCGACCACGAATCGCCTCGGACCGCCCCGGGGACACCGCCACCGTGTCGTGTCCCGCCCCGAACCCCCAGAGCGAGGACTTTCGTGCTTGAACGGCAGCGAACCCGGCGAGAACCCGACGCCGTGCGCGTCGAGGACGTGATCCCGCCGGAACTGCTCGAGGACGTGGCCGAGGCCGACCGCGAATATCTCGAGCAGGTGTTCCGCGAACCGCAGAAGTACCTGCCGCCGCGCACCCGCCGCCCGGTCGCCCAGGCCGCGGAACCCGTCGAAGAGCCCGAAAGCAAGCTCGCCCGCCGCGCGAAGCTGGCCGGGCTCGTCGGAGCGGGCGCGCTCGTCGCCGGCGCCGTCGTCACCGCCTCGCTGCTCAGCGGCGGCCCGCGACCCACCGTGCCGGTCGCCGGAGGAGCCGCGATGCCCGCCGGGTTCAGCGGCGCGGCAGCGCTCGGCGGACAGGCCGTGCCGCAGCAGCGCAAGGTCCACTCGTCCGGCGGCACGACGTCGGGGCAGAGCGAAAGCACGACGCAGTCCCAGCACACCGGCTCCACGGCCACCACGCCGTCGAACTCGGGCGCCACGACCCCGGAAACCACTTCCGGCACTTCGTCGTCCGTCTCCTCGAGCACCGCGCCCTCGGCGGAATCGCACAAGAAGTCCGCCACCTCGTCCGCGGCCGCGCCGGATCCGGTGAAGCTCGAAGCGGTGCGCAAGTTCTACGCCTCGATCGACCACCAGCCGGAGAACGCGCTTTCGCTGCTCAGCCCGAGCGCCGCGCGCGGCGAAACGGGCGATCTGGTCCGCGCGTGGAGCGGTGCCGACTCGATCGACGTCCAGGAACTGCACGTCCAGGACGACGGTTCGGTCTTCGCCGTGGCGCTGGTCCACCAGGCCGACGGAACCCTCTTGCGCGTGACCCAATTGTTCGACGTCGTCGAGCAGGATGTGATCTCGCAGGCCCGCGTCCTGTCCGCGGTCTACTCCTGACCTGCGCGAACGTGGTTGTGCCGGGTCGGCCGAAGTGTGCCGCGTGCGTGTGCGCAGAGTGAGCGCCTAGCCTTGTCACGGGTCGGTCTCGGCAAAACCGGCACACGGTCCACAGCAGGTGCCTACGCTCCGGTGCTGCGGCGGGTTCGAACTCACCCCTTTGGGGTAGAACAGTCCCGCCCCGGGAAGTCGGAGCCCCAAAGGGAGGTCGCGTGAGCGACGAGGGTCGTCTGGTCGCCGACCGGTACCGGATCGTCGGGAAAATCGGTTCCGGCGCGATGGGGGCCGTCTGGCGCGCCCACGACGAGGTGCTGGGCCGTACGGTCGCCATCAAGCAACTTCTTCTCCAGCCCGGGCTGGAGAACCACGAGGCGGAGGACGCCCGGCAGCGCACCATGCGCGAGGGCCGGATCGCCGCCCGGCTGCACCACCCGAACGCGATCACCGTGTTCGACGTCGTCACCGACGACAACGGCCAGCCCTGCCTGATCATGGAATACCTGGCGTCCACCAGCCTGGCGCAGGTGCTGCAGGAAAAGGGCACCCTGCCGCCGATGGAGGTCGCCCGGATCGGCGCGCAGATCGCCGCCGCCCTGCGCGAGGCGCACGCGGTCGGCATCGTGCACCGCGACATCAAGCCGGGCAACATCCTGCTCGCGGGCAACGGCACGGTGAAGATCACCGACTTCGGCATCTCGCGGGCCAAGGACGACGTCACGGTCACCAAGACCGGGATGATCGCGGGCACCCCCGCCTACCTGGCCCCCGAGGTCGCGATCGGCGGCGACCCCGGCCCCGAGTCGGACGTCTTCTCGCTCGGCTCGACGCTGTACGCCGCCTGCGAGGGACAGCCGCCGTTCGGTCTGTCCGAGAACACGCTGAGCCTGCTGCACGCGGTCGCCGCGGGGCAGATCAACCCGCCGCGGCAGTCCGGTCCGCTGGCAAGCGTGCTCGCGGTGCTGCTGCACCCGGAGACCCAGCACCGGCCCACCGCCGACGAATGCGAGGAGCTGCTGGCCGCGGTCGCGCGCGGCGAGACCCCGCTCGGCGGTCCGGACGCCGACACGATGATGGCCTCGTCCTCGGGCACTCTCGGCGCGGCCGCGCTCGGTGCGGCGGGCGGCGCGGCGGCCGCTGGTCTGCTGCATCCCGACGACGAACAGGCCGGCCACTCCGGCACGCTGCTCGACGACCCGGGCGTCACCCAGCAGTACGACCCGAGCGCGCAGCAGTACTACGACGAGGACCCGTACCCGCCGGGCTCCGGCTATCCGGAAGACGACTACGACGACCGCAGCTACCAGCAGGACGGCTACCACCAGGAGCCGCCGCTCTACGGCGACCCGAGCCGCAACGGCCTCGCCGCCACCCGCGCGGTGCCGGTGCCGGACCACTACGAGGACGACCCGTACGACGAGGAGCCCGCGCCGCGGACCCGCGTGCAGACCGCGCCCGAGGACGACGAGGACGAGAAGCCCGGCGCGTGGAAGAAGCCCGCGATCATCGGCGGCGTCGTGGTCGTCGGCCTGGTCGCGCTCGGCGTGTGGCTGCTGACTCCGGGCAATCCGCCGGACGCTTCGCAGCCCGCGCCGCCCGTTTCGTCGTCCGCGGTCGCGCCGACGTCCGTCACACAGCCGCCTTCGGAAGCAACCACTACGTCCCCGCCTACGTCTTCCCGGGAAAGCGCGACCCGCGAGACCCAGTCGACGCGGCACTCGCGGCGGACCACTTCTGCGGAGGACACTCCGACGCAGGAACAGCCGTCGAAGACGCGAGAGTCGCAGACGTCGTCGCCGTCTAAGCCGAAGCCGCCGGAAAGCTCGGCGACAGCGCCGCCGACTGCGACCAGCTAGCGATCCAGGGACAGCATTGAGTTCAGAAGGCAGCATCGTCGGCGAGCGGTACCGGCTCGACCAGCCGATCGGGCGCGGACGCGCGGGCATCGTGTGGCTCGCGTTCGACACGCGGCTGTTCCGGACCGTCGCCGTCAAACGCATGTACCTGCCCGTCGGCCTGCCGCCGGACCGTGCCGAACAGGCGCGCGCGATGGCGATGGAAGAGGGCAAGGCCGCGGCGCGGATCGATCATCCGTGCGCGATCACGGTGTACGACGTGCTGCCCGACGGCCAGGACGTGTGGCTGGTCATGGAGTACATCCCGTCGCGCGGGATGTCGGTTTTCCTCGCCGAGCACGGCCGGCTCACTCCGGAGCAGGCCGCGTTCCTGGGCATCCAGCTCGGCGACGCGATGGCGTCGATTCACTCGGCGGGCATCGTCCACCGCACGCTCGAACCGAACACGGTGCTGCTCGCGGACGACGGCAGCGTCAAGCTGACCGACATCGGCATCACCGGCGGCGGTCCGCACGCCGCTTACCGAGCGCCTGAGGTCACGCGCGGCGCGCCTCCGTCTGCAGCTGCAGACGTGTTCTCGCTGGGCGCGACGCTGTACACGGCGGTCGAGGGTGTGCCGCCGTTCGGTGACGACGGCCAGTCCCCGGAACGACCGCCGGAGAACGCCGGCCCGCTCGCCGGGGCGTTGCAGAAGATGCTGCGCGCCGACCCGGCAGCCCGGCCGACCATGGACGACACCGTGCACGCGTTGAAGGCGATCACCGTCGGACGCGAGCAGACCGCGTTCATCCCGCCGACCGCGCCTGCGTTGCCGACGCTTCCGGCGTCGCGGCCGCTGCCCGCGCAGCCGCCCAATGTCCCAGAGCCGACCCAGCAGATCCTGCCGCAACAACAGCCGCAGCAACCGGCTCCGCTAATGCAGCTTCCGGTCCAGCAGGTGCCGCAGGCTCCCGCTCCGGCGCAGCCAATGCAGCAGCAGACGATGCAGCAGCCGACCGCCCGGTACACGCCCACCCCGGCGCAGCAGGCCGCGTCCGCGCAGGCTGTTCGGGAGAAGGCGGCGGCGCGGCGACGGATCATCCTCACCGTCGCGGCGATCCTGTGCGCGATCCTGATCGGGATCGGCGTCTCGCAGCTGCTGTTCGTCTGAGCCGATATCAGGCGACGTTCTCGGTCGCCTCTTGCATGGCTTCGAGGAACGTCTGTACGGCCGGGCTGCCCGCGACCCGTGCGGCCACCGCCGCGTGAATGTGCCTGCTCGGCTGCGGATTGCGGACCCGGCGCACGACCACTCCCGGATGCGGAGTGCCTAGCCCCAGCTCCGGCACCAGCCCGACGCCGAGCCCGGCGGCGATGAACCCTTGCGCCGACGGATAGTCCTCGGACTCGACCACGACGTTCGGATGGAACCCGGCCGACGCGCAGGCGCCTTCCAGGATCGCGCGGCAGGCGCCGGGAATCGGGTCGACGCCGACCCACGGTTCCTCGGCGAGGTCGGTGAGGTCGAGGACGCGTTTGCGAGCCAGCCGGTGCGCCCGCGGCAGGACCGCGCGGTACGGGTCGTCCAGCAGCGGCACCAGCTCGATGCCCCGGCCCGGCTCCGACGGCCGCGGGTACACGATGATCGCCAGGTCAGCGCGACCTTCCTCGACCTCGGTGAGCGGATCGCCTGGGTCGATGAGCTTGAGATCGAGCCACACGCCGGGGTGTTCGCGGCGCAGCGCGGCCACCGCGTACGGCACCATCGTCGCGCCCGCGGTGGCGAAGTAGCGGATGGCGAGCTTGCCGGTGCGGCCTTCCTTCAGCTCGGTGAGCGCGGCCTCGGCTCGGGCTAGCTCCGCGCTGAGCGTCTCGGCGTGTTCGGACAACAACGTCCCGGCCGGGGTCGGCTGGACACCGCGGCCGACGCGTTCCAGCAACGGCGTGCCCGCTTCGCGTTCGAGCACCGCCAGCTGCTGGCTGATCGCCGACGGCGTGTAGCCGAGATTCCTCGCCGCGGCAGTGATCGAACCGCTCGTGATCACCGCGCGCAGCACCTGCATGCGCCGTACATCGAGCATGGCTCGATCCTACAGCTTTGCTTAATTGTCCCTGCAGTTATTTTCGCTTGTCCTTACACCTTGCCGCGGCGAAGCTGGCTAGCGAGGCAAAGGAGGAACCTGGGGTGGGCGAGTCGAAGACGCTGCTGAGGATCGCGGCGCTCGCGTTGATGTGGGGATCGAGTTTTTTCTGGATCAAGCTCGGGCTTGAAGCGCTTTCCCCGGTGCAGCTGGTGCTCGCGCGGCTCGTGCTGGGCGCCGTGGTGCTGCTGGCGCTGTGCCTGATCGGGCGGCGGAGCCTGCCGTCGCGACGGAGCACGTGGGGGCATCTGCTCGTCGCGGCGTTCTTCCACAATGCGTTGCCGTTCCTGCTTTTCGCGGTCGGCGAGACCACCGTGGACTCCGGCATCACCGGCGTGCTGAACTCGACCACTCCGCTCTGGGTGCTCGTGGCGGCCCCGTTCCTCGGAGTGTCGAACCGGATGACCGCGACGCGGATCGCCGGTCTGGTGATCGGGCTCGGCGGGATTCTGCTGATCTTCGCGCCGTGGCAGGCGTCCGGGCTGCTCAGCTGGGGTGCGCTGGCGTGCCTCGCCGCGGCGGCGAGCTACGGGTTCGCCTTCGTCTACGAAGGCCGGTACCTGTCGAACACCGGCTCCTCGCCGTACGCGATCGCGGCCGGGCAGATGCTGCTGGCCACGGGTTTCCTGGTGCTGGCCATGCCGTTCGGCGGGCTGACGCCGGTGCACCTGAGCCCGGTCGCGCTGATCGCGGTGGTGGTCCTCGGCCTCGGTTCGACCGGGATCGCGTTCGCGCTCAACTACCAGTTGCTGGCGAGCGAAGGCGCGGTGGCCGCGTCGGTGGTCGGCTATCTGCTGCCAGTGGTGTCGGTGCTGCTGGGCGCGGTTTTCCTGCACGAGCAGCTGAACCTGCGCGTGATCGCGGGCATGGTCGTGGTGCTGCTCGGCGTCGCGTTGACGCGGTTGCAGCGCAAACCGGCCGTGGCCCCGGAAGAAGAACTGACTCCGGCCTAGACGAGACGGCGGTCCGAGGCCCAGCGGGAAAGCTCGTAGCGGTTCGACAGCTGGGTCTTGCGCAGGACGCTCGACACGTGCGTCTCGACCGTCTTCACCGAGATGAACAGCTCGGACGCGATTTCCTTGTACGCGTAACCGCGGGCGAGCAGGCGCAGGACGTCGCGCTCGCGCGGGGTGAGCAGGTCCAGCTCGGGGTCGTTGATCGGCGCGGACCCGGGACGGTCGGCGAAGGCGTCGAGGACGAAACCGGCCAGGCGCGGGGAAAACACCGCGTCGCCGTCGGCCACCCGGACCACCGCGCGGACGAGCTCCTTCGACGAGATCGTCTTGGTGACGTACCCGCGCGCGCCGGCGCGGATCACCGCGATGACGTCCTCGGCGGCGTCGGAGACCGACAGCGCGAGGAAGACGACGTCCGGCAGCTCCGGGCGCACGCGGCGGAGCACCTCGGCGCCGCCGCCGTCGGGCATGTGGACGTCGAGCAGCACGACCTGCGGACGCGTGCGCGCGATGCCGGCGACCGCTTCCGCGACCGACCCGGCCTCGCCGACCACCTGCACCTCGTCGGTGATCGAATCGAGTTCCGTGCGCACTCCCGCGCGGAACAACGCGTGGTCGTCCACGAGGAAGACCTTGACCGGTTCCCGCTGGCTTTCCGTCACGACTGCCCACTCCCTCGCTTCGCCTGCCCCCGAGCATAGCGAGGTCATGCCACCCCTTTGGCCGCCTTCACCGGCATGGCGAGCTGGACTTCGGTGCCTTCGCCGGGTGCGGTGCGCAGCTTGCAGGTGCCGCCGTGGCGTTCCATCCGACCGCGGATCGAGTCGGCGAGGCCGTGCCGGTCGGCGGGCACGACGTCCGGGTCGAAGCCCTTGCCTCGGTCGCGCACGAACACGGTGACCTCGGTGGGTTCGACCTCGGCGAACACGCTGACCTCGGCGACGCCCGCGTGCTTGGCCGCGTTGACGATCGCCTCGCGCGCGGCCTGCACCAGCGCAGTGAGCGGCGGGTTCAGCTCGGCGTCGCCGACCACGACCTGGCCGACCGAGATCGCGAACTGGTCCTCGACCTCGCCGCACGCCGCGGCCAGCGCCTCGGACAGCTGCTGGCGGGTGCCTTCTTCCTCTTCCTTGGTCCGCTTTTCGCTGGGTTTGCCGTAGCCGCCGGGGCCGTACAGCCAGCCGCGCAGCTCGCGTTCCTGGCCGCGGGCGAGGCGCGCGACCTCGGCTGGCTGGTCGGCCTGGCGCTGGATCAGCGCGAGGGTCTGCAGGACGGAGTCGTGCAGGTGCGCGGCGATTTCGGCGCGTTCGTCGGTGCGGATGCGGGCCTGGCGTTCCTCCCCGAGGTCGCGGACCAGCCGCAGCCAGAACGGGACGGTGAGCACGGCGACGCCGATCAGCGTCGCGAGCACCGCGATCAGGGCGAACTTGACCTGGTCGAAGTCGCCGCTGGCGAACACGACGAAGCCGATGCCGGTGGCGACCAGCGCGACCCCGGCGAGGATCCGGACGAACGCCGCGAGCCTGCCGCCCTCGCCGACCAGCCCGTCGCGGGCCCCGACGCGCCAGCGCCGCCGCTGCGACTCGTCCGCCTCCCGCCAGACGACCGCCGCACCGAGCGCGGCGAGCGCGAGCGGCACCGCGACCCAGCCGCGGATGGCGCCGGTCAGCGTGCTGCTGGCGATCGCGAGCCCGATGCCGAGCGCGATCAGCCCGTATGCCTGCTGGCGGTCGCGGGCCTTGGGCGCGGTTTCGGTTTCCTCGGCGCTCTGCGGGACGAACACCCAGAGCAGGCCGTAGGCGAGCAGGCCGGCCCCGTTGAGCGCGGCCAGCAACGCGAACACGACGCGGACCCAGACGACCGGAACCCCGAGGTGATCGGCGAGCCCGCTCGCGACGCCCGCGACGGCCCGCCCGGAGCGCCGCCGGTACATCTTGGGCCGCGATTCGGGTTCGGCGACCTCCATCGCCTGGGCGGACACGAGTGCCGAGGGCTCCTCGGCGGTCGAGGAAACCCGCCCCGGGGCACTGATGTCGAGAAAGTCCTGCACGAGTCCCATCGTCACACGCGGGAGCGGCCCGGACATCGGGGAAGGCCCTGATCCACTCCCCCAGATGGCCGCCGGTGAGGAAATTCCGCGAACCTCCCTGCCGCCTCCCGGGACTCGGTACGATGCAGGGGGCGAGCGATCACAGTGCGTACACGGGGCGGGAGGCCGGATGACCGAGCAGCATCGCGCGGAACACGTCGAGTCCGCAGGCGATTACTACGCCCGGACGCAGAACGTGAACCAGATCTTCGCAGCCGGCGAGGACTCGCCGGAGACGCGCAGCGCGACTGAACGGAATGCCTCGCAGTACTCGGTCCAGCAAGGCCAGCAGCTGCTTCAAGGCCAGCAAACCCGCGGGGACGCGCCGGCGCCGGACGCGAATTATGCGTCGTACAGCCACGAAGACCTGCACAAAATGGTCAACGAGGGCCTGGACTTCGAGGGAATCAACGACCGCAGCCGCGTGACGAACGTCTACGGCAACTGGCTCGCGGACGCGTCCAATCAGTTCCGCGACGCGGCCAACACGGCGGGTGCGGAGTGGCAGGGAACCGCCGCTGCGCAGGCGCATTCGTTCTTCCAGAGCACGGCGGACCACACGGAAAAAACCGGCAGCGCGATGCAGCTGGTGTCGAACCGGTACTCCCAGCAGTCCGCGGCGGCCGATTACGCGCACAAGAACATGCCGGAGCCGACGGGGTTCGACCAGAAGGCCGAGATGGCCAAGGCGACCGAGCAGTTCCAGAACGGCAACCCGCTGCAGGGCGTGATCGCGATGGGCGACGTGGCGGCCAAGCAGCAGCAGGCCGACGCCGCGCACCAGCAGGCGGTCCAGGTGATGCATGGGTTGGACTCGACGTACCACGAGACGTCGACTACGCAGCCGGTTTATTCGCCGCCGCCGCAGATGAACAACGACAGCACGCACGCGAGCAGTGCCGCGCCGGTGACTGTGTCCGGCGGGACTTCGAGCGGTCCTTACACCGGGCCGGGTTCGGGTGGACCGGTGACCGGTGGACCCGGGACCGGGTTCACGGGAACAAACCCGCCGCTGAGCGGTCCCCCTCCGGTCAACTCCTTCCCGCCAGGCGGAGGCAATTCCCCGGGCATTCCTTACAGCCCCGGACCGGGAATCAACACCGGCACCGGGCCGCTCAGCAACCCCGCGGTGTCAGGGGGCGGGAACAGCCTGCGGACCACGCCGAACATCGGCGGCCGGTTTTCTCCGGAAGGGCTCGCTTTGGGCGGTGGCGGCGGCGGGAACTCCGGCTCCGGCGAGGACACGCCGCGCAGCCGGTCAGGCGGCGCTGGTCGAGGTGGCGCCGGTGGCCGCGTGACCGGCGGTGCTGGTTCGGGCGGCTCCGGGAAGCCAGGCGAGTCCGGCGGCAAGGGCGCTGCTGAGCGGCTTGAGCGCGGCGCTACTGCTGCTGCGAACGCTGGAAAGGGCGGAAAGCCGGGTGCCGGGGGTGCTGGCGCCGGTGCGGCGGGTGCCGGGAAGAAGAAGGAAGAGGACAAGGAACACAAGAACAAGATCCCGACACAGGTCGATCCGGACGAGGTCTTCGAGGTCAAGCCGGAACGTGGGCCGGACGGGGAGAAGATCACTCCCCCGGTTCTCGGCGGCTGACCCGTTCTTACTTCGAGCAGGCCTAGGAGCAGCAGATGACAGAAATCGTCTGGGACGACAAAAAGCCTTCGACCGGCAGTTCTCCCTCAGCGGGCACTGCGGGCAACGACTTCCTGGCCGGGCTGACCGAGGGCCCGGGGAGCCATGCGGCCGCGGAGAAGATGAAGACCGCGGGGAACACGCTGAAGACGTTGGCGCAGAACGGGTCGTTCGCGGTGAATGAGGAGGGGTTCAACGCGTACATGAAGGCGTGCGACTTCTTCTTGAGCGGGTACAACCGGATGCTCAGCGAGGTGGGCCTGCTTGCCTCCGATGCAAAAATGGGCAATTTCGCGTACGGCAAATCCGTCGCGGGGTTCAATGTCCAAGTAGCGAACGGCGGCCACGATGCGATGATCCCCAACCTCATCCTCATGCGGGACGCTGTCTACGCCGCCCAAGAAGCTCTCGCCATCGCACGAAAAAACTACCGTGAAACCGAAAGCGCGCATTCAGTGTCCTTCGCGGAGCTCAACAAGAAGATTGACCACAAGTGAAAGAAATTCGGGCCGTTAAAGCCGCACTTCTTATCGGCGCGGCAGCGCTGGTGCTGACCGCATGCGACAACACCGTCAACGGCGCGGCCCAAACCAACGGGACAACATCGGCCGCACCCCCCTCCTCCTCTGCCTCGTCCGGAAATCCTTTTTCCGAAAGAAAGCAGTGCGCCCTCCTGGACCAGATCCTCAACGGCGAGGGATTCCCTAAAGCAGCCCCCTCGCTCGCACAGGGCCGAAAAGCCTGCGCTGCCGACAAGGCCAGCGGCGGAGCAAACGCCACTGCCGTAGCGCTCGCCCTGCAAGAAGGACAACGTTACGCCGACGGTATCGGCAGCCCCGACAAGGCGCGCAGCGGAAAAATAAGCGGACGGCCCTTCATCGAAGAACCCGAACCGATGGGGTCAAGCGGTCAATGCTCGATCTCCATGTCGGTCGAGAGCAGTTCGCGCGCGCTCATCATCGTGACCGGCGGCGTCGATACCTCTGCCTCCTGCGGCATGGCCGAAAAGCTGGCCACCAAGTTGGACCCCCTCCTCCCCAAGGGGTGACCCGGCCAGCGCGCACCATCCACCAGGGCCGCATCTCGGGGATAACCTCAGGGACCTTCCCCGATGTGCCGCCCCACTCCATCGACCATGCTGTGAAGCATGAGTGGTGCGAACGACGTGCGGCCTCCCCGTACGAACCCCCTGAACGGGTTCGAGGAGACCGTCAAGGACTTCTGGGCCAGCAGGCCTCGGCGGCCGCACTCGGGTCGGAAGGTTGCTGGGGTCGCGGCTGGGCTGGGGGATCGCTACGGGATTGATCCGGTGGTGATTCGGGTCGCGTTGGCGGCGGCGACCGTTTTCGGGGGGTTCGGGCTGGTGCTCTACCTGCTCGGCTGGCTGTTCTTCCCCTCCGAGGGCGACGAGGTTTCCGGCTTCGAGGCGTTGATCGGGCGCGGGCAGTCGAGCATGACGAAGGCCTTCGCGGCTGTGCTCACGGTCGCGGTGATTCCGGTTGTCGGGTGGACGTTCGGCGGCGGCTGGTTCGACGGCGGCGGCCTGATCGGGTTCGCGTTGCTCGCCACGTGCCTTTATCTCCTGCATCGCACCCGCGGGCAGGACAACCGACCGGCGCCGGTCGTCGCGTTCGCGGCGGACGGAACCGCTTCCGGAACCGGAGCTTTCACGATGAACAGCGACACCCCGACTCCCGCGGCGGCGGCACCGGGCTGGGATCCGCTGGCCGCCGACCCGGCGGGCTGGGATTTGCCCGATCCGGCGGCGCCGGCGCCCCCGCCGCCTCCGACCGGCGACTACAACGACTCCCCTAAGCCCTGCGTGCGACGGTCCAAGATCGGGGCTGCCACGTTCGGGGTCGCGGTGATCGTGGCCGGCGTCGGCGTCGCGCTCGCGCTGAACGGGTTCGACTGGTTCTCGCTGCGGCACATCATCGGCATGACGCTCGCCGTGCTGGGGGTCGGGCTCGTGGCCGGGGCGTTCGCTCGCGGCGCACGCGGTCTGATCGGGCTCGCGATTCCGCTGTCGGTCGCCGGAATGGTGCTCACGACCAGCACGTTCGACAACCTCGACGTGCGCGGCGGCGTCGGCGACCTGTCCGCCACTCCGCGTACAGTGGCCGAACTGCAGCCGGTCTACCGGCACACCGCGGGCAACATGAAGATCGACCTGACCCAGCTGACCGCGAGCGAGCCGATCGCCACCACGGTCTCCAACGGCGCCGGAAACACCGAGGTCATCGTGCCCCGCACCGCAGACGTGACGTTCACCTGCGAGAACAGCGCCGGTGAGGTCGACTGCCTGAACCGCACGTCCAACGGGGTCGGCCAGCCGGCCGTCACCGGGACCGACAACGGCGACGACAACGTCGGCGGACAGAAGATCACGCTCCACGTCACCAACGGCGTGGGCCAGGTGGAGGTGCGCCGTGGCTGAGAACCCGTACTCCTACGACGAGCCCGAAGCACCGGCTCGCCGCCGCGGGGTCGACTGGATCACGCTGGTCGTCGGGGTCGCGACGCTGCTCGTGTCCGGCTACGTCCTCACCGACGGCTCGAGCTGGCTGCCGACCTTCGACTTCCGCTGGATCATCGCGGGCGGCGCGGTGTTCTGCGGGATCCTGATGCTCGGCGCGTCGTTCCGCAAACGACGGCCCTGAGACACAAAAAACGGGGCCCGGACATTTCCGGGCCCCGTTTTTTCACGTCATTCCCACTCGATGGTGCCCGGCGGCTTGCTCGTCACGTCCAGCACCACGCGGTTGACCTCGGACACCTCGTTCGTGATCCGGGTCGAGATCCGCTCCAGCACCTCGTACGGCAGCCGCGTCCAGTCGGCGGTCATCGCGTCTTCCGACGACACCGGGCGCAGCACGATCGGGTGGCCGTAGGTCCGGCCGTCGCCCTGGACGCCGACGCTGCGGACGTCCGCGAGCAGCACCACCGGGCACTGCCAGATCTCCTGGTCCAGCCCGGCCGCGGTGAGTTCCTCGCGAGCGATCGCGTCCGCCTCGCGCAGGGTCTCCAGCCGGTCCGCGGTCACCTCGCCGATGATCCGGATGCCAAGGCCCGGCCCGGGGAACGGCTGGCGCTGCACGATCGTCTCCGGCAGCCCCAGTTCGAGCCCGACCCGGCGGACCTCGTCCTTGAACAGCAGCCGCAGCGGTTCGACCAGCTCGAACTGCAGGTCGTCGGGCAGGCCGCCGACGTTGTGGTGGCTCTTGATGTTCGCGGTGCCCTCGCCGCCGCCGGATTCGACGACGTCCGGGTACAGCGTGCCCTGCACGAGGAACCGGTAGTCGCCCTGCGCCTTGAGGTCGCGCTCGGCCTGCTCGAACACGCGGATGAACTCGCGGCCGATGATCTTGCGCTTCTGCTCCGGGTCGGTGACGCCGGCCAGCGCGTTCAGGAACCGCTCGCGCGCGTCCACGGTGACCAGGTTGACCCCGGTCGCGGCCACGAAATCGCGCTCGACCTGGGTGCGCTCCCCCGCGCGCAGCAGGCCGTGGTCGACGAACACGCAGGTCAGCCGGTCGCCGATGGCGCGCTGCACGAGCGCCGCGGCGACCGCGGAGTCAACGCCGCCGGACAGGCCGCAGATGGCCCGTCCCTCGCCGATCTGCGCGGCGACCGCGGCGACCTGCTCGTCCACAATGGACGAAGTGGTCCAGCCGGGCCGCACGCCGGCGATCTCGTACAGGAACCGGCGCAGCACCTCCTGGCCGTGCGGCGAGTGCGCCACCTCCGGGTGGTACTGCACGCCCGCGAAGCGCCGCTCGACGTCCTCGAACCCGGCGACCTCGGCACCGTCGGAGCTGGCCGTGACGACCGAGCCCTCGGGGGCCTTGGTGACGCTGTCGTTGTGGCTCATCCACGCCGTCTGGTGATCGGGCAGCCCGGTGTGCAGGACGCCGCCCTCGCCGACGATCCGCACGTCGGTGCGGCCGAACTCGCGCACGCCGGTCGGCTCGACGACGCCTCCGAGCGCGCGGGCGAGCAGCTGGTGGCCGTAGCAGATGCCGAGGATCGGCACGCCGGCCTCGACCAGCTTCGGGTCCATCGCCGGGGCGCCCTCGGCGTACACGCTCGACGGGCCGCCGGACAGGATGATCGCGGACGGGTTCTTGGCCAGCAGTTCCTCGGCGGTCGAGCTGGACGGCACGACCTCGGAGAAGATCTGCGCCTCGCGCACGCGACGGGCGATCAGCTGCGCGTACTGCGCCCCGAAGTCCATGACGAGTACCGGACCGGTGGGAGTGGCCACCCAAGACCTCCAGGTATCAGCGCTTTTGCCACCATCGTCCCAGGTGGGCCCCGTCACGTCGGCAATGGCCCCGCAATGAGGACAGCCGCTGTCCGCGAACCGGCTTACCGTTCCCGCATGACCAACGACTGGACCAACGAACTGACCGAGCAACTCGACTGGCACTGGCAGCACCACGTGCGCCCGAAGCTGGAGGGGCTGACCGACGACGAGTACTTCTGGCAGCCGGTCGCGGACTGCTGGACGGTGCACCCCCGCACGAGCGAGAACGAACCGGGCACCGGCGACTTCACGGTCGATTTCTCGTTCCCGGAGCCGACTCCGCCGCCGGTGACCACCATCGCGTGGCGGCTCGCCCACATCATCCCCGGCGTGCTGGGCATGCGCTCCGCGTCGCACTTCGGCGGACCGCCGATGTCCTATCAGGACTTCCCGTACGCGGGCACCGCCGACGAAGCGCTGAAGCAGCTCGACGACGCGTACGCGACCTGGATCGCCGGCGTACGCAGCCTCGACGCCGAAGCGCTGGCGCGCCCGTGTGGTCCCGCTGAAGGTCCGTACGCGGAGCTGTCGATGGCTGCGCTCGTCCTGCACATCAACCGAGAGATGATCCACCACTGCGCGGAGATCCTGCTGCTGCGCGACCTTTACCGAAACCGGTGACCAGCAGCCCCAGCGCGATGCCGAGCAGCGCGGGCATGCCGTGGTTGTCGTGCAGCACCGTGTCGAGCACAGCCAGCGGCACGATCAGCAGCGCGGCGCGGTAGAGCGCTTGCGGCGGCTCGGCCTCGCGCGCCCGCCACACCACCACCGCGAGCGCGCCGAGCAGCCCGGCGACGCACATCGAGTTGCCCGCCCCGACCGGGTTCAGCCAGACGTAGCTGAGGTACTGGCCGAACAGTCCGCAGCCGAAGTACAGGACGAACCAGGACATTCGGCCGAGGCACCATTCCGCGAAGGTGCCGACCGCGGCGAGGGCGAGCAGGTTGAAGATCCCGCCGAAAATCTTGCCGTCTTGGAAGAACATGCCGGTCAGCAGCCGCCACCACTCTCCGGCGTCGATCGCGGTGGCGTCGCGCTTGAAGCGGTCGAAGAGCGCCGGATCCGCCAGCTGGGCAACGAGCACTACTGCGGTCACAAGGAACACCGCGCCGGTCAGCACCGGACGGCGCGGTGTTCCGACCCGCGCGAAGAAGGCCCGCGACGGGCTTTCGGTCCAACGAGAGGCCACGGAGTTCGTCATGGGCCGAACGATATGCCGGGCGGGTGCCTGAGACCCCCGACAAATGTCATCTCGACGCCAGGACAGAAGCCACAATCGAAGGACCGAGTCCGGCGTGCCGGGCCTGGCGCTCCCTAATACCTTGAGCCCATGGACACGATCACCCCACAGCCGCGGGCCGCGTGGATCGCCGGTCAGGCTGAGCAGGGCGCGAGCACCCTCGTGGTGCACCACCCGTTCGACGGCAGCGAAGTGGCGACGGTCGCGGTGCCTGGCGCTGACCAGGTGGAACGGGCGGTGGCCGCGGCGGCCTCGGTCGCGAAGGAGTTCCGGCGCACTCCCGCGCATCAGCGCGCGGCCGCGCTGGAGCAGGTTTCGCGCGGGATCGCGATGCGGGCCGACGAACTCGCCGAGGTGATCACGGCCGAGAACGGCAAGCCGCTGAAGTGGGCCGAGGCCGAGGTGAAGCGCGCGGTGTCGGTGTTCCGGATCGCGGCCGAGGAGGCACGCCGGTTCAGCGGCGAAATGCAACGGCTCGACGCCGATCCGTCCGGGGACGCCCGGCTCGCGCTGACCCGCCGGGTGCCGCGCGGGCCGGTGCTCGGGATCGCGCCGTTCAACTTCCCGCTGAACCTGGTGGCACACAAGGTCGCGCCCGCGCTCGCAGTCGGCGCGCCGATCATCATCAAGCCTGCCCCGCGTACGCCGTTGTCCTCGCTGGTGCTTGGCGAACTGCTTGCCGAGACTGATCTGCCGGAAGGCGCGTTTTCCGTGCTGCCGCTGGGAAACGAGGAGACGCAAGCGCTTGTCGCCGACCCGCGGCTGCCGGTGGTTTCGTTCACCGGTTCGGGCCCGGTCGGCTGGTCGATCGCGGACGCGGCGGCGCGCAAGCACGTGGTGCTCGAACTGGGCGGCAACGCCGCGGCGGTTGTGCTTCGCGACTGGCCGGACGTCGAGGGTGCCGCGCAACGGATCGCGACATTCGGGAACTACCAGGCGGGTCAGTCGTGCATCGCGGTGCAGCGAGTGATCGTGGACGCGGCGATCGCGGAGGAGTTCGTGCCCGCGCTGACCGAGGCCGTCGAGGCGCAGCAGACCGGCGATCCGTACGACCGCAACACCGACGTCGGCCCGGTCGTCGACGAGGCGGCCGCGGAACGGATTATCGAGTGGGTCGAGGAAGCCGTGGCCGGTGGTGCCCGGGTGCTGACCGGCGGAACCCGTTCGGGCGCAACGGTTGCGCCGACTCTGCTGACCGACGTGCCCGCGGATGCCAAGGCCTGGTCGGAGGAAATCTTCGGGCCCGTGCTCGCGGTGTCCATTGTGGATGGTGTGGACGAGGCTTTCGCTTCGGTGAACGCGTCCGCATACGGACTGCAGGCCGGGGTGTTCACCAGTGACGTGCAGCTGGCCTTCCACGCGTCGGCGGAATTGGAGGTCGGCGGCGTGATCATCGGTGACGTGCCGTCGTACCGCGCGGACCAGATGCCGTACGGCGGCGTGAAGGGATCGGGCGTCGGCCGCGAGGGAGTGCTGTCGGCGATGAACGACCTAACCGAGGAACGGGTCACGGTTTTCACCGGGGTCGACCTCTGACCACAGTGGACCTGCGGCACGCAACGGCCGCGGACGCACGCGACATCGCCGGCGTGTGGCTGCGGTCGTTCTCCGCCGCGTTGCCAACAGTTCGCCGCGCCCACGATGACGACGCCGTGCGCTGGTGGTTCGCGAATGTCGTGGTGCCGCAGCAGGAAACCTGGGTCGCGGTCGCCGAGTCCACTGTGGTCGGACTGCTCGTGCTCGACGGCGCGGAACTGGCACAGCTTTATCTCGACCCTCCGTGGCGCGGCCGCGGAATCGGCGACCAGTTGGTCGACTTGGCCAAACAGCTCCGCCCCGGCGGGCTGACCCTGTGGACATTCCAGGTCAACGAGCCAGCACAACGGTTTTACCGCCGCCACGGTTTCGTCGCCGTCGAATACACCGACGGGCAGCGAAATGAAGAGGGTGAGCCAGACGTGCGTTACGTCTGGCCCCCGCCTCAAGCAGACTGAGCGAACTTGAAAACCCCGTTGGGGTCGTACTTCTTCGCCACCTGGTCCAGCCGGGCCGCGTTGTCGCCGTAGTAGGCCGACTTCCAGTCCGGCAGGTCTGGGTCGATGTAATTCACGTAGCCGCCGCGCGCGCCCGCGTCCGCCAGTCCAGCGACCACAGTGGACACAGACTTGCGTGCGGTGTCCTGGCTGCTCGCCGTGGCCGGGGCGTAGACCTGAATGCTGGCCAGCGCTTTCCGGTGCGGGAATGCCGTTGCGGTGGGCGCGATGTCGCCGACCGCGCCGCCGAGGCCGTCGATGAGCAGGTCCATTCCCTTGTGCCCGGAAGCGAGATCGGCGATTTTCCCGCCGTCGACCGGATCGGTGATGATGCGCGACGACGCCACGAAGGTCTGCCGTTCGGAACTGCCGGAGAAATAGTTCATCGCCGCGCCGTAGCTGAGGGTTTTCATCGTGCGGCTGGACGGTGTGACCGAGAATCCGCTGAGCGCCGACGTCAGGCCCGCCGAACTGCCCACGAACGCCCCGCCGACCCGGCATGCTCCGCTCGGGCCGCCGGAAACCACGCAGTTCGACCACAGTTCGGGCGGGGCGCTCGGCAGCCAGCGTTGCCACGCGTCGACCACGTCGCTCGCCGAACCGGAGGGGAACTTCAGCGAAAACACCGTGACGGTCGGCGCTTCCACGGTGGCGAAGGTGAACGACGTGACCACGCCGAAGTTTCCGCCCCCGCCGCCGCGCAGTGCCCAGAAGAGGTCGTCGTCGGCTTGTGCGCTGACCGTGCGCAGTTTGCCGTCCGGCGTGACGATCTGCGCGGACTGCAGCCGGTCGCAGGTCAGGCCGTATTTACGGGTCAACACGCCGATTCCGCCGCCGAGCGCGAGCCCGGCGATGCCGACAGTCGGACACGAACCCGCGGGCAGGCAACGGCCGGCCTTCGCCAGCGCCGAGTAGACGTCGCCGAGTTTCGCGCCCGCGCCGATGACCACCTGATCACCCTGCACGTCGACACCGGACATCCCGCCGACGTCGAGCACCAGCCCGCCGTCCGGCGCGGAATACCCGGCATAACTGTGCCCGCCGCTGCGCGCGGCGAGCGGAACCCGTCCGCCGGCAGCTTCGACGCACGCCTGCACGTCCTCCGGCTTCGCGCATTTCGCTACCGCAGCGGGATTGTGTCCATCGAAAAGCGGATTGAACGCATGCTTCGCGGTGGCGAATCCGCCGTCGGAAGGAAGCACGAGGTCGCCGGAGAGTTTGCCGCGCAACGCGTTCCAGTCCGGCGGCCCGGACGGCTTCGAGCTGGTGCTCGGCGGTACGGACGTTCTCGTCGTCGGGCTGGTCTGCGGCACCGACGGTCCCGGTTTCGCCGTGCAGGCCGCGGCCACCGCGCCCACCGCCGTCAACCCGGCGGCGCGCAGGAACGTCCTTCTCCCCAGTGTCATGTTCATTCAGACGCCTCAGACCGTGAATGGGTTGCGAAAAGTCCAGCGAGTAATGCCCGAAGGGCGAATTCGAACCGCTCGGCATGCCGAGCCCCGTCCCGCAGGGCTTGCGCGAGCAGCGGAAAGCGGTCCTCGTCAAGGTGCGCGAGACTGTCCACATCGGACTTCGCGCCGGGCGTACGGCCTGCCTCGGCGAGCGTGTGGCCGAGGACGAAGGTCATCACGGCGTTCACCATGTCGAGTCCGCGCGCCGGCGGCAACTCCAGCAGCCGCAATGCGGTTTCGATCACCTGCAACGACTCCGGGCTGACCGCGGGACGGGTCGCGGCGAGCGGCAGCACGCCCGGATGCGCGAGCAACTGCTCCCGGTACGCGCGGGCGACCCGGCCCAGCCACTGCTGGCCGGGCTCCCCCGGCTCCGGCTCGACCCCGGCCAGCGCCGAGACGAGCCGGTCGACCAGCGCGTCGAACAGCGCTTCCTTGTTCGGCACGTAGTGGTAGAGGGTCATCGCCTCCACGCCGAGTTCCGCGCCGAGCTTGCGCATCGACAGCGCGGCGATGCCGTGCTCGTCCACGAACGCGAGCGCGGCGTCCACGACCCGCTCCCTGGTCAGCCCGGCGCGCGGCCGAGCCCTCCGATCGGACACTGGTCCCCCTTGACGTTTCTTACGCCGTAAGGTACCACTGTCCTCGTCTCTTACAGTGTAAGAATCGAGGAGCCATGACCGACCCCAAGACCGTCCTGCGCCGTTTTCTCGCCATCGTCAACAGCCACGACCTCGCCGAACTGGACACCGTCGTGGCCGAGGACGTCACCGAATCCGGTCCGGTCGTGGTCGACGCGCCGACCGGCGGGCTCGCCGCCTTCCGCACCGGCTGGACGCAGATGCTGACCGCGTTCCCGGACCTGTGCGTCGACGTCGATTCACTGCTCGCCGAAGACGACCAGGTCGCGGCCACGGTGACGCTCACCGCGACCAACACCGGCTACTACCGCAGAGGCTTCGCGACCGGCAAAAGCGGAACGTGGCGCGGTTTCGTCCTGGCGCGGGTGACTGACGGGCGGATCGCCGAACTCGACATCCAGACCGACCGGCTCGCCATCCTGCAACAACTGGGCATCGTCGGCGGCGACGACGAACTCGCCGCCGCCCGCCAGGCCAGCTGAGTCAGATCAGCGGGGCCATCTCCGGCACCGGCCCGGAAAGCGCGGAACTGTCGCCGCGACCGGTCAGCCAAGCCAGCACCGCGCCCGGCGTTCCGGTGACGAGGTCGCCGCCTTCGCCGAGGGTCCAGGTGCGGACGCCGTCGGTGATGCGGAACGAGGGCAGCGGGCGCGGGCACATCCGGATCAGCGTCCCGATCACCGCTTCGAGATGCTCGCCGAGCAACGCGGTGGCACTGTCGAAATCGTGGCCGGCGTCGAGGTCGGCGAGGTGGATCGTGGTCTCGGAAAGCCGCAACGTGAGCACGTCCGCGCCGGTCAGCTCGCCGCCGTGCCGGTGCCGGACCGGCGCTGCCCACACCTCGTCCGACAGCCGTGCGGCGTGGTCGGTCAGGCGCTTCCCGGCCGCCACCAGGTCGGCCACGATTTCCGCCGGAGCACGGCCAGCACCGGCCTCGATGTCGTCGTCCCGCGCGTTGCCCGGGCCGTACATCGACCGCTCGACCCCGGTTTCCGCCCAGGTCAGCAGGTTGCCGAGGGCATCGGCATTACGCGCGAGGTGGGTGAGCAGATGCGCGCGCGTCCAGCCCGGCAGCGCGCTCGGCTCGCCGAACGCCGAGGCAGGCATCGCCTCGGCGACTCGTGCCCATTCGTCGTGCAGTTCCCGGATCCGGTCCAGCGCCGCAGTGGTCACCGGACGATCTTAGGTCAGCGGCGCAGTGCCGCGGGCGCGTTCGCCGGAACCGCCGGGTTCTTCGGCGCGACCGGCTCCACCCGGGCGTACCCGCTGCTCTGCTCCGGCCGCTCGTCGGCCTCGCCCTTGTTGGGCCAGAACGAGAACGCCCGCTCGGCCTGCGCGGCGATGGTAAGCGACGGGTTCACCCCGAGGTTCGCGGTGATCGCCGAACCGTCCACAACGGACAGTCCGGGATAGCCGTAGACCCGGTGGTACGGGTCGATGACCCCGGTGTCGGCGCTGTCGCCGATCGGCACGCCGCCGATGAAGTGCGCGGTGAGCGGGATGTCGAAAACCTCGCCCCAGGTGCCGCCCGGCATGCCGCCGATCCGTTCCGCGGTAAGGACGTTCGCCTCGTGCCCGGCCGGGATGAAGCTCGGGTTCGGCTCGCCGTGGCCCTGTTTCGACGTGTACTTCCGCCGTCCGAACAGACCGCGCCGGGTGTAGGTGGTGATGGAATTGTCGAGGCTCTGCATCACCAGCAGGATCACCGTGCGCTCGCTCCACCGGTACGCGTTCAGCAGTTTCGCCGACTGCACCGGGTGCTTGACGAGGAACGTGACCGCCTGCCGCCAGCGCGGAACGCTGGAAGACCCGTCGGTGGCAACGGTTTGCAGCAGGCTCATCGCGTTGCTGCCCTTGCCGTACCGCACCGGCTCGATGTGCGTGTTCTCGTCCGGATGGATCGACGACGTGATCGCGACGCCGCGGCTGAAGTCCCGTTCGGGGTCCACAGTGGTCCGCGCCGCGCCGATGATCGCCTCGGAGTTCGTCCGGGTCAGCTCGCCTAGCTTGGCGGACAGCTTCGGCAGCGCGGCCGTGTCCTTCATGCGGTGCAACAGGTTCTGCGTTCCCCAGGTGCCCGCGGCGAACACCACCTGCGCCGCGGTGACCGTGGTCCGGAACCGCCGCGAACGCGTGCCGGTCTTCTGCAGCGTGATCTCGTAACCGTCGCCGCGCGGGCGCACCGACGTCACCGTGGTCAGCGGGATGACCTGTGCGCCGTCCTTTTCCGCGAGGTACAGGTAGTTCTTCACCAGCGTGTTCTTCGCGCCGACCCGGCAGCCGGTCATGCACGAACCGCATTCGGTGCACCCGACCCGGTCCGGCCCGGCACCGCCGAAGAACGGATCCTTCACCGTCTCGCCCGGCTTGCCGAAATACACCCCGACCGGCGTGGCGTGGAACGAATCCTCGACGCCCATCTTCTTCGCGACGTCCCGCATCACCACGTCGGACGGCGTGATCGTCGGGTTCGTGACAACGCCGAGCATGCGGCTGGCCTGGTCGTAGTGCGGCGCGAGTTCGCTTTCCCAGTCGGTGATGTGCGCCCATTGCCGGTCTTGGTAGAACGGCTTGAGCGGGCGGTACAGCGTGTTCGCGTAGACCAGCGAACCGCCGCCGACACCAGCGCCGGCCAGCACCATCACGTCGTTGAGCATGTGGATGCGCTGGATGCCGTAACAGCCGAGCTGCGGGGCCCAGAGGTAGCGCTTGAGATCCCAGGACGTCTTGGCGAACTCGTCGTCGGCGAAGCGCCGGCCCGCCTCGACCACCGCGACGCGGTAGCCCTTCTCGGTCAGCCGCAACGCCGCGACGCTGCCGCCGAACCCGGAACCGACCACGAGGACGTCGTAGTCGGGTTCTTGCCGCGCGGTGGTGGTGTTACTGGCAGTCACAGGAAAGAGGGTAACCCCCGGGGAGCCGCCAGGCCAGAGTTAAGTTACTGACGAGTTACCTCATCGGGTCTTGCGCCGCGGCGCGAACCGGAACAGCTCCCCGAGCGCCCGGATGATGGCGGGCCGCTCCGCCGGAGTCGTGCCGCGCAACGCCACGACCAGCGCGAGCAGCCGGATCAGCAGGCTGCCCACCACGATGCCGCCGAGCCACCAGGTCGGCGCGGACTCCCCCAGCAGTGCCATCCGCTCACCCTTCAGGCGCGACACCGAACTCCAAAGATAACGAAAGCATAACGGAGGCTGGCGCGCTTCGGACCTGCGGGCACAAAAAAGGCCCCCGCGAAGGGGGCCTTTTCCGCGAGTGCCTCAGCCGCGCACGGTCAGCCCGACGCGCTGGAACTCCTTCAGGTCCGAATACCCCGTCTTGGCCATCGCGCGACGCAGCGCGCCGAACAGGTTCACCACGCCCTCCGCGTCCGAGGACGGGCCGAACAGCAGCGTCTTCAGGTCCACCGCGTAGTCCGAGTCCGGGCCGGCCACCACGCGGGAGCGCGGCAGCGACGGGTGCGCCGCCGCGGCGGTCCAGTACAGGCCCTGGCCCGGGGCGTCCGACGCGGTCGCCAGCGGGGCGCCGAGCATGACCGCGTCCGCGCCGCAGGCGATCGCCTTCGCGATGTCGCCGGACGTCGTGATGCCGCCGTCGGCGAGGACGTGCACGTAGCGGCCGCCGGTCTCGTCCAGGTAGTCGCGGCGCGCGGCGGCCGCGTCCACGATCGCCGTCGCCATCGGGGTGCCGATGCCGAGCACGCGGTCGGTGCTGGTGACGCCGTCGGTGTAGCCGTGGCCGACGATGACGCCCGCCGCGCCGGTGCGCATCAGGTGCATGGCGGTGCGGTAGTCGCTCACGCCGCCCGCGATCACCGGCACGTCGAGGCGGCCGATGAACTCCTTGAGGTTGAGCGGTTCCGCGTCGCGCTGCACGTGCTCGGCGGAGATGATCGTGCCCTGCACGACCAGGATCTCGACGCCCGCCGCGATCAGATCCGGGGTCAGCTCGGCGGCGTGCTGCGGGCTCACCCGCGCGGCGACCGTCACACCGGATTCGCGGACCGTCTTGATCGCCTCGGTCAGCAGGTCGAGCCGGATCGGCGCGGAGTGCAGCTCCTGCAGCTCGCGCACGACCGCGGCCGGGTCTTCGCTGTCCTCGGCGGCGCGGACGAGGCGGAAGATCGCCTCCTCGACGTTCGCGTGCCGGGCCCACAGCCCTTCGGCGTTGAGCACGCCGAGGCCGCCCAGTTCGCCGATCGCCACCGCGGTCCCCGGCGACACGATCGCGTCCGTCGGGTGGGTGACCAGCGGCAGGTCGAACCGGTACGCGTCGATTTGCCACGCGGTGGACACCACCGACGACGACCGCGTCCGCCGCGACGGCACGATCTCCACGTCATCGAGGTCATACGCCCGCCGCGCCGTGCGGCCCATGCCGATCTCGACCAGATCCCGCACGTGATGTCCCTTCTCGCGCCTGACGCCTTCGCGGTCCATTGTCGCGAGTCGGCACGGGTGACCTGCGCGCGGGGGACCGTTGCGGTGGCGACAACCACCGGTTGTGCGCGCGGTTGTTTGCCACCGGCGCGGGCGGATGGTTGGCTGCCCGGCTGAACGAGGGGGACGGATTTGGCGCTGGGCAAGGACTTTCACCGGCTGTGGCTCGCGTACGCGGTCAGCGTCGCGGGCACCTACTTCGCCCTCGACGCCTTCTCGATCATCGCGGTCCGGGTGCTGCACAGCAGTGCCGGACAGGTGTCGCTGCTGGCCGGAGCCGGGCTCGCGGCGGGTTCGCTGGCCGCGCTCCCGCTCGGTCCGTGGGTCGAATTCCGGCGAAAACGACCCGTGCTGATCGCGATGGACCTCGTCCGGTTCGCCGCCCTGCTCACGCTGCTGCCCGCGTACCTGCTGGACCTGCTGACGTTCGCCCAGCTCGTGGCGGTATCGGTGCTCGTGGCCGCGGCGAACATCGCGTTCACGTCGGCGAGCGGGGCGTATCTGAAATCACTCGCGCGTGGTCCAGACCTGCTCGCCGCGAACGGCCGGTTCGAGACCACGCTCTGGACCGCGACCGCTCTCGGCCCGCCCGCCGGCGGTGCGGCGATCGGGTTCTTCGGCCCGCTGGCCACTGTGCTTCTCGACGCGTTCAGCTACCTGCTGTCCGCGTTCTCCCTCTCGACGATCCGCACCCGCGAGCCCAAACCAGCCCGCCCCGCCCCCTTCCGCGCCGCGGACCTCGTCGAAGGCTGGCGCTACCTCTTCCGGCACGCCCGGCTGCGGATGCTGTTCCTCAACTCCTGCCTGGTCAACGGTCTGATCATGGCCACCTCGCCAGTCCTGGCGGTGCTGCTGCTCGGCGAACTCGGCCTGCCGACCTGGCAGTACGGACTCGCGTTCGGCGTCCCGTGCCTCGGCGGCCTGGTCGGTTCCCGGCTCGCCCGCCGCCTGGTCCCCCGCTACGGCCGGGTGCGGCTGCTGCCGATCCTCGCCACGGTCCGGACGTGCTGGGTCGTGCTGCTGGCGTTCGTGCCGCCCGGGACCGGCGGGCTGTTCTGGGTGATGGCGGTGGAGTTCGGCCTGATCATCTGCGCGGCGGCGTACAACACGGTCCTCGCGACGTACCGGCTCGAGGAAACCGAAGACGGGTACGTGAGCCGGATGTTGTCCGCGTGGCGGATCAGCGGCAGCGCCAGCACCGCTGGCCTGACGCTGCTGTGGGGCTTGGTCGCGACGTGGATGGGCACGCGCGGCGCACTCGGGCTGGCGGGCGCGTTGATGCTGGCGACGCCGTTGCTGCTGCTCGGGTGGAACCGCGCTCAGAACGAGACGCGCGCGGTGGAATCGGTCCGCAGCACGGATTCCTGATCGAACAGGTGCTTGTAGTCGGTGCGGATCTGTTCGAGGTCGCCGTTCGCGTGCTGATTCGTCGGCGGATACAGCACGACGAGCACGATCGAATGCTCCCGGACGACCGCGCCGCCGCCGGACCGCCACTGACCGGCGCCCTCGAGCTGGGTGAAGCCGTCCGGGAAACGCGGCGTGATGTCCTTGGCCGAGAAGTCCGCGAACTCCTTCTCGCTGACCTCGCCGCCGCCGGGCTTCGAGGTGCCGAAGTACAGCTCGGTGCGCTTCCACAACGAACTGTCCGGCGAATCCGCCGCGGCCGCCGAAGCCGCCCCTCCCCCGAGCACCATCGCGGCCGCCGCCGTCAGCACGAACCTCCGGGAAAACCGCATTCGCCCGCTCCCCTCGCCGTCACCTGGAGATCCAGTGTGCCGGGCGGCGGAGCGGGCGAACAGCGCGATCAGCGGGTCGTGTAGTTCGGGGCCTCGACCGTCATCGTGATGTCGTGCGGGTGGCTTTCCTTCAGCCCGGCCGCGGTGATCCGGACCAGCTGCCGCTCCTGCAGTGCCGCGATCGTGGTCGATCCGGTGAAGCCCATGCCCGAGCGCAGGCCGCCGATCAGCTGGTGGACCACGTTCGACAGCGGCCCGCGGAACGGGATCCGGCCCTCGATGCCTTCCGGCACCAGCTTATCGTCGGAGAGCACGTCGTCCTGGGCGTAGCGGTCCTTGGAGTAGGACTTCGCCTCGCCGCGCGACTGCATGGCTCCGAGCGAGCCCATGCCGCGGTAGACCTTGAACTGCTTGCCGTTGACCAGGATCAGGTCGCCCGGCGATTCCGCGGTGCCCGCGAGCAGGCTGCCCAGCATCACGGTGGACGCACCGGCCGCGATGGCCTTCGCGATGTCGCCCGAGTACTGGATGCCGCCGTCGCCGATCACCGGGACGCCCGCCGGACGGCACGCCAGATCGGCTTCGTAGATCGCGGAGATCTGCGGCACACCGACCCCCGCGACGACGCGCGTGGTGCAGATCGAGCCGGGTCCGACGCCGACCTTCACCCCGTCCGCACCGGCATCGACCAGCGCCTGCGCACCAGCCCGCGTCGCGACGTTTCCGCCGACGATGTCGACGGTCTCGCCCAGCTCCTTCTTCAGCAGCCGCACCGCGTCGATGACCGCCCGCGAGTGCCCGTGTGCCGTGTCGACCATCAGGACATCGACGCCCGCTTCGGCCAGCGCCATCGCGCGCTTGTGGCCATCGGCACCCACACCGACCGCGGCACCGACGATGAGACGACCGTCCGGGTCCTTCGAGGCCTTCGGGTACTGGTCGGTCTTCACGAAGTCCTTGACCGTGATCAGGCCGCGCAGCTTGCCCGCGCCGTCGACGATCGGCAGCTTCTCGATCTTGTGCCTGCGCAGCAGCCCCAGCGCGGCCTCCGCGGTGACGCCGACCTGCGCCGTCACCAGCGGCGTCCGGGTCATGACCTCGCGCACCAGGCGGGTGTGGTCGACCTCGAACCGCATGTCGCGGTTGGTGATGATGCCCACGAGCGCGCCGGAGGCGTCGGTGACCGGGACGCCGGAGATCCGGAACCGGGCGCACAGCGCGTCGACCTCGGCGAGGGTGTCGTCCGGGGAACAGGTGACCGGGTCGGTGACCATGCCCGCCTCGGACCGCTTCACGACCTCGACCGCCGCCGCCTGCTCCTCGATCGGCAGGTTGCGCTGCAGCACGCCGATGCCGCCCTGCCGCGCCATGGCGATCGCCATCCGCGCCTCGGTGACCGTGTCCATCGCGGCGGAGACCAGCGGAACGTTGAGCTTGATGTTGCGGGTGAGCTGCGTGCTCGTGTCCACCGCGCTGGGCACCACGTCCGATTCCGCGGGCAGCAGCAGCACGTCGTCGAAGGTCAAGCCGAGCATCGCGAACTTGCTGGGCACTGCGGGGGTGATGCTTTCGCTGGTCATGAGGGGCGAAGGGCCTTCCTGGCGGGAGTGGGCTGGAGTCGCGGGCAGCGGTGCCTGGCGTGGGCCGAGGGTGGTCGGGCCTTCCCCTCATGATATCCGGGCCGGGGCCCTGGCCCGGGCGGGTGGCCCGGCGGGTAGCGTGCAGGCCGTGCCGCACGATGTGTTGCCCCCCGATCCGTTCGCGGACGACCCGGACGATCCGGCCCGGGCCATCCCCGACCCCGACGACCACCTCGAAGAGCCGATCAGCGCGGACGAGCGCACCGAGCTGCTGGCCGACCTGTCCGACCTCGCCGTGTACCAGGCTCTGCTGGAGCCTCGCGGGGTTCGCGGCATCGTGGTCGACTGCGGCGAGTGCGACGAACCCCACTACCACGACTGGACGCTGCTGCGCGCGAGCCTGGAGCAGCTGCTGTCCGACGGCCGGATGCGCCCGCACGAGCCGGCGTTCGACCCGAACCCGACCGACTACGTGAGCTGGGACTACTGCCGCGGTTTCGCGGACGGCGTCACCGCGAACGAGAGCGCGTACTGAGTTTTACTAATCCGACCAAAAGTAGGCCGACCCCGCCCGCGGCACGTAACCGTGCTACGAAAGCCATTCGGCCGTGGCTGTGGTCGGATTAGTAATGATCGGCACAGTAGATCGTCCGAAAAGGTCCTGGTGAGCTTGGCCACCAGGGCCTTCTTCGTGTGCGCGGACAAGTTGTCCACAGGGGTTGTCCACAGCTGTGTCGACTTGTGGACAACCCAGGGTCAGCGTCGGCGCTTCATGCTTTCCGCCTGGGCGATCATCGCCCGCTCGGTCAGGTTCGGCCACGGCGGACGGCGCACCACGGCCAACGTCGCGAACGCCGCCGCCACGAAACCCGTGCACGCGCCGATCAGCGCGATCCGGCCCTGATCCGTCGCGGGCGTCCACGTCACGCCGTCCGCGTTGATCGTGTACAGCCCGACCGCACGCCCCGGCCCGCCTCGCCGGCCCTCCCGCGTGACGGTGACCAGCACCGTTCCGCTCGCGGTCTCGTAGGGCTCTCCGAAAACCAGCATCACGCCTCCCCGCCGATACGAAAAAGGTCCCGGCACTGCTCGTGCCGGGACCTTCGGAAAACCTAGGAGCCGCTGGTGCTGTTCGGGGCCTGCGCCCCTTGCGACGACTCGTTGCGCGGACTGCTGCCCGTGCCCGGATCGTTCGGGGTGGCGCTCGGCGACGGCGGCGGCGAACTCGGCGTCGACGTCACCGGCGGCAGCGGCGTCACCGAGGTGACCGGCGGCGGGTTGTCGGTGTGGCCGGTGCCCGGCAGCGAGGTCGACTGTCCGGGCGGCGGCGCCGCGCTGCTGACCGGATCGTGTCCCGGCGGAACAGCGGGCGACGACGACGTCGTCTGACCCGTGGGCGGGGCCGTCGGCTGACCGAGCTGCGCGGCGAGTTCGCGGTGCTGCTGCATCAGCTGGTTGCGGTTGTCCGCGTCGGTGACCTGGGTGAGCGCGGCCTGCGCGTCGGCGAGCGCGCGCCGGGCGTCCGCGAGCCGGTTGTCGGCCAGCGCCAGGTTCGCCTTCTCCAGGTCGAGCTTCGCCGCGGCGGCGGCCTCGACGGAGCGGGCGTGGTCGGCGTACAGCACCTTCGTGAGGCCCCACAGCGTGTCGCCGGGCTGGGCGTCCCGGGCGGCGAGCCCGGTGCCGGTGAAGGCGATCGCGGCGGCGGCGCACGCGGCGGCCACCGGCACGAGATAGCGGCGGCGCCGGCCGCGGCTTTGGTATTTGCGCGCCAGCGTGGCGGTCTTCACCGTGGTGACCGCGGTGTCGACGTCGACCAGCTCGGCGAGCGGTTCGCTGTCGATGTCGCGGCGCCAAGCGAGCAGCAGCGCGTTCAGTTCCTGGTCTCCGAGCCCGTCGGCGACAGCCGGATCGGTCCCGCCGAGCGCGTCGAGGAGCGCGTCGTCGGCCTGGATGGCCGTGAGGTCGCCGTCGGTTTCCGCTTCGTACCCGGTCAGGCCGCTGGCCTGCGCGGAAGGTGACAGGTCTCTGTCCCGGTCTTCGCGATCGGTCACTCAGATCACCTCCTCGGCGGCAAGCACCTTGCGCAGCCGGGCGAGCGCCCGGTGCTGGGCGACGCGGACGGCGCCCGGCGTGGAACCGACGGCGTCCGCCGTCTCCTCCGCCGACAGCCCGACCACGACCCGCAAAACGACGATTTCCCGTTGTTTGTCCGGCAGCACCTGCAGCAACTGCGCCATCCGCTCGTTCAGCTCACCCTGGAGGGCACGTTGCTCCGGGCCGACGCCGACCTCGATCTCGTCGGGGATCTCGGCGACCGGCTCCGCCCGGTTGCGCGCCGCGGCGCGGTGCGCGTCGGCGACCTTGTGCTGGGCGATGCCGTAGACGAACGCCAGAAAGGGGCGGCCCTGGTCACGGTACGAAGGCAAGGCCGTAAGCACCGCGAGACACACCTCCTGCGCAACGTCGTCTGCCGAAGCGAACGAACGCTCCTGCCTGCCAACCCTGGCACGGCAATACCGCACCACAAGGGGACGAATGGCGGCCAGCAACCGCTCCACTGCCTGAGGGTCTCCCTCGACAGCGGCGGCGACCGGCTCGTCCAGTCCATCCCCCACAGTGGCCATCGCAGACAACAGTCCCAGCGTTACGTGTAGGCGTGCAAAGAATCCGGCGCGTGGTCGTCCCCGTCCAGCGCCGGTCACAGCTACCGTACCGTCGGAGTCCTACCAGACAACCGCCAGAGGTGGTGACCGGCGCGCCGGGCGCGGCCGGACGGCGATTGTCGCAGGCAGACGGGCTGGGGCAGTGCCGTTACGCGGTGGGGACGCGGGCGTGGCACGAGTGCGGGGGCCAGGACAACAGGTACGGGCCAGGGCTTGGCTGCCCTGGCCCGTTCGTCACCGCGGGAATCGGATCGGAAGTCCCGTTTTGGCTTGCCCCGCCTCGGTCAGGACACGAGGCCGCGGCGGAAGCCGTGCGCCACGGCCTGCGCGCGGTCGCGGACGCCGAGCTTGCGGAACAGCCGCCGCGCGTGCGTCTTGACCGTGTCCTCGGAGAGGTACAGCTCACGGCCGATCTGGCCGTTGCTCTTGCCCTGGCTCATGCCGCGCAGCACCTGCAGCTCGCGCTCGGTGAGCTGCACGCCCGGGTCGGACGGCTGCCGCGGCGCGGGCACCGAGGTGCTGGCCAGGGTGTGCGCCAGCGCGGCGACCAGTTCGGGCCGCGAAGCGTCCCAGCGCAGGTAGCCGCGCGCTCCGCCGGCGATGGCGGCCGCGATGCTGCCCGCGTCGTCCGGGGCTCCGAAGACGATGACGTTCGCCTGGGGGTTCGCGGAGACGAGCCGGCGCGTGGCCTCGACGCCCGTCGGGACCGCGCGTTGCGTTCCGACCAGCACGACATCGACCGGCTGACGGGTGTACCGGGCCAGCAGCTCGTCACCGTGCGCTACGCAGTCGATGCGACTGACCCCAGGCACCGCGGACATCACACGGGTGAGCCCTTCGCGGACACTGCGTCGGTCGTCGCAGATCAAGACCGTCGTCACGGGGTTTCCTTCCTGCAGCCGGGTGACATTCCACTTCCCCTATCGGACGCTTTAGCCCGAACCTTGACACGATCCGGTGGCTTTTTTTGAAGTTTCTTAGCCCGGATGCCGGAACGCCCGTTCCCGCAGGCCTACCCGGGTCCGACGGGCACCCACGGCGATTCGTGTGCGATACGCATCACGCCAGGATCCGCGTGCCGTAACACTGCGTGCAACACCTGGCGACTCCTGAATCGATACTCCTCGGCCCGGTCGTGGTCCAAGTCAGCGGCGACGCGGTCCGCCACCCAGCTAAGTGAATCGAGCTCATATTTTTCGGCGTCCGCGGCGGCTGCGACGACGAGTTCCCGAGCCCCGTCCTGCCCTGCGGAGAGCAGCGCGACGCCGAGCACGATGCCGGACTTCACGATGTGTCGCCGAGCGTGCCGGGCGACGGCGGTCTCGTAGGCGATGCGAGCCGGGGCGACGGCCGCTTCGGGCTGTCCGTCGGCGAGCTCGATCTCGGCGCCCACCCAGCCGCCGCGGATGGTCGCGCGCCAGCGCCGGTCAGCTTGGGCGGCGCGGACGGCCAGGCGACGGGCGGCGGAGATGCGACCGAGGGCGAGATTGTCGGCGGCCAGGCCAAGGAGGGCGTCGGCTCGGGCGCCTTGGAGGTCCAGCCCGTGGGGGTCTTCGGCGGGCTCGACGAGGCTGCCCTGGCTTGCGGGTGCGCTGCGGCTCGCGGTGCCGGCCGGGGAATCGGTGGCCGAGGTTGGTCCCAGAGCGGGCGAAGCTGCTCCGGTGCCAGCTCGGACTGGGCCGCCGCCCCGCGAGCCCGAACCAGCCGCAGCCAGCCCACCGCCAGCCGTTCCCGAGCCGCCGCCTGTCGAGGTCTTCCGCTCCCCCGCTCCGCGCAGCCCGACCGCCAGCAGCGCCTCCCCATCCAGCTTCCGCGCCATCACATGTGCGCCCAACTGCCGCCGATGCGACGCCAGCGTGCTCGCCGCCAGCGAGGCCGTCAGCGGATCACTGCCGCGCCGGAGCGGGTCGAGCAAGTCCGCGGCTGCCGCATATCGGCCGCGGGCGCCCAGCACGATCGCCGCCAGGAGGCGTTGCCTTGGCGAGCCGTCGCGAGGTATCGGGTCTGCCGACCTGGCGTCCGGGCCGAACGCGAGGGCCGTCAGCGCTTCTTCGTCCACTCGACCTTTCTATCGCGGAGCACCGACAAGAACGTGCTCCACGCGGTCGGCGGCCGCGGAAAGATCCGCCAGCAACTCGACTTTCGGCGGCAACAGCGCGGGATCCCAGCCGGGGCCGCAGGCGAACAACCGGGTCCGCTGCCGTCCGCGAGACACGCGCGCGAAGAGCCGAGGGTCCGCGTTCGCCCGATTCGCCCACAGCACGACCGCAGCGGGCGCGCTTCGCCGCACTGCTACCGCCAGCACTTCTTGTGGCAGCGCAATGCCGAAGAGCTGCGCGCCGATCCTTCGCCCCGCGAGAGCCGCCGCGAGCGCGTACACCGGCATGTTGTCCCGTTCGTCGGGCACGCACGCGAGAAGGACCGGCCGTTGGTTGCGAGGCTCGTCGAGGACCGGCGTCGCGCGCACTAGTGCCGCGTACACGCACTCAGCGAGCAGGTACTCCACTTCCGCACCCGCGTGCACACCGCGCCACCGCGCGCCGAGTGCAGTGAGGACCGGGTCGATAACGCCCGACCACGCCTGAAGCACGCCTAGCTCGCTAATGGCGTCAACGAGCATGCGCTGTACCGCGCCGACGTCCATCGCCAACGCAGCAGTGCTCAAACGACGCGCGAGCCGCGAAGGGACTTCGAAGTCGTCAGCCGCCGCTTTCGTCTCTGTCGCTTCCGCGGGCTCGGCAGGCGCTGGCACGAAGTCCGCGCGCGGCATCTGCTCTAACGCGTACTGCGCGGCCTCCGCCGTCGAAGCACCGCGAAGGAGCGCGCGCTGCATAAGTTCGAGACGACCGATGTCGGAGCTGCCGTAGCGGCGATGTCTGCCGTCGGTGTGGCGACTGGGACCGAGACCGTAGCGGCGGTCCCAAGTACGCAGGGTGGACGGCGCGACACCGAGCCGGCGGGCGACCGAGGCCACCGGCAGGGTGGGTTCTCCATCGCCTGATCCGGATCCCACCCGGTCAATATCCAGCCCGCTCGCGGTCCCGGCAACCCGAGCCAAAAGCCCTGCTCACACATCTGGGGGATGCCTAACGGCTGAATCGCCGCCGATCTATTGAACAACTATTGGCGCGCTTCTAACGTTACCGCCGTTGCACCGAATGGAGTATCGGCACCACAGCAGAGCAGCTAATGGCATCGACCGGATGACGGAGGCGGTCAGGATGGCAGACACGCGCAGGCTCCCCGGCCCCAACGCAGACATGTGGGACTGGCAGCTGGAGGGGTCGTGCCGGGGAATGGACAGCGGATCCTTCTTCCACCCGGACGGAGAGCGGGGACCGGCGAGGGCGCGGCGCGAGGCCAGGGCCAAGGCGATCTGCCTGTCGTGCCCGGTGCTGGAGATGTGCCGCAAGCACGCGCTCGCCGTGCACGAGCCCTACGGCATCTGGGGCGGGCTGTCCGAATCGGAGCGCGACCACATCATCAAACAGGACAAACGCGCGCTGACCATGGCGCACATCTGACTTTCATCACGGCGCGGAAGGGGCGGTGTCCACAGTGGACGCCGCCCCTCCGCCGTTTCCGGGCCACATCGAGAGTGCGAGGTCGATGACGGTCATCAGCGAGTCGAGGCTGACGCCGTCGCGCGCCTGCATGGTCAGTCCATAAAAGACAGTCGCGTACAACGCACTGAGCGCGTCAATGTCCACAGTGGCCGCGAGGTCGCCTTCTTCCACTCCGCGACGAAGGCGCTCGTGAAGCTGCCGTCGCACTTCGTCCCGCGAAGCAGCGAGAAACTTCCACACGGACGCATTGGCTGGCGTGCAGTTGGTAGCCGCCAGAACGACCATGCAGCCTTTGGGATGCCCCGGTTCCACGTACGCGCAAGCGTTGTCGCGAAGCATCGCTTCAACCGCCGCGCGCGCCGTCGGCTCTTCGGTCAGCGCGCGCATCGTGTGCCGTCCGTACGCGGATTGGTAATGCTCGATCGCTTCGCGGAACAGTGCTTCCTTGTCGCCGAAGGCCGCGTACAGGCTCGGCGGCTTGATGCCCATCGCCTCGGTCAGCTCGGACAGCGACGCACCGTCGTAGCCACGCTCCCAGAACACCAGCATCGCCTGGTGGAGCGCGTGCTCGCGGTCGAACGCGCGCGGGCGGCCGCGGGGTGACATGGACCACCTTCTTTAGTGAGCGATACAGAAGTCTTGACCCGACCCATCGTACGCGGCTATTTATGTAGTTATCGATACAGAAAGAGGTGGGACATGGGAACCCTGGACGGCAAGGTCGCGCTGGTCACCGGCGGAAGCCGCGGAATCGGCGCGGCGATCGCACTCCGGCTGGCCGAGGACGGCGCGGACGTCGCGATCACCTACGAACGCGCCGCGGACCGGGCGGCGGAAGTGGTCGCGTCCATCGAGAAATTCGGCAGGCGAGGCCTCGCGCTGCAGGCAGACGCCGCGGACGCGGACGCGGTGACCAGTGCGGTCGACCAGACCGCGGCCGAACTGGGCGGACTGGACGTGCTGGTGAACAACGCCGGCGTGTTCCCGGCGGCACCGGTCGAAGACCTGACCACGGAGACGATCGACCGCACGCTGGCGATCCACGTGAAGGCCCCGCTGGTGGCGGCCCGGGCCGCGGTCCGGCACATGAAGCAGGGCGGGCGGATCGTGTCGATCGGCAGCGATTTGGCGGAGCGCGCGCCGTTCGTCGGATTGAGCCTGTACTCGGCGAGCAAATCCGCGCTGGTGGGGATGACCAAGGGCCTGGCGCGCGACCTGGGACCGCGCGGAATCACGGCGATGGTCGTCCACCCCGGCTCGACCGACACCGAAATGAACCCGGCGGACGGCCCGCATTCCGGCGACCAGTTGGCGCATATTGCGTTGGGGCACTATGGAAATCCGTCGGACATCGCGGCCGCGGTGGCTTACCTGGCTGGTCCGGATGGGCGGTATCTGACCGGGACCTCGATCACGGTGGATGGCGGGTTTACTGCTTGATCGGCGTTGGACGCCGGTCGAATAGGCACCACCCGATCATGCGGAAACAGCTGCGCCCAAACCCCCGCACCACAAAAAGCGGGGCGGCACTCCCCGAAGGGAATGCCGCCCCGCTTTAACGCAAAGGCTGAACCGCGTCAGTGCGAGTGACCGTGGCCAGCGGCCTCCGGCTCCTCCTCGACCGGCTTCTCGACCACGGAGCTTTCCGTGGTGAGCACCAGCCGGGCGATGGACGCCGCGTTCGCGACGGCCGAGCGGGTCACCTTGACCGGGTCGACGATGCCGCCCGCGATCAGGTCGGTCAGTTCGCCGGTGGCGGCGTTGAAGCCCTGGCCCCAGCCCTGCTCCTGGACCTTGTTCACGATGACCGCGCCCTCGTGGCCCGCGTTCGTCGCGATCCAGAACAGCGGGGCGGTGAGCGCGTCGCGGACGATGGCGACACCCGTCGCCTCGTCGCCGGTCAGGCCGAGGTTGCCCTCGAGTTCCTTGACCGCGTGCACCAGCGCCGAACCGCCGCCGGGCAGGATGCCCTCCTCGACGGCCGCCTTGGTGGAAGCCACGGCGTCCTCGATGCGGTGCTTGCGCTCGTTCAGCTCGGTCTCGGTGGCCGCGCCGACCTTGATCACGGCCACGCCGCCGCCGAGCTTCGCGAGCCGCTCCTGCAGCTTTTCGCGGTCCCAGTCGGAGTCGGTGGTCTCGATCTCCTTGCGGATCTGCGCGGTCCGGGCGGCGATGTCGTCCTTCGTGCCCGCGCCGTCGACGATCGTCGTGTCGTCCTTGGTGACGACGACCCGGCGGGCCTTGCCCAGCGAGCTGAGGTCGACCTCGGACAGCTTGCGGCCGATCTCCGCGGAGATCACCTCGCCGCCGGTCACGACGGCGAGGTCGTCCAGGAACGCCTTGCGGCGGTCGCCGAAGAACGGGGCCTTGACCGCGACCGCGGTGATCGTCTTGCGCAGCGAGTTCACCACGAGGGTGGACAGCGCCTCGCCGTCGACGTCCTCGGCGATGATGAGCAGCGGCTTCTTCGCCTCGACGACCTTCTCCAGCACCGGGAGCAGGTCGGCCAGCGCCGAGATCTTCTCGCGGTGCAGCAGGATGTAGGCGTCCTCGAGGGTGGCCTTCTGGTCCTCCGGGTTGGTCGCGAAGTGCGCCGACAGGAAGCCCTTGTCGAACTGGACGCCCTCGGTGATCACGAGGTCGGTCGCCAGCGTGGACGACTCCTCGATGGTGATCACGCCGTCCTCGCCCACGCGCTCGACGGCCTCGCCGAGCAGCGCGCCGATCGTCGCGTCACGCGAGGTGACGGTGCCGACCTGGGCGATGTTGTCGCGGCCCTTGACCGGGGTGGCCTTGGCCTTGAGGACCTCGACGACCTTCTCCGCGGCCGCCTCGATGCCCTTGCCGACCGCGGTCGGGTTGGCGCCGGCGGCGACGTTGCGCAGGCCGTGCTTCACCAGCGACTGGGCCAGCACCGTGGCGGTGGTGGTTCCGTCGCCCGCGACGTCGTTGGTCTTGGTGGCGACGCTCTTGGCGAGCTGCGCGCCGAGGTTCTCGAACGGGTCGTCGAGCTCGATCTCGCGAGCGACGGTGACGCCGTCGAGGGTGATCGTCGGGCCGCCGAACTTCTTGTCGAGGACGACGTGGCGACCGCGCGGGCCGAGGGTGACCTTGACCGCGTCGGCGAGCTTGTTCACCCCGCGCTCGAGCGCGCGACGAGCGTCCTCGTCGAAACTGATCTGCTTGGGCATAACTCTTTCCGCTTACCTTTCGGTTGTCGTGCGACGCAAAACGCCCCGCACCCCGGCATGAGCGGGGCCCGGGGCGTCCTTGCGCTGCGAGTGACGCGTCAGTTGATGACGGCCAGCACGTCGCGGGCGGAGAGGATCAGGTAGTCCTCGCCGTTGTACTTGACCTCGGTGCCGCCGTACTTGGAGTAGATGACGACGTCGCCGACAGCCACGTCCAGCGGAACGCGGTTGCCCTTGTCGTCGATGCGGCCCGGGCCCACGGCCAGAACCTTGCCCTCCTGGGGCTTCTCCTTGGCGGTGTCGGGGATGACGAGGCCGGAAGCGGTCGTCTCCTCGGCCTCGCTCGTCTGGACAACGATCTTGTCCTCGAGCGGCTTGATGTTCACGCTCACCGGGTTGACCTCCACGGTCGTCGAAAGCGTCGGCATGATGACTGGTTACGGCTCATACCACCCCCGCCGTCGCGGGTGCCGGGGCGTGTCCGGGCCGTTCGATTAGCACTCTAGCCATGTGAGTGCCAGCTTCGCAAGGAGGGTCCGCCGGACCTGGTGAAACCCCAGGCGGAGGCCGCTGACCGGCCCGTTTGCTCCGGGCCGCGCGCGAGGGCCCTCCACCAGGCGGCGGGCGGCCCGGGCGCCGCCGCGTGCCCGTTCGGCCGCATCCGGCGGATAAACCTCACCAAATCCCCGGGCTCCTGGTTGGATCCGCACAGACAGGCATCTCACCCCTGGAGCCCTCTATGCCCCGCTCACTCCCGTGGCGCCTGGCCGCTGCCACCACCGGGCTGTTGGCAGTGGCCGCGGTCGCCGTGCCCGCCTCCGCCCAGCCCGCCAACGAAGCCCGCCAGCGAGCCTTCGCCGACGCAGCCTCCGAATTCGGCGTCCCGGCGGACGTCCTGCTGGCCGTCTCGTACCTGGAGTCCCGCTGGGACACTCATTCCGGCGCGCCCAGCACCGCCGCCGGGTACGGCCCGATGCATCTCACCGACGTCCGCACCGCCGGCCTGCGGACCAGCGAATTCGACAATCCCGACGAAGACCCCCGAGGCGACGACTCTCGCCCGGCCCTGCGTCTGCGGCCGCTGGAAGCCCCGACTCCCCCGCCCGGCAGCCAGACCATCGACCAGGCCGCTGCACTGCTGCACACCGACGCGGCGAAGCTCCGTACGGACGCCGTAGCGAACATCCGCGGCGGCGCGGCGCTGCTGGCCGAGTACCAGCGAGAGTTGGGCGTCAAGAGCGACAGCGCGAAGGACTGGTACGGAGCCGTCGCGCGATACAGCGGCTCCGAGGACATCACTGGCGCGCGCACCTTTGCCGACGAGGTCTTCGCCACCATCAACAGCGGCACCGCGCGTACGACCGACGACGGCCAGGCCGTCAAACTCGCCGCGGCGTCCGGGGTCACCCCGGACCGTGCCCAGGCGGATCGGCTCGGCCTGCAGGCCGGAAAGCCGCCGGCCACGGAGTGCCCGAGGTCGCTGTCCTGCGAATCGGTGCCCGCGCCGTTCCAGAAGATCGGCGACAGCTACGGCAACTACGACAAGGCCGACCGGCCGCGCGACCAGAAGATCGACTACATCGTCATCCACGACACCGAGGGCGCCTGGGACTCGGTGATGAAGCAGGCGCAGACCCCCGGTCAGACCGCGTGGCACTACACGGTCCGCTCCTCGGACGGCCAGATCGCCCAGCACGTGCCGACCAAGGACGTCGGCTGGCACGCCGGGAACTGGTACCTGAACGAGAAATCGCTTGGCGTCGAGCACGAGGGCTTCGCCGCGCAGGGCACCTGGTTCACCGAGGCGATGTACCGGCAGTCCGCGAAGCTCGTGCGTTACCTCGCGCACCGCTTCGGCGTTCCGCTGGACCGGGCGCACATCCTCGGCCACGACAACGTGCCCGGCCCGAACGCGGACAAGATCAAGAGCATGCACTGGGACCCGGGTCCGTACTGGGACTGGGCGCACTACTTCGATCTGCTCGGCGCTCCGCTGGAGCACTACGGCGAGCCGGATTCCGGTCTGGTCATGATCGATCCGGAGTTCTCCGCCAACCGTCCGGCGTTCACCGGCTGCGACAAGATCGGGTCCGGAAACCCGTGCCCCGAGCGGAGTTCCGGGTCGGTCGTGCTGCACACCGAGCCGAGCGAGTCCGCGCCGCTGCTGTCCGATGTGGGCATGCACGGGCCCGATCCGTCCACAATGGACGTCTCGGACATCGGCAGCCGCGTGGCCACCGGCCAGAAGTACGCCGTCGCGGACACTCGCGGCGACTGGACCGCGATCTGGTACCTCGGTCAGAAGGGCTGGTTCCGCAACCCGGACGACGCGCCGACCGCGTATCCGGCGGACGGATTCGTCGCGATTCCCAAGGCGGGCAAGACAACCGTGCCGGTATACGGGAGCGCGTACCCGGAGGCCAGTGCGTATCCGAAGGACATTCCGGTGCAGGAGCTCAAGCCACTGCCGTATCAGCTCGGCGCGGGCCAGAAGTACTCAGTCGGCGGGCTGACCGGCTCGGAGTACTACTCAGCGTCCTTCGACGTCGCGACGAACAAGGTCGTGAAGGGCAAGTCCAGGTACGTGGAAATCCAGCTCGGCCACCGCGTGGCGTACGTCAGCCGCGACGACGTCGACCTCGAACCGGCGTCCTGACCGCAGCTCGCTGAATGCCCGGGCCGGAACTTCCGGTCCGGGCATTCACGCGTCCAGCGCCACTTTCACACCCGTGCTGGCCTCGGTGTTGCGCCGGGTCTTGGCCCAGCCGTTGCGTCCGCGCACCAAGCGGAACAGCGCGCGCCAGGACGTGATGTAGAAGGTGTAGATGTAGGCCGCGTACAACAGGCCCATGCCGATGCCGCGGAAGATGTTCTTGCTGCGCAAGCATTTCATCTGGTAGATCGGGCCCCACACGACGAACGGCAGCAGCCCGAACGAACCGTAGATCGCGAACAGGATCCAAGCGCCGCCGGTGAACCACGTCCACACCTGACCGGGATCGCCCGCCGTGCTCACGAGAAGCAGGATGAACGGCACCGGGTACAGCAGCGAGCCGAGCAGCTGCATCCACGGCTGCGCCAGGTAGTACATCATCTCCGCGGCGCCCAAAGTGGACACGTGCGGCGAGTCCCAGATCCGGCGCAGGTACCGCATGCACTGCATGGTTCCCTGGCCCCAGCGCGTGCGCTGCACCAGGAACCGGCGGAGGCTGTACAGACCTTCTTGCGCCACATGCGAATCCGGCGTGAACCCGGTGCGCCAGCCCGCGGTGAGCAGGTGCACGCCGAGTTCGAAGTCCTCCAGCAGCGAACCGCGCCACGGGGCCAGCTCGTCGCCCGCGATCGAGTCCAATGCGGACAGCCGGGTGAACTGCCCGTTGCCGCCCATGGAGATCGTGCCGGTGAAGCCGCGAGAGGTCTGGATCGCCGCGATCGCGGTGCGGAACTCCAGGTCCTGCAACTGGGCGAGTTTGAGGCCGAAGGCGCGGGAGAACCACGTGCGGCCGGGCGGACGGCTGCGGAAGTTGCTCATCCGGACGTCGAGTTGAACGGCGCCAACGGTTTCGTCGCCGAACAGGTGGTCCGCGGCGCACACTTCGAGACAGTTCGGCGCGGGACGGCCGTCCGCGTCGACCACCACGACCACGACCCGGTCCCGGTCCGCGTCGGGACCGAGCCAGTCGTCCAGTTCGCGATAGGCGGCGTTGAGCGCGTCTCCCTTGCCCGTACGCGCTTCCGGGCGCTGACGGGCGACGAGGTGCAGATTCGGGTCGTAGCCGCCGTTGCGCCGCCACACCGAGCGCACGACGCGGGCGGTGCGGTCGTCGGAGTCGTCGTCCACGACCCACACGTGCGCGCGGCGGAAGGTGCCGCGCAGGTACTTCACCGTCTCGCGGATCACCACCTCCTCGTCGCGGCAGGGGACGAAGAAGTGCCAGGCGAAGTCGGCCGGATCGCCGACCGGAGCGGGCTTGCGGCGCAGGTACGGCACGACGATCACCACGACGTACACGAGGAACGCGACGCTCATGGTCAGCGCGAACGCCTGCGTGACCGACAGCAGGATCTTCAGGCCGGAGCCGCTCACGCCGCGGCCCGTTTCTCGGCCTTCGTCTTCCGCGTCGCCAGCCACACGAACAGCACCAGCGAGATCGCGCCGCCGATGACGCTGACCAGCGAGCCGAGCAGCGTGTGGCCCCAGTAGTAGCCCTCGTCGGTGCCGAGCCCGTTGACCAGCCCGACGATGGTGAGAATGCGTAACTGATTAACCAAGATCACCGTGATCGCGGAAATTCCCAGCGAGAAAAAGAGCCTGCGGGCATTCTGTGGCCGGAACCACAGAAGTGCGGCGGTCACTAATAGCAACGGCAGCAGAAGGAATACCGACGAGCATTCCGGAGTCATCCGCAACCCGAATGGAGTATCGCCAGACAACCCGAAGTAGACCGATTCCCGGTTTCCGGCCACATAGACCCCCGATGAGGTGACAATCCGGAGGATGACCCCGGCCAGTCGCACCTCCAGCTCCCGGTACCCGCGTTCCACGAGCACCAGCACCACCCCCGCGGCGAGCACCCCGACCACCGCCATACGCAGCGGAAACCGGGATGCGCCTGACACCGGCGCGTTGACTGCTGTCACGACGACCCTCTCGAGAAGAAACCCAGCGGAACCGGGCGGACCCGGCCACGGTCGTGTCCGCGACGGCTCCCGCCCTGCGCCGGGCAGCCCCATTCCGGGGACACCCGAGCAGCTTTCGGCATATTCTTACGCACTCTTGCTACTCCGTTAGAGTGATGCTTCACGCAACCTGGGGAAAAGCGAATTCTTATCACCCGATGTGGTGATTGAGGGCAAAAAACTGTGCCATTTCGGAAACCTCAGCCGATAACCGATCCGCGTGCCGACTCTTGCTCAGCGGGTTTAGTCCGCGCAGCGGCTCGCCCTGAGAAAAATCGGAGGACCAGTGAAGAGACACCTCGTGCGACGAGGCGGCCTGCTCGCCGCTGTCGTGGCGAGCATCGCCCTGGCCGGAGCTGTTCCGGCCAGCGCCGCTCCCGGCGACGGGTCGGCCTACGGCGTCAACGTCGACGTGACGCTGCTCGGCCAGCCCGCGGTGCATCTCGGCCCGCTCGCGGCCGCGAACACCAACGGCCCGACGGAAAGCACCGCGGTCTCCGCGAACGTGCCCGGCGTGCTGACCACCGGCGTGATCAAGACGTCCGCCGTGCGCGACGACAACTCCGGCGCGGTCACGGCGAAGGCGTCCGTCGCCGACGTCGGGCTGCCGCTGCTCAAGGCCGCCGCCGGCGATGTCGGCGTGAAGGCGGTCGAAGCCGTCTGCACCGCGACGCAGGAAGGCGTCAAGGGCAGCACCACGCTGGTCGGCGCGAACCTCGGCACCCTCGGCAAGGTCGACGCCACCCCGGCGGCGAACACCCAGCTGAAGGTCCAGGTCGGCCCGCTGCACGTGGCGACGCTGATCCTGAACGAGCAGATCAAGAACAACGACGGCAGCCTCACCGTCAACGCGCTGCACCTGAAGCTGCTCGGCGGCGCCGCACTGGGCGCGCTCGGCTCGGGCGACGTGATCCTGTCGTCGGCGACCTGCGGCCCGGCCGCTCCGCCGATGCCGCTCGCCTCGGGCGCAGGCATGTGGATCGGGTTCGGCGTGGTCGCCGCGATCGCGGTGCCGGTCGGCCTGCGTTTCTCCCGGCGTCGTTCGGCTGCCTGACCCGGTGAGGTGATGGATCGATGTACAAGATGCCTGGCGCCGGGGTCGGCGTCGCCGGTGGCGGGGTGGGCACCCTCGCCGCCACCGGCGCCGACGTCGGCTGGTGGCTCGCGGTCGGGGTGGCGCTGGTGATCCTCGGGATCGTCGCGCTGATCGCCGTCCGCCGCCGGAATCGGCGGTTCGCCCGCCTGGACGGCTGAAGAATCCGGGCTGCCGGCGTGATCCCGCCGGCAGCCCGGTTTTCCGGGACACTCGAAAGGGTGAAAACGTTGGACGTGATGCTGCTGGCCGGGACGCGCCCGGAGGCGGTGAAGCTCGCGCCGCTCGCGCTGGCCCTGGACGCCCGGCCCGGGCTGCGGCCGCTGGTCGTGCACAGCGGTCAGCATCAGGGCATGGTCGAGCAGGCGCTGGCCCCGTTCGAGGTCGGGATCGACGCGTGGCTCGACGTGCCGCCGCGGGTGTCCGGCACGCAGGCGGAACTGGTGTCCGGCCTGCTGCCCGCGCTCGACGCCGCGCTGCGCCGGTACCAGCCGTCGGCCGTCGTCGTGCAAGGCGACACCACCACCGGACTGGCCGGCGCGCTCGCCGCGTTCTGGCTCGGCATTCCGGTGGTGCACCTCGAAGCCGGGCTGCGTACGCACGACTTGGCGTCGCCGTTCCCCGAGGAGGGAACGCGGCAGATGATCTCGCGGATCGCCGCGCTGCACCTGGTCCCGACGGCGGCCGCGGGCGCGGCGCTGCGGGCCGAGGGCGTGCCTTCGGAGCGGATCACGCGTACGGGCAACACAGTCGTCGACGCGGTGCTCGCGGTGGCGGCGCGCGATTTGCCCGCGCGCGATCCGGCGCTTGCCTTGCTGGAGATGGGAATCGCCGAAGCGGGCGAGCAGTTGGTGCTGGTGACGTCGCACCGCCGCGAGTCGTGGGGCGAACCGTTGACGCGCACGCTGACTGCCGTGCGCCAGATCGTCGATGCCCATCCGCGCGTGCAGGTGCTGTTCCCGGTGCATCCGAATCCGGCTGTGCGGGAACAGGTCGAGGAGGTGCTGGGCGGGGTTGCGCGGGTGACCGTCACCGAGCCGTTGGAGTACCCGGATCTCGTGCGCGCACTGCGGTTGGCGTCGCTCGTGCTGACGGATTCCGGTGGTATTCAAGAAGAAGCACCGACGTTCGGTACGCCGGTGCTGGTGTTGCGTGACACTACGGAACGCCCGGAGGCCGTCGAAGCCGGTTGCGCTTGGCTGGTCGGCACCGATACCGAACTGATCACCGACACCGCCGCGCGCATTCTCCGCGGGGAGATCAGCGCTGCCGCATCAGCGAATCCGTACGGAAACGGTTCCGCGGCCGCACGGTCAGCGTTGGCGATCGAGGCGCTGCTGGGGGTGTCGCTTGATGCCGCTGCCCTGGTGAGTCCTAAAGGGACACAACATTGACCGGCAGGCCCGGGTTCGCCGAAAAGTCCAGCGGTGCCACGGATCGACCAGCCGCCACCACGTGCGCACCCAACGCCGCGATCATCGCGCCGTTGTCCGTGCACAAGCGCGGCCGCGGCACGCGCAGCTCAATGCCAGCCTCCGCGCATCGCTCCGCGGCCAGTTCGGAAAGCCGCGAATTCGCTGCCACGCCACCGGAAATCACCAACGTGCCGATGTTTTGTTCACGCGCGGCACGGATCGCCTTCGCGGTGAGCACGTCCGCGACCGCTTCCTGAAAGGACGCCGCGACGTCGTTCACCGGCACCTGATCGCCAGCGCGCTCGGCGTTCTCCACCCAGCGGGCCACCGCCGTTTTCAAGCCGGAGAAGGAAAAGTCGAACTTCGCGTCGCGCGGGCCGGTCATCCCGCGCGGGAACGCGATCGCCTTCGGGTTGCCCTGCTTGGCCGCCTTGTCGATCGGCGGCCCGCCCGGGTACGGCAGCTCCAGCACCCGCGCGACCTTGTCGTACGCCTCGCCCGCCGCGTCGTCCACAGTGGACCCGAGTTCGGTGATGCTCGACGCGATGTCGTCCACTCGCAACAGTTGCGTGTGGCCGCCGGAAACGAGCAACGCCAACACCGGCGTCGGCAACGGGCCGTGCTGCAACGTGTCCACCGCGATGTGCCCGGCAAGGTGATTCACGCCGTACAGCGGCACATCCAACGCGGTCGCATACGCCTTGGCCGCCGAAACGCCCACCAGCAACGCGCCAGCGAGACCGGGCCCGGCCGTCACCGCGATCGCGTCCACATCGGACAGTTTCAGCCCGGCGGTGGCGAACGCACGCTCCGCCGTCGGCACCATCGCTTCGAGATGCGCACGACTGGCGACCTCCGGCACGACCCCGCCGAAGCGAGCGTGCTGGTCCACACTGGACGCGACCTCGTCGGCGAGCAGTTCCACCGTGCCGTCGTCGTGCAGCCGGACGAGGCCGACCCCGGTCTCGTCGCAGGAGCTTTCGATGCCCATGATGACGCGCGCCATCAGCCGGCCACCTCGTCTCGTGCCGGGGCCTGCGCGGGGCGGGCCATGGTGAACGCGTCGGCGCCAGAGGGCTGGTAGTAGCGCCGCCGGATGCCGAGTTTTTGGAAGCCGTGCGCCTCATACAGGTTCACGGCGGGGTCGTTGTCCGTGCGCACCTCGAGGAAGACCGCGGCGTGCAGCTCGTCCGCGCGCGTCAGCAACGCGCGAAGCAGCGCCTTGCCGATGCCCTGCCCTTGCGCCTCCGGCACCACGCCGATTGTGTGGACGCTCGCTTCGTAGTCACCGCGTCGCCCGACCACCGCGAGCCCCGCGTACCCAAGCAGCGTCTCCCCGTCGTCCGACCGCGCTGCGAGGTAGTAATGCCCCTGGTCAAGCTCGGAGTGGAAGGCGCGCGCACTCCACGGATCGTCGCCAGGAAAGAGGATCTTCTCGATCTCCGCGCACTTCCCGACGTCAGCGCGGCGCAGCTGGTCGAGCTTCACAGCGCAGTCACCCTCTTGCGCGCCGCGGGCTCGACAGCGTCCGGACGACGCAGGTACAGCGGCGTCAACGGCTCCGGCTCCTCGCGCTCGAGAAGTGCTGTACGCGCCACGCGCACCAACCCAGCCGGCGACGGAAACCGCGGCTCGATCGGCACCACGCCCACCGATGCCGCGTACTGCAACGCACCGTCGCCCGCCGCTACGCGAATGTCAGTCTCAATGTCCGCAGGCCGCTGTACGTGAGGACCGTCGGTGCGCGCGCCCGAAGCGTCGTACGCAGCCCAGTAGACCTCGCGACGCCGCGCGTCCGTGAAGACGAGAAACGGCTTCTCCGTGCGTACGACGTCAGACGCGATCGCGTCGAGACTGCACACCGGGTACGCCGGGATGCCGAGCGCGTGCGCGTACGCAGCCGCCGTGGCCATGCCAGCCCGCAACCCGGTGAACGGGCCCGGCCCGACGCCGCACACGATCGCGTCCAACTCGCGAAGCGTGACCCCAGCCTCCTCCGCGGCAGCCAGCGCATGCGGGGCGATCAGCTCGCCGTGCGCCCGAGGATCCACCGTGACGCGGTCCGCCCGGGTGACAAGCTCAGCGTCGTCGACGGCAACGATGCCCGCCGTTACCGCCGGAGTAGCCGTGTCGATCGCCAATACCAGCACGATTTCCCAGGATAGCTCTGGTCCGAAGGGGACAAGGGGGCGGGTTTGGGGTGCGGGAGGATACGTTCCGTGACCAAGCTGTCTATCGCGGCCTTGCTCGGCGGCGTGCTGGTTCTGGCCGGTTGTTCGGCCGCTCCGGCCCCGCTCTCGGAGTCGTCCGCGCCACCCGAGGTGCCGCAGGTGCCCCATCCGCTCAACGTGCGGAAATACGAACAGGACCCGTGCGCCCTGCTCCCGCAGGCAGCGGAGGTCTTCGGCGCGGTCCGCAACCGCAAGATCACCGGCAATGTAGCCCCGGTCTGCAGCTGGAACGACCGCGAGAACAGCTCGCTGGCCGTCGGTCTGGTCCCCGGGCAGGGCGGCCTCGCCACCGTCTACGGGAACCGGAGCAGCACCGGCTACTTCGAACCGGCCCCCTCCATCGACGGCTACCCGGCTGTCTACACCAACGTCCTGGACAACCGTTCAGACGGCGGTTGCCAAGTCGCGGTCGGCGTCCGCTCCGACGAGACGTTCACCAGCTCAGTCATCCTCTTCCCGCGGTCGCCCTCCTACGCCGACCCCTGCGCAGTCGCACTCAAAGCAGCTACGGCGGTCGTCGCCACCCTCCGAACAGGTTCCTGACGCCTGCCCGGCTTGGGGGATTTTGTCCACACGGGGAACCTCGACCGATTAAGCTCAGTCAGAGCATCGGCAGTCGCAGACAGTGCCGCCGGGAGCGAGGGGGAGCGTCGTCGTGGGCAATGGGCAGTCGTCCAGCAACAGCCAGCCGGTGGACGGTCGCGCGGGGTACGTCGACCCGGAAGAGCAGGCCAAGCGCGACCGCCAGGACAAGCAGTTCGGCGAAGCGATGAACTCCAACGGCGTACGCGTCTACCAGCAGCGCGCGGCAGAGGACGCGAAGGTAAACGCCGCCGCGGCGGGCGGCGGGTTCAACATGGACGTCGACGCGATGCGGAAGCTGCAGCCAAAGTGGCAGGGGATCGCGGACAAGCTCAACGACATGATCCGAACCGGTGACCAGCTGAAGGTCGTTCCCCCGCCCGCCGAAGACCCGGCCAGCACGCTGCAAAAGAAGGCGGCTGACGGCCATGCCGACGCATACTTGGCCAGCCTTCAGCAGCAACAGGCCTACGCACAGGGGTACGCGGACAAGCTGCAAGACGCCATCGCCAAGTACGAGAAACAAGACCACGCCAACACGAGCAGCCTGCGCAAGCAAGGATGAACCGGGTGAAGCGCATCGCTCTCGCCGCGACCAGCGGCCTCGTTCTGCTCGCCGTCACTGCCTGCTCCTCGACCCCGGGCACACCGGTTCCGGCGACACCTGAGTCGTCGTCCTCGGCACCGACGAGCACGTCGCGCAGCGTGCCCAAGGTGAGCAACCCGCTCGACGCCACCAAGTACGAGCAGAACCCCTG